>CAZWIU010000008.1:0-69198 GCA_964634105.1 uncultured Bacteroidales bacterium | reverse complement strand
TAATTGTAATACAAACATTTATCTACTTTGAAATAAAAAATCAGCAAACCCTAAAATAAACAAAAATATTATACTCCTACAAGATGAGTAATCAACAAATACCTTTTTGAGAAATTTACAACTTTTTTAAGGTATTGGTTTCCTGTATGAGAACAAAAAAATAACTCGCGATGAATAAAAGTATTGTGTTATTATGACAACTTTTGAAATGATTTCCACCATATATCCGGAACTTCCTGCTTGCATGCTTTCTGATAGTCACTATAGGAACAGGAGATGAGCATGTTTTTTTTCTTCTTGGAATCAGGCACCTCAACCCACCATCTTTCGCTTATCAGGCTTTTGTAAAATGTTATTTCATAACCCAGATCGGAATGGCCTACAATAAAGGTTTTATAGTTTTTACTATTACCATCAGGGAATTCAGGCGTACGACAAGAATATCCATCAAGAAAATACCAAATGATCTGGGCAGCCAAATTCGCTGTCTGGTTCTGGAGATCGAACTTAGGATTGGTCTCAAATAATCCAAACACTCCAACCCTGTCACTCAGTCCGGAATACCTTGAAAGCTGACACGCCTCCTCTGCTGTAAAACCACTGGCAGAAGGATTATAAAAAGCCGGTGAATCAGACCTTCTCACAGCACTTATATCAAAACTCACGATATCACTATCGCGTAAAATCGGCTCAACAATTGACATGTCAGCCCGTACTTCACCAAGACGGAATGCATCATGAAAAAGTTTGCTGATCAGATCGATATTATGTTTATCGGTCAAGTGTATCTGGTGTCCGAGATTACAATATTTAAACAATAACCGTTTTTTAAATAGGAGCTCGGAAAGATACGATTCAGAAGTTACACGCACGAAGTCTTTGGTCATATCGAGAGTGCGGTCGATAGTGGTCAGGTTAATATTCTGCCGGGTTGATTCGAATGATTGAAAGATCGGTATTGTCAATTCCTGAGTCCCTCCTAATAGTATTACCTGAACGTTACTGGCAAGCAGCTCCTGCAACACTTCTTTAAGTGCGACATAGGTATCCACAAATGTATTTCCCTGCTTCAGGTTTCCCAGGTCAAGAATTTTAAGATTCTCACTCACACTATACAATTGATAAAGTTGTGCACGGATTTTTTCAGGAGCCAGGGATGCCCCTCGATTAAATGAATTACGATCTTCCGGAACACCCAGAATTGCTATCTGGAAATCCTGGAAGTTAGCAGGAACATTATCGGGAGTATGAATAGTAATTGTTTTACCGATCAGGTTCGGACTTGCGATAAGATGTTCATCAGGCTTTTCCAGTGATACAGGTTCCACGAAGTCAAGCAAATTCATATGCTACTTTTTTGATTTCTTTTTTTCCGGAGCAGTGTTTATAATTTTATAACAGTCTTCTTTCGTTAAAGAAGAGGGTTCTATCGTTTTAGGGATTTTAAAGTTTTGTTTATTAAAAGCAATGTAAGGGCCCCATCGTCCATTTAAAACTTGAAGCTCGGGCTCATCGTCAAATGTTTTAATTACCCTGTTCTTTTCACGCTCTATCTTTTCACAGATTATTTCTATGGCTCGCTCCATAGTAATTTTATAAGGATCATCAACGCCTTTCTTGAGGGAATAGAATTTTGAATTATGCCTGATATAGGGTCCGAATCTGCCAACACCAACAACCATCTCTTTCCCTTCATAGTTACCCAATACTCTTGGTAATTTAAACAAATCAAGTGCTTCTTCCAGGGTTATGGTTTCGAGATGTTGTCCCTTAAGAAGGCTTGCATATCGTGGCTTTTCATCGCTTTCAGGAATTGCTTCTCCTATCTGGACAATCGGACCATACCTTCCCATACGGGCAATTACTACTTTCCCGGACTGAGGATCAATCCCTATTTCCCGTTCTCCTTTTGAATAGTCTGATACTTCAAGTGTTTTTTCAACTTTTTTATGAAATGGTTTATAGAAAGAATCGATCATCTTGGTCCATTCGACCTTTCCTGATGCTATATTATCGAAATCTTTTTCAACATGGGCTGTAAAATTATAGTCCATTATTTCCTTGAAATACTCCATAAGGAAATCGTTGACGATCATACCGATATTATCAGGGAATAGTTTGGCTTTTTCACGATTGTAAACTTCGATCAGTTCTTTTTCAGAAATTTTACCATGCTTGAGAATCAGCACCGAATAGTTACGTTCTTTTCCTTCACGGTCTTCCTTGATAACATATCCCCTGTTCTGGATCGTGGAAATAGTCGGTGCATATGTCGAAGGTCTTCCTATGCCAAGCTCTTCAAGTTTCTTTACAAGACTTGCCTCAGTGTATCGTGCCGGGGCACTTGTAAAACGTTGTGTTGCTATTATTTCGACCGATTCAAGGGGCTGATTTTCTTTTAACGGAGGAAGAAATCCTTTTATTTCTTCTTCATTATCATCGTCGGTAGATTCGATGTAGAGCTTTAGAAATCCATCGAAACGTAATACCTCTCCCTGGGCTACAAATTGTTCGGGAGTAGTTGAAACTTTAATGTTTACTGTTGTTTTTTCAAACTGGGCATCGCTCATCTGTGATGCAACAGTTCTTTTCCAGATAAGATCGTATAGTCTTTTTTCAGTGGACGATCCATCAATATTTTTTTTCTCGATATAGGTAGGACGTATTGCTTCATGGGCTTCCTGTGCTCCTTTTGACTTTGTAATATAGTTGTGAATATTTACATACTTCTCGCCATACTCTTCAGATATTACTTTTTTTGCTGTATCCAGTGCAAGCTGTGAAAGGTTGACCGAGTCGGTACGCATATATGTTATTAAGCCCGCTTCATACAGTCGTTGTGCTACAGTCATTGTTTGTGATACCGAAAAACCAAGCTTTCTGCTGGCCTCCTGCTGCAAAGTAGATGTTGTAAAAGGAGGAGCAGGCGATTTTTTTGCCGGTTTTTTTGTTATATCGAGTACATTGAAGTTTGCATTTTTGCATTTTTCAAGAAATTGCATAGCGGTTTTCCGTTCACTGAACCGGTTACTTACATCAGCTTTAAAAGGTTGAGGTTTAGCAGTGGCGTTTTTAGATATAAAGGTACCTGAGACCCTGAAAGTTGAGGAAGGTTTGAAATTTATAATCTCCCGTTCACGTTCTACAATCAGTCTTACAGCAACAGATTGAACACGTCCGGCAGAGAGTTGAGGTTTAACTTTTTTCCAAAGAACTGGCGAAAGTTCGAAACCAACAAGACGATCAAGAACTCTGCGGGCCTGTTGGGCGTTAACTAGATTGATATCAATTTGTCTGAAATTATCAATCGATTCCAGTATTGCATTTTTAGTTATTTCGTGAAAAACAATCCTCCTGGTGTTTGCAGGGACTAAATTTAACACTTCTGTCAAATGCCATGCAATAGCCTCTCCTTCACGATCCTCATCAGATGCGAGCCATACAATTTTTGCATCTTTAGCTAACTTTTTGAGTTCAGTAACAATTTTCTTTTTGTCATTGGGTACAATATATTCCGGCTTATAGTTGTTTTTAATATCAATACCATAATCTTTTTTAGACAGATCACGGATATGACCCATACTCGAAGTGACGTGAAAATTCTTACCAAGAAACTTCTCAATAGTTTTCGCTTTGGCTGGAGATTCAACTATTACAAGATTATCAATCATGTATACACAAATTTTAAAGAGGCATTATAAAAATAACATGCAAATGTATGTTCAAAAATTTAAATTAAATAATTAATACATTTACGGCCAAAACTAACACTAAGTTATGTCGGAGCAAAAAAGTTACTTTATTAAATATACTCGGATTTTCTGGATTATACTAGTATTTCCTTTCGTGTCGCTGCTTTTTATTATTCTTTTGGCAGCAACCGGTAACCTCGGATACATGCCTAAAATTGAAGATCTGGAAAATCCTAAAATTAATCTGGCCACACAAATAATTTCTTCCGATGGTGAAGTGTTGGGCAGCATTTACTTTAAAAATCAAAATCGTACTCACGTCGATTATGAAAAACTACCTGAACATCTTGTAAAAGCACTTATTGCGACTGAAGATATCAGATTTTACAGACATTCCGGAATAGATGTTAAAGGTCTTGCCCGTGCGTTTGTGCTCCGCGGTATCTTAAGGAAGAAAAGCGGCGGAGGTGGAAGTACAATCACTCAACAGTTTGCAAAACTGCTCTTTCATGAGCAGGCTTCCTCCAAATTTGAAAGGCTTAAACAAAAAGTCAAAGAATGGATTATTGCAGTTAAACTCGAGCGATCTTATACGAAAGAAGAAATTATTGCACTATATTTTAATCAGTATGATTTTCTGTATAATGCTGTTGGCATACAGTCGGCTGCCCAGGTATATTTCAATACAACACTCGATTCATTAAGAATAGAGCAATCTGCCATGCTTGTTGGTATGGCCAAAAATTCTGCATTATATAATCCTAAACGATTTCCTGAAAAGGCCTTACAAAGAAGGAATACCGTACTCAGCCAGATGGAAAAATATGGGTTTATCACTATGGCCGTTAAAGATTCGCTGCAGGCTCTTCCCATGGATATACATTTTCAGCGTCTTAGCCATAATGTCGGACTTGCAACATATTTCCGTGAATTTATCAGACAGACAATAAGTGCAAAAGAGCCGGCGAGAAAAGATTACAGTAAATGGAATTATAAGAAATATCAGGAAGATTCAGCACGTTGGCTGAATGATCCACTATATGGCTGGTGCAATAAGAATCTAAAACCAAACGGAGAACCTTACGACCTTTATACCGATGGCCTGAGAATTTATACTACCATAGATTCCAGAATGCAAAAATATGCTGAGGCTGCTGTTGCGAAGCAAATGGGAGAATACCTGCAGCCTGAATTTTTCAAAGAGAAAAAGGGGCGAAGAAGAGCTCCATTCTCAAGTGATCTTACCTTTGCACAGATTGACCAGATTGTATTCAGAGCAATACGTTACTCGGAACGGGGAACAAAACTTTTTAACCAGGGTAAGTCGATGGACTCGATTTATAAAGAATTCAAAAAACCAGTCAGCATGACCATATTTTCATGGAAAGGTGAGATTGATACTATTATGTCGCCACTGGATTCAATTCTTTACTACAAACACTTTCTGCATACAGGCTTTATGGCGATGGAGCCATTTACAGGATATGTAAAAGCATATGTGGGAGGGATCAATTTCATGCATTTTAAATACGATCATGTAACCCAGGGGAAAAGACAGGCAGGTTCTACCTTTAAACCTTTCCTCTATATTCTGGCGATGCAGGAAGGTTATTCTCCATGCAGGGAAGTACCTGTATCACCTATCACTTTTTATGTAAATGATACTACCTGGACGCCTCGTACAACAGCAAAGAAAGAGGATATCAACACCTACAAACCGTTAAAATGGGGGCTGGCTAAATCAGAAAACTATGTTTCTGCATGGCTCGTTGACCGTTTTAAACCACAGGCCATAGCAGATATAGCTTATAAAATGGGAATCAAGAGCCATATCGATCCGGTTCCTTCAATGATTTATGGGCCAAGTGATATGTCGGTGGAAGAAATGGTTGCTGCCTACACAACATTCGCGAATCTCGGAATTCATATAAATCCGCTTTATGTAACCCGAATTGAAGATAAATTTGGAAATGTCCTCGCTACGTTTTTGCCTGAAACGATGGAATCGATCAGCGAAGAGACTGCATACCTTATGCTTAACCTGATGCAGGGTGTTACAACATATGGAACAGCAGCGAGGCTTCGTGGTTCGAAATATCAACTCACCGCCAAGATTGCAGGGAAAACCGGAACCACTAATAATAACTCGGACGGGTGGTTTATAGGAATCACTCCCAAATTGGTTGCAGGCGGATGGGTTGGAGCTGAAGACCGATCGGTTCATTTTGATGCAACTGCCATGGGTTCTGGCACAAACACAGTCCTCCCTATCTGGGCTGAATTTATGTTGCAGGTATATGCCGATCCTGATTTAGGAATCTCTCAACAGGATGATTTTCAAAAACCCGAAGGATTTAATATACCGCTGGATTGTAACGACCAGAAATTTTCCGAAGGGCTTAACGTCGAAGAAGAGATAGAAATGCCCGGATTTATTGATGGATATGATCAGACTGAGGATTATTAAGAAAGCCTAAATTACGTGTCCGTTGAATAATCTATTCAGTTATTAAATGCGTTAGATCGAACAGGGTTGAAACTGAATTAAATCACAAGAGATTTCTTTATAAGGTCCGGTTTTAATTCAATCAAGGAGGACTATTGCCAACGATCCTATTCTCTTTCTTTTGAAAAAATCAATTTAATTGCCTGCTCAATCTTTGAGCATGGTATGATTTCAATTTTGTTTTCAGGTAGACCGGACTTATTTTTAAAACTTTCAGGAACCATAATTCTTTTAAAGCCCAGTCGCGCGGCTTCCGCTATTCGCTGCTCAATGCGGGTTACTGCTTTTAATTCTCCGGTAAGGCTCACTTCAGCCGTCATACACAAATGTTGATTTACGGGTCTGTCGAAATTTGAAGAGAGGATAGCTGTTACCACGGCCAAATCGGTAGCAGGATCCTGAACTTTTAACCCACCTGCAATATTCAGAAAAACATCTTTCGATGCAAGGTTAAAACCAGCTTTACGTTCCAGTACAGCCAAAAGCATATTCAGTCGCTTCCCGTCAAAACCTGTAGCAGTGCGTTGCGGCGTACCATATACTGCAGTACTCACAAGGGCCTGGGCCTCGATGAGGAATGGGCGGTTACCATCGATGGTGGATGCAATGGCTACGCCACTTAATGGATTCTTATTTCTGCTTAGGAATATTTCAGAAGGATTCTTTATCTCATGCAAACCATCGGTTTCCATTTCGAAAATAGCCAGTTCAGTTGTTGAACCAAACCGGTTTTTTAATGATCGAAGTACCCTGTAAATATATTGACTGTCTCCCTCAAACTGAAGCACGGTATCAACAATGTGTTCCAATACTTTGGGACCGGCGAGCATGCCATCTTTGGTAATATGACCAATTAACAGGACAGGAACATGGGTTGTCTTTGACAACTTCAACAGCTGGGCAGCGCATTCCCGGACTTGAGACAGACTTCCCGGACTCGATTCAATAGTTTCGGTATTGAGGGTCTGGATTGAGTCGACAATAAGCAATTCAGGTTTCTCCTGCTCAAATTGCAGAAATAAATTCTCAAGGTTTACTTCGTTATACACAAGGCAGTTTGAATTTTTCCCTGAAATTCTATCTGCACGAAGTTTTATTTGCTCGGGACTTTCTTCTCCTGAAACGTAAAGTACCTTCATGGCGGTGCTTAAGGCTATTTGAAGTGCCAATGTTGATTTTCCGATTCCGGGTTCTCCACCTATCAGAATAAGCGAACCAGGAACTATACCCCCTCCAAGCAGTCGGTCGAGTTCTCCAATTCCACTGGGTATCCGTTGGTTTTTATGAGGCTCTATCTTATCGATGGGTATTGGTTTTGAGCTGGCACTCTCAATGATAGCCCGATTTCCTGTATTAAAACTCCCTATCCGTTCTTCAACATATGTATTCCATTGTCCACAGGACGGACAGCGGCCGATCCATTTGGGTGAATCGGCACCACAATTACGACAGATATAGACAGTTTTGATCTTTCCCATAGCTGGTCAGGAAAGGTTAATTTTTTTAAGAATCCCGGTGGTTGAATGACCGGGTGTTATTTCAATGGTTACTACATTACCTCCATTCGCCATAACGATATCGTAACCTACTATTTCCTCTGTTTTATAATCGGCACCTTTAACCAGTATATCGGGTTGAACCTGCCGGATCAACTCATAAGGAGTATCTTCATCAAATAATATTACTGCATCGACAATGTGAAGAGCTGCCAAGATAAGTGCCCTGGATTTTTCATCCTGTATTGGGCGCGATGGACCTTTAATACGCCTGACCGAATTATCAGTGTTTAATCCTACCATTAGAATATCGCCGTAAGAGGCAGCCTTGGCAAGATATTCGATATGTCCACGATGCAAAATATCGAAACATCCGTTGGTAAAAACTATTTTCTTTTGCAGGAACCGCCACCGGGAAAGTACATAGCTTAATTCCTTCCGGGAAAGGATTTTTGAGTTAATTGTCGTAAGTATACCCATACTATGATCCTTATCAAACAAAAATAGCAAAGAATCTGTCTTTGAAATAAGGATATAAAGAATAAAATGAAATCGGATTATTGCAGCGAGTTTGTCTCGCAGTTCGGAAAAATAATACGTGGTTTAAATGTTTTGGCTTCTTCAAAATCCATTGAGGCGTACGAGATAATAATAATAATATCGCCAACAAAAATTCGGTGCGCGGCGGGACCGTTAATACATATCTCTCCTGAGCCACGTTTACCTTTTATTACATAGGTTTCTAAACGTTCACCATTGCTAACATCAAGAACATGTACTTTTTCATTCTCGATCAGGTTAGATGCATCCATTAAATCTTCATCGATGGTTATGCTCCCAACATAATACAAATTAGCTTCAGTGACCTTAACCTGATGAATTTTCGATTTTACAACCTCCACAAACATAGTATAACAAATTTACGAAAATAAATCGATATTATCTATCAGCCTGACCGATCCGGCAAAGACTGCAATACAAGCAGTAACAGGAGTTCCAGGGTGAAGCAGGTTGATTTTTTTAAGGGTTGATGAATCAACGATCTGAAAATATTCGAGCTTTAAGTAAGGGTTGCTGTTAATAGCAGTAAAAACAAATGATTCAATTTCCGAGACATCGGCTGTTTGAGCCATGTCTTTAACAGTTTTAAGCGTCTGATAAATATTTGGGGCAGCCTTCCGGTGCACTGGTGAGAGTAATTTGTTACGGGAACTCATCGCAAGTCCATCCGATTCCCTGATAATGGGACATCCGACAATTTCTACCGATAGATGCAAGTCGG
Source organism: uncultured Bacteroidales bacterium (assembly GCA_964634105.1). Lineage (GTDB taxonomy): Bacteria > Bacteroidota > Bacteroidia > Bacteroidales > UBA10428 > UBA10428. The sequence continues at coordinate 60,222 of CAZWIU010000008.1, read as the reverse complement.
AAACCAGCCTGCGAATAATAGCAAGTTGTTGAAAGTCCTTCTTTCCGAAATAAGCCCTGTCTGGCTTCACTGCATCGAAAAGCTTTGAGACGATCTGGGCAACTCCGTTGAAATGACCGGGACGATATTTACCCTCCATGATTGATCCCAGGTCCCCAAAATCAAAAACCCGGGTATCCGGTTCAGGATACATTTCATGGTCACTGGGAAGAAATGCATACCGACAACCGGCTCGCTCCAGCATTTCCAAATCTTTATCAGGTTGACGTGGATAGTTTTTCAGATCGCCGGGGTCATTAAATTGTGTTGGGTTTACATAAATACTTGCGACAGGTATATCGTTATTTCCTTTACATGTTTCAATGAGTGAAATATGTCCTTCATGTAATGCCCCCATGGTTGGAATAAAGCCAATCCTTACATCCTGTTTACGAGTTGAGGATAGGTCAGCCTGCAAGGATTTTATAGTGTTAAATACCTTCATTGTAAGAAAGCAGCAAATATAATGAAATTCGTATTGCCATAAGAATTATACCAATTAAGTCAGGTCAGTAAACCTTATTTGTTGGTCAAATTGTGATGAGCTCTTGTGGAACGTTTAATTACTATGAAGATTTTTTAGTAATTTTGCAGACAATTTCCGATTTATCGAAAAACCAGATGGAAAGCAAAAAGATACTTTTTGTCTCGCAAGAGATTGCTCCTTACCTTCCCGAATCTGAAATTTCTATTATAGGCCGGAATCTTCCCCAGGGTATTCAGGACCGAGGAAAAGAAATAAGGACATTCATGCCACGGTTCGGCTGTATTAACGAAAGAAGGAATCAACTACATGAGGTAATCCGCCTATCAGGAATGAATCTGATCATCGACGACAGTGATCACCCGTTAATCATTAAAGTGGCCTCGATTCAGGCAGCACGGATGCAGGTCTATTTTATCGATAATGAAGATTATTTTCAACGTAAGTTTACCTTTCAGGATGCTAACAACACTCCTTTCAAAGATAACGATGAAAGAGCTATTTTCTTTGCCAGGGGAGTTATCGAAACAGTAAAGAAATTGCAATGGGCCCCTGACCTTATACATTGCCAGGGTTGGTTTACAAGCTTAATTCCCTTATACATAAAAAAATATTATCATGAAGATCCCCTCTTTATGGATTCAATGGTTGTTACGTCAATATATAATAATCACTTTGAATCAACGTTGGATGTAAGAATGATTGATAAAATCCGTTGGGATGGAATTGATGATAAAGATATCGAGGTAATAAAAAAGCCAACCTATATAAATCTGATGAAACTGGCAATGAAATTTTCGGATGGAATTATTTTCGGCAGCGATCAAATTCATCCCGAGATCGTTAAGTTTGCCGAAAAATCGGGACAACCGATATTAACATACCAGCCACAGGAGACTTATATTGACAGCTATTCGGAATTCTACGATAAAATATTAAGCGAAGTAGTTAATGGAGCAAAATAACATTCTTTCTCAGTATTGCCGATCAATTTTGATTGCAGCACTCCCTTTCTTATTTTATTTCATAATTTCCGGTTGTACCGAAGAACCTGTCAATATTAGTCCGAATAATCTTCCAAACGATGGATCGATGGAAGTTTATGTCAAAACAATTCCCGTTGAGTTATTTTCAATACATACCGATGCACTACCAGCAAGATCGATTGGAATTAGTCCCTTTGGAAGTGTTAATGACGGAGAAATCGGAAACCTGCAAACTGAATTTCTTGCCGATTTTATCTATTCTGAAGAACCTAGTTTTAGCGAGGACACTGATTTGGACAGCGTTCAGGTGTTGGATCTGGTTATTGATCTTGTATATAACAGAAATTTAATCTATGGAGGTAAAGGGGCAATTCAATCAATAAACAAGGAAAATATTGATGTATATGAGCTTCTTGAACCAATACCTCTCTACTCCAAATCAGATTTTCTGATGTTACCTCATATGTACGATCCTGAACCTCTGGATATAGATTTTTCATATGATGCAAAAACGTATACAAATAATACCATCGATGTTAATGATACAATCCATATCTTTCTTGATAATTCATTTGCCCAACGTTTTCTTGATACACTGTTGATTAATGAGGGTATTTATAATTCTGAGAATCAACAATTATTTAAGGAATATTTCAAAGGATTTTATTTTAAGGTACAGCCTCGCACAACAAAAGGAGGGGTAATCATCCCGATAGACCATTCGTATTCATCTATGACTTTACGAACCATCGAGTGGAACGATAACGATGATAAATGGGATACTATAAGTAATGTTTTTACACTTGGAAACCCCGATTCCGAAATCGATTCGGGAGGTGTTCACCTGAATATCTATCGCAATGCTCTTTCGGCCGATCTGGCAGCCGCTTTGGATGATACAGTAAGCCTGGAAGATCATGCATATATACAATCTCTTACAGGTCCCCAGGTATATGTGAAAATTCCTGGATTATCAGCCTTGCGTGATTCTCTGGAAGGACTTGCTTCTGTAAACCGTGCACAATTGATCCTGCCTCTCGATATGGATATCTATGAGGAGGATAAGGATCTTTTTGCAACTCCTTACATGCTTGGTTTATTTGATAGTAAATCGAATAGTGCTGTCATTGATTTTAGCCTGGCTGAAAATCACCTGGGAGGCAAGCTTGATTCGTCAGATATGGAAAATTGTAAGTATATTATTAACCTGGAGAACCATATTCATAATTACCTGCGGAATTCAGATTCCGATCTGAGTAATTCATTCTATCTGTTTGCTGCTACGGTCGAAGAGGAAACGACCAGCTCGGGGATTAAAGTACAGTATCTTCGTTATATTAAATACAATCCGGTTCGGGCCATACTTAACGGTAGTAGCTCATCAAATCCTCCATATCTGCGGATTGTTTATTCTAAATTAAATGAATAGATAACATGTGTGGCATTGTTGCATATATTGGCGGCAGAGAAGCATTGCCGGTTTTAATAAACGGATTAAAGCGACTGGAGTACAGGGGATATGATTCAGCAGGAGTTGCGATTCTTGGTGAGAAAGCTGAGATCTTTAAGTGTAAGGGGAAAGTATCGGACCTGGAAAAACATCTGGAAGGTAAAAACCATAGTGGTAATATCGGAATAGGTCATACCCGGTGGGCTACACATGGTATCCCTAATGATGTTAACGCACATCCGCACATGTCGTTTCATGGGAAATTTATTATTATTCATAACGGCATAATAGAGAATTATGCCAAGTTGAGAGATCGACTTGAGGAACGGGGGATAAAGTTTAAAAGTCAAACCGATACTGAAGTATTAGCAAACCTGATAGAATATATTTACGAAAAAGGGAATGTCGATGCAGAACTAGCCGTTCGCCTTGCACTTACAAAAGTTATTGGAGCGTATGGTTTGGTGATCCTGTGCACGGAAGAGCCTGACAAACTGATTGCCGCGCGCAAGGGAAGCCCTTTGGTTGTTGGAGTTGGAAATGATGAATATTTTCTTGCATCCGATGCCACACCTATAGTTGAATATACAAAGAGTGTCATCTATTTAAACGATGGTGATGTTGCTGTTATACGTAAAGAACAGCTTATTCTTATAACAGCCCGTCAGGAAGAGGCAACTCCTGTTGTGCAACAGTTGACTTTTGATATTGGTAAGATAGATAAGGGAGGATTCGATCATTTTATGCTCAAGGAGATCTTCGAACAACCACGTTCAATCGAAGATACTTTCCGGGGTCGTGTTCGCTCAGAAGAATACGAACTGCATCTGGGAGGATTATACCAGGTGTTATCCCGGCTTATCGAGGCTAAAAGAATCATTATTATTGGTTGCGGCACATCATGGCATGCCGGATTGGTTGGAGAATATCTCTTTGAAGACCTGGCCAGAATTCCTGTTGAAGTTGAATATGCATCAGAATTTAGGTACCGGAATCCGATCATCAATAAAGATGATATAGTTATTGCCATAAGCCAGAGTGGAGAAACTGCCGACACGCTGGCGGCGATTAAGCTCGCAAAAGAACAGGGGGCCATTGTTCTTGGAATATGTAATGTTGTTGGTTCGTCAATACCACGCGAAACAGATGCCGGGGTATACACGCATGCAGGACCTGAGATCGGTGTTGCATCCACCAAGGCATTTACATGCCAGGTTACTGTATTGGCAATGATGGCCATTTTGATAGGTAAGAAAAAAAACCTGATTTCAGAAGAGAAATACAAGAAACTGATCAAAGAGTTTACCCGGATTCCAAAAAAAATCGAGAAAATACTCACCCATGCCGATGAAATAAAGCAACTGGCTAAGCGATTTAAAGACACAAACAATGCATTATACCTGGGGCGTGGATATCTTTTTCCGGTTGCGCTGGAAGGAGCTCTCAAGTTAAAGGAGATTTCTTATATTCATGCTGAAGGATACCCGGCCGCGGAAATGAAACATGGCCCGATTGCACTTATTGATGATAAAATGCCTGTAGTAGTGGTAGCCACAAAAGACTCGTCGTACGATAAAATTGTCAGTAACGTTCAGGAAGTTAAAGCACGTAATGGAAATGTTATTGCAGTTGTAACCGAGGGTGATACCATTATTCGCAGTATGGCTGATTATGTAATTGAAATCCCTGAAGTAGAAAATACATTTGCGGCATTGCTTTCAGTGGTTCCCTTACAACTATTTTCCTATTACATTGCCGTGATGAGAGGCTGCGATGTTGATCAACCGCGAAATCTGGCAAAATCGGTGACCGTTGAATAGTCTTTGTTAACGTTCAGTATACTGTTTCCGATAGTATTGTTCGTATGCACCTGAAGTGATGTGCTCAATCCATTCGTGGTTGGCCAGGTACCAATCGACAGTTTTTTCCAATCCCTGTTCAAACGTAACTGATGGTTTCCATCCCAGTTCGCTCTGCAATTTTTCTGAGTTGATGGCATAACGTCTATCATGGCCGGCCCTATCCTTAACAAAAGTTATCAGCTTTTGAGAAGTGCCAGCTGAACGGCCCAGTTTTTTATCCATTATATCGCAGAGTAATTTTATGAGGTCAATATTTTTCCATTCATTATTGCCGCCGATATTATAGGTTTCTCCGATTTTTCCCTGGTGGAAAATAATATCAATGGCTTTGGCATGATCAATAACAAAAAGCCAATCGCGAATATTTTCACCTTTCCCGTAAATAGGGATATTCTTGTTGTTCTTAATATTATTTATCGAAAGAGGAATTAATTTCTCCGGGAACTGGTTCGGGCCATAATTATTAGAGCAGTTAGAAAGTACTACGGGTAGCTTATAGGTATTATGATATGCCCTTACAAAATGATCACTGCTTGCTTTTGAAGCCGAATAAGGACTTCGAGGGTCATACGAGGTCGATTCGGTAAAAAAACCACCATCGTCAACCGAACCGTATACCTCATCGGTAGAGATATGATAGAATAGTTTTCCTGCAGGATTATTCTCCCATTGATTCTTAGCAGCATTTAACAAATTTACGGTTCCGACAACATTGGTGAAAATAAATTCCAAAGGATTCGAGATCGATCTGTCTACATGCGATTCGGCTGCAAGATGGATAATACCATCAATGGCATGGCTGGAAAAAAGAGCATCGACTTCGCTGGCATTCACGATATCAATTTTCTCAAATGTATAATTCGACTGGCTTTCAATGTCCTTTAAATTTTCAAGATTACCGGCATAGGTAAGCTTATCAACATTAATGATGCGATAATCGGGGTATTTATTGACAAAGAGACGCACAACATGCGACCCGATAAAGCCGGCACCTCCGGTAATTACTATCGTTTTTGAACGGATATCTTTCATGTTCAATCAATATTTCTTATTTTTTTCTCCCATTTCCAGGCTGATATGAGCGTGTCTTCAAGCGATGTTTCAGCTTTCCATCCTAATTCTCTGTTTGCATAGCTGGTATCTGCCCACACTCTTTCAATATCACCCTCACGCCGACCTGCCAATTCATAGTTCAGTTTCTGGCCGGTAACTTTTTCAAATGTTTTGATTATCTCCATTACTGAAGTCCCTTTTCCTGTTCCAAGGTTGAAAACTTCGTAGTTGCTTTTGTTTTTCGTTTCAATCAACCGGCGAACCGCTTTTACGTGTGCTTTGGCTAAGTCACAAACATATATATAATCTCTGATCGCAGTACCGTCCGGGGTATTATAATCGGTGCCAAAAACACGTAGTTTTTCCCTGATACCTGCAGCGGTTTGAGTAACAAAGGGCACAAGATTAAGCGGAACACCAATGGGAAGTTCTCCGATTAGACCAGAAGGATGGGCACCAATCGGGTTAAAGTACCGCAAAGAAATTGCCCTGATGGTGGGAATGGAATGGATAGCATCACGAATTATCCGTTCGGATATTTGTTTCGTATTTCCATAAGGAGACAATGATTCCTTTACAGGAGAATTTTCAGTAACCGGTAAAATATCGGGCTGGCCATAAACAGTACATGAAGAAGAAAAAACAAATGAAGGCACGTTAAACTCGCGCATGGCCATCAGTAGGTTTATTAACGATTCTATGTTGTTGTGATAATATTCCAAGGGAATTTCTACCGACTCTCCAACAGCCTTTAGGGCTGCAAAATGTATTATCGCATCAATGCGATAGCTCCTAAAAAGTACCTTTACTTTTTGATTATCGCACAGGTCGAACTGTTCAAAAGCAGGTCTCTTACCGGTAATTGCCTCAATACCATCAAGTACTTCTATGGTTGAATTACAAAGATTATCAACGATAACCACGTCAAAACCTTCGCCTAATAATTCGACCACTGTGTGTGAGCCAATGTAGCCTGTTCCACCGGTAACAAGAATAACGGGCATAGTCAGATCTTCTTTACGGTATTATTAATCAGCTGATATTTTTCTTTACTTTCAGGACAAACAGCAATAGAATCGGAACCAAAAGATAAACGATGGCCATATTCACTTACCCATCCGATTTGTCTTGCAGGATTACCTACAACCAGGGCAAACGGATTTACATCTTTGGTAACAACAGCGCCGGCTCCTATCAGGGCATATTCACCAATTGTATGACCACATATAATGGTTGCATTTGCGCCAATACTTGCGCCTTTCTTTACAAGTGTTCTTATGTATTGATCGCGACGAATAACGGCACTTCTCGGATTCACGATATTGGTAAATACCATCGAAGGTCCCAGGAATACATCATCTTCACATATAACACCGGTATAGATGGATACATTATTCTGGACTTTTACATTGCGGCCTAGCACGACTCCCGGCGATACAACCACGTTCTGGCCCAGATTACAATGCTCTCCTATTTTACTGTCGGACATGATATGGGTAAAATGCCAGATTTTTGTTCCTGATCCTATTTCACAGCCTTCATCAATCACTGCTGTTGGATGTGCAAAATATTCGTTGGGCATATTTTATCGGTTTAAAAAGGCTTCTATCTTGTCACATACATAGTCCTGCTCTTCGTGTGTTAATTCTGTATGCATCGGGAGTGAGAGGACCGATTTTGCCATGAGTTCGGAAACAGGAAAACTTCCTTTAATCTGAAATGCTTTTTGTCCATGCATGGGAACCGGATAATATATCATCGTCGGAACTCCCTGGTCATTCAGGTAATTCTTTAATGCATCCCGGTCGCCATCAATTTTTATTGTATACTGATGAAATACATGGTCGGTATACTCCGGAATATAGGGCGTTACTATACGTTTCTGTGATGAAAGCCTTGCAGTATAGTATTGTGCTGCCTTCTGACGTGCCTCGGCATAGGAATCGAGATACCTGAGTTTTACATTCAGAATAGCTGCCTGTAATGTATCGAGCCTTGAATTTACTCCAATCTCATCGTGATAGTATTTAATTTTTGCCCCATGATTTGCTATCCGACGGAGCCTTTCGGCTAGTTGATCATCGTTTGTTATCATAGCTCCGCCATCTCCAAAACAACCAAGGTTTTTAGAGGGGAAAAAGGAGGTACAACCTATCGTCCCAAGAGTCCCTGCTTTCCCACGAAGTGTATTATCTGAATAATTTGCACCGAGGGCCTGAGCCGTGTCTTCAATTACGTATAGGTCATGTTCTCTCGCTATGGTAAGTATTTGAGTCATATTAGCGCACTGACCATATAAATGGACGGGAACTATGGCTTTCGTTTTAGGCGTAATAGCTTTGCGTAGTTGTGCTGGGTCCATTGTATAAGTGAGAGGGTCGATGTCAACGATAACGGGCACGAGGCCTAAGAGGGCAATGACTTCAACCGTGGCGATGAAAGTAAAATCAGGCGAAATGACTTCATCTCCCGGCTTAAGATCGAGGGCCATAAGGGCAATTTGCAGGGCATCTGTGCCGTTTGCACACCCTATCACATGTTTTGCGTTCAGATAGGAAGCAAGATTTTTATTAAACTCTTGTACTTGCGGGCCATTAATAAAGGCAGTGCTGTTTAGTACTTCCTGCATTGCACTATCGATCTCAGGTTTAATTTTAACATATTGGCCGTATAGGTCGACCATTTTTATCTTTTTCACTGGAAGAACTATTAAGTTGGAATTAAAGGCGAAATTAAGATTTTAGGATTACATTCATATAAACTACTTATGCTTTTACTTTATTCGCTTTATGAATACGTGTTATTTTGTTCCAATATTGTATTACACTGTTTATAACTAATTACGCTCAGGAATTTATATTTTTGTGGGCAATCTTATTTTTAGAATTAATTTGCCGGAATTGGATATAGCACAATACATACGAGAACTTATCCTGTCGAATGAATGTGTAATCCTGCGGGGGGTCGGAGGATTTGAAACGTCCTATAAACATGCCAGTTTCAAAAAGAATAAAAACAGCTTAGTCCCGCCTAATAAGCACATACTATTCCGACCTGAAATGGTGAAGGATAACGGCGTGTTAGAAAACTATATTCATCAGGTTACAGGAATTGATTTAGGTCAGGTTGCTGAAAAGATCGATATTTTCGTTGCGGATTTTTTTAATACACTCAGAAATAATGGTAAAGTTGTACTGGAAGGTGTTGGAGAGTTTACATTGACTTCTGATAATAAACTTATTTTCCATGCACTGGAAGATGTTAATTACCTGGCCGATTCATTTGGTCTTGAACCTCTCGAAATCACTGTAAGCCCTTCAGATAAGAAAGAAGTTGAGAAAGCCGAACTTACTCCCGTTTCACTAGAGAAACGTAAATTAACCGGATGGTACGTTACTATAGGGGTTTTAATGTTAGTCATTTTTATCACCTTGATCGTACTTTTATCGGATGCATCTAATACGGGCATACTAAACTATTTTTCCCGTTCATCGGATAAAGATGAAAGCAGTATTATAGTGTTTGGCCCTGCCCCAGAAACAAAAAAAGATTCTGTTACCCTTGCCATTGAGAATACCATTAACGAAATGACTTCTCCACAAAAGGCCCTGGCGTTTGATAACCGGCCAGTTCAAAAAACAGAACCTGTTAAACAAATTCATCAAACAACAGGGAATGATCTGCCTTATTTATTAATCGCCGGCAGTTTTAAGAATTCGCGCAATGCAGAAATTATGAAACAGCATTTGCTTCGAAAAGGGTTTGCACCCGAAGTTCTCTATACAGGCGGCGACTATTATCGCGTTGTTATTGGTAAATTTTCTGATCGTCAGTCAGCCATTGACGAACTTCGCCGGATCCGGAAACAGATCGATCAGTCGGTGTGGTTGTGGGAAAGAAACTAAGAACGAGATACTTTTAAAAGCTGTTTCTCTATCTTTATAGTGATTGTTTATTTTATGTATGGAAAGATGGAAGATTGGAAGATTGGAAGATTGGAAATAAGGATTAATATTCCATTATTCCCGATAGGGTAAGAAGATATTTCTGCTTGTTGAATGAAGTGGCTAGGTAATATTAACTCACTACACTTCCCGGTTTCACATTTACCTCAGGAACGATCATTTTTAAACTGCCATCCTGATCTTCAGCCATCAGGATCATTCCCTGTGAATCGATGCCCTTAATTTTTCGGGGTTCGAGATTTATCAGGATATTAACCTGCCTGCCCACGATCTTTTCAGGTTCAAAAAACTCAGCAATGCCTGAAACGACAGTACGTGTATCAATTCCTGTATCGATTGTCAGTTTCATCAGTTTTTGAGTTTTTGGCACTCTCTCGGCTGCCAGTATCGTTCCGATACGGATATCCATGGTCGAGAACTGATCGTATGTAATGGATTCCTTCTGAGGTTTCACAGTCTTATTTTTAGCAGCATTCAGTTCCTTTGTCTTCTGAAGCTTATCAAGTTGCTTCTGAATAGTATCATCTTCAATTTTTTCAAACAATAATCCGGATTTGTTGATTTTGTGGCCAGGGGTCAACAATGATGCACTTCCTATTTTTTCCCAGGCAACAGGTTGAATTTGCAGAAAATCACATAATTTCTTCGATGTATCAGGAAGGAAAGGTGAAATCAAACATGAAATATTTGCTGTTATTTGGAGCGCTATATTAAGGATAGTCTGTACTCTTGATGGATCACTCTTATAAAGATTCCATGGTTCTGTATCAGCCAAATATTTATTACCCAACCGGGCAAGATCCATAGTATTTTTCAATGCTTCGCGGAGGCGAAAACTCTCTATACTTTGTTCTACCGATTCTTTTATTTTCTTTATCTCTGCTAACGTTATATTGTCATAGTCATTAAGCGGACCGCAGGAAGGTACTTCTCCATGGAAAAACTTGTGTGTTAGAACAATGGAACGATTGACAAAATTCCCCAGGATGGCTACCAGTTCATTATTATTCCTGGCCTGCAGGTCCTTCCAGGTAAAATCGTTATCCTTGGTTTCCGGTGCATTGGCACATAATGCATAGCGCAAAACATCCTGCTTGCCGGGAAATTCTTCGAGATATTCATGTAACCATACCGCCCAGTTGCGCGAGGTAGAAATTTTATCCCCTTCAAGATTTAAAAATTCATTGGCAGGTACATTCTCGGGTAGAATATAACTCCCCTCAGCTTTCAGCATTACGGGAAACACAATACAATGGAATACTATATTGTCTTTTCCTATGAAATGAATGAGTCTTGAATCGCTACTTTTCCAGTACTTTTCCCAATCAGGGGTAAGTTCTTTAGTAGCCGAAATGTAGCCAATGGGTGCATCGAACCATACGTACAGCACCTTTCCTTCGGCTCCCTTTACGGGTACAGGAATACCCCAATCCAGGTCACGGCTTACTGCCCTTGGTTGTAAACCGGCATCGAGCCACGATTTGCATTGGCCATAGACATTTACTTTCCAATGCTTGTTTTCTTCCAGGATCCATTGACGTAAAAAGCTTTCATAAACATCAAGTGGCAGAAACCAGTGCTTCGTATCTTTAAGTACCGGCGCACTTCCCGAAATAGTCGACCGGGGCTCTTTTAAATCGGTAGCATTTAAAGAAGTGCCACAACTTTCGCACTGGTCGCCATAAGCCGACGTATTTCCGCAGTGCGGACAGGTCCCTGTAATATACCTGTCGGCCAGGAATTGTTGGGCTTCTGTATCGTAATATTGCTGGGTGGTTTTTTCTATAAAGATGTTTTTATCATAGAGTTTTTTGAAAAAATCAGAAGCAGTCTCGTAATGAATTTTATTACTGGTGCGTGAGTAAATATCAAAGCTGATCCCAAAATCGGCAAACGCCTTCTTGTTAAGCTCGTGATAACGATCCACAATGGCTTGTGGACTTACATTTTCCTGTCGGGCTTTGATTGTAATGGGCACGCCATGTTCATCCGATCCGCAAACAAAAAGAACATCTCTTCCCCTCAGCCTGAGATAACGCACATAAATATCGGCCGGCACATAGACTCCGGCAAGGTGACCAATATGCACAGGTCCGTTTGCATAGGGAAGGGCAGCTGTAATAAGAAAACGCTTGTATTGATTCATCGCTGTAAATTATATTCCGAGTTGTTTAATTCTCTTCGCTTCTCGGGCTTCAGAGAAGAATACCGTGAACGGCAATCTGGCAAAGATAAGGAAAAGCAGTATCTTAGGAAAAAAATATACTGTCAACTGATATGCGTTCTGTTAAAATGCCTTCCTGGCTTTCGGTAAACGATGAAATTCGAATTGTTGCCCCGGCAAGCGCCGTGGAAAAATCGTATATTGAAAATGCTGTTAAAGCTATTTCTGACTTAGGTTATAAGGTTACACTCGGGAAACATATTTTCGAGTTATATAATCAGTTTGCCGGCCCTGATCCGGAGCGCATAACGGATTTTCAGGAGGCGTTAAATGACCCGGCCGTAAAAGCAATTTTTTGTGCCCGTGGCGGGTATGGTTCGATCCGGATCATTGACCAGCTTGATTTTTCGTACTTCAGAAAGAATCCCAAATGGATTGTAGGGTTCAGCGATATTACTGTTTTTCATTCCCTGTTGAACGGGTATTTCAATATTGCATCCATCCACTCGCCTATGCCTGTAAATTTCAATAGTCCTTTTTTTGCCGGTAACCTGAAACAGCTTGATAATATCCTGAAGGGTAAATCAGAAATTATTAATATTCCACACGATAAACTGAATAAGCAAGGAATTGGCAAAGGACGTCTGATGGGAGGAAATCTATCAATACTACAAAACCTCCAGGCAACTCCTTTCGAAATAAGACCAAAAGGTGCAATACTTTTTATTGAGGAAGTAGGTGAACAACTTTATCATCTCGACAGGATGATGCAGAATCTGGTTCTCTCGGGTAAGCTATCAATAATTAATGGTCTGATAGTAGGAGGAATGACTGAGATGAAAGACAAACAACGTCCGTTTGGCAAGACTCCAAACGAAATTATCCTGGAGGCAACCAAGCGTTTTAATTTTCCCGTTGCATTTAATATGCCCGCCGGACATACGGAAAACAATATTCCGTTTTTGCTTGGGAGTATGACTGAACTCAGCGTAAACGAATCGGGAGCAACCATTAGATTTTTAAACTGACTTCTCAGATGGCTGAGCATTATGATATTGGCAAACGCGGGGAAATCCTGGCGGCCGAGTTTTTAGTTAAGCAAGGATACGTGCTGGCGGCTATGAACTGGCGTTATAAAAAGCTTGAAATCGACATTATTGCCTATGACAAAGAAACCCTTGTAATTGTGGAAGTCAAACTTCGCAGTACCGATTATTTTGGCGACCCAAGCGAAGCCGTTACGAGAAAGAAACAAAAATACCTTGTGGAAGCGGCCGAAGCCTACCTCCAGACTATTGCCGGAGCCCCTGAGGTACGATTTGATGTCATCTCAATTATCGATTCGGCACAGGGATATCAGTTCGAACACATCACCGATGCCTTCACTCCTGAATTATAAGGTATGCTATATTTAAGTGAGGATAGCTGACGGAAATCTAACGGATACTGTTATAGTGTCTTCCATAAGCTATTCGATTTAATTCTGATACTTAATAAATATTTTTAAGTCTAATTAATAGAACCTTACATATCGTTTAAATACATATTCCGATTTTCTTCTACTGTGTCCTTTTCTCAGAAGAAATAATACTATTATTCTTTTATTAAAAAGCATAATTTTAGCGGGTATAAACTTATACTCACAATGAACATTGAATCGTTGCGAGAATATTGCCTCTCCAAACCCGGTACCACCGAAAGTTTTCCTTTCGATGAGAATACCCTGGTTTTTAAAGTAGCTGGAAAGATGTTTTTGTTGACCGACCTTGAAGGTGATTTCAGTATTAACCTTAAATGCGATCCGGAAAAGGCAATGGAATTACGTGAGCAATATGATGCTGTTATTCCGGGATACCATATGCATAAGAGATACTGGAACACCGTGATCATCGATGGTTCAGTCCCCGATAGTATACTCAAGGAATGGATCGATCATTCCTATAACGAGGTTGTGAAAAGTCTGCCAATGTCGAAACGTAAATTGCTGGGTTGATCTTGTAATCAGAGATGGATATCAGTTTGCTTTGTAATCTTAATAACACCATATAATTATGAAAAGAATAGTACGATATTTTCTTCAGGGATTAATCATCATTGCTCCCTCGTTTATTACCATTTATATAATATACCTGACGTTTAAATATATCGATGGTTTTATCCAGAACTATCTTGAAAAATTACTTACTGTCCATATTCCAGGCCTGGGACTTGTTGTCCTGCTACTGGTAATTACCTTGCTTGGTTTTCTGGGACAAAGTGTTCTGTTCAAGCCCTTCCAGCTTATCCTTGACCGTATACTGATCAATGCACCTCTTGTCAAGGTTTTATATTCTGCCTTACGCGATCTTTTCTCTGCTTTTGTCGGGAAAGAAAAAAAGTTTAATCAGCCCGTGCTGGTCAAGGTTAACCTGATTTCTGATTTGGAAAAAATGGGATTCATGACCAGCGAAGATTTGCATGAACTGGATGTGAAAGATAAAGTGGCAGTGTATTTCCCGCATTCCTATAATTTCTCAGGCGAGATGTTTATTGTTCCCAGGGAACATGTCCGGTTACTCAATATACCTTCTACTGAGGCTATGAAATTTATTGTTTCGGGCGGTGTTACCAAGGTGTAAACCAGTCACTCTGATTCAGCTTGTTTGTTAATTATCGCTATCAGTAATAAATACAGTATTACCTAATAAATATACTCCGGACATGGAAATAAAGGAAAACATACCTGAATATTATGGCTTGTCAGAAGCTGAACTGGAAATCTCCAGGAAGAGTTATACTCCTCTGACAATTAAGGCAAAACAATTTTTCCTGAAAGAGGGAGCCGTATCGGATAAGATTGGGTTTGTCAGATCCGGCATACTTCGGGCTTATTTTTATGATAACAATGGAAACGATATCACTACGAATTTTTTCGCATCCGGGTCTTTGATTGTATCATTTGATAGTTTTAATAATCAGGTTCCATCCAGGGAAAATATCATCGCCATTGAAGATTCTGAACTGCTGGTGATTACCTACCACAGGCAGAATGAGCTATATGAATTGATTCCTGTCTGGCGCCAGATATGTAAAGATGTATCCGATAAAAAAAACCAGGCTATGCTGGCACGTTCCGTTCAGTTTCAAACTCTTTCTGCATCTGAAAGGTATCAGTTGTTTTGTAAGGAAAATCCTGAAATTGTAAAAAAGGTTGCCCTGAGGCATATAGCTTCATACCTGGGAATCGATATTGCAACACTCAGCCGTATCAGGAAGAAAAAATAATTATTTGACTTTTGTCAAACAATGCTTTCATAGCTAATCGTGATTTTTGTTTCAAATTATAAATCATCGCTATGAAAGTATTAGTTATTGGAGCAAGCGGAATGTTGGCAAGACCCGTCATCAACCAGTTGGATAAAGCAGGTTTCGATCTCCGCCTGTTTTCGCGAACTGTAAATCAAGCCATGTTCAGCAAAAAGTACGAAATAATTCAGGGAGATGTCTTTAAACCAACTGATCTTGAAAACGCTATGGACGGAAGTGATACGGTTCACATATCGCTTTCGGATGTAAATGAAGCGTTGGCAGTTAGGGCAATAGTTAAAAGTGCCCAGGAAAAAGGCACGAAACTTATAAGCTATATTTCCGGATGCACCGTGGCGGAGCAAAACAGGAGGTTTAAGATGATAGAGAATAAATACCTGGCTGAACAAACCATCATCAGGAGTGGAATTCCCTATATGATTTTCCGGCCTACCTGGTTCTTTGAATCGCTGGGTTATATGGTCAGGAACGGAAAAGCCATGATGTTGGGCAAACAACCGAATCCTTGGCACTGGGTCGCTGCAGGCGATTTTGCCCGGATGGTAGCAACCGCTTATCAGAAACCGGAAGCCAGGAACCACATATTCTATATCCATGGGCCTGAGAGCCTATTAATGAAGGATGCGCTGGAAGAATATTGCTTAAAAATGCATCCATCGATACGAAGAGTCTCCTCTGTTCCGATTGGGTTGATAAAAGTAATAGCCATCCTCTCAGGAAATAAGCAACTAAGAGATACTGCTTCCTTATTTGCTTATTTTGAAAAGGCAAAAGAAATGGGAAATCCGGAGGAAACAAACAACATACTGGGAAAACCCGGAACGACACTGGTAACATGGCTTAACACCTTAGCGGTTAATGCTTCGGTAAATACATAATATAAAAAACCAGTTATCAATGTTTTTATCCATTGCTTCCTGGTTATATTGCAAAGGTTGATATACCTATTTAGAATAATCCTTCAACAGAAAGATATCTCTCCCCTGTATCGTAGCTTATTCCCAGAATTCTTGAACCTTTAGGAATATCTGCTAGCTTTTTTGCTATGGCTGCAAGTGTTGCACCCGAAGAAATACCAATAAACAGTCCTTCCTCTTTTGCAGCTTTTTTTGCATAGTCAAACGCCTCTTCTTTTGGTATCTGAATAACACCATCAAGCAGCTTGGTATTCAAATTACCGGGGATAAATCCGGCGCCAATGCCCTGGATAGGGTGTGGGCCCGGTTTGCCTCCGCTGATTACTGGCGAAGCTTCCGGTTCAACGGCAAATACTTTAATACCCGGGAATTTGGCTTTTAATACTTCTGCAATACCAGTAATGTGTCCGCCAGTGCCCACTCCGGTTATCAGATAATCAACACCCTCAGGAAAATCGGCAACAATTTCTGAGGCTGTGTGGTTTCGGTGTGCTGCGATATTCGCCGGATTTTCAAACTGCGATGGCATCCAGGCATTCGGGATCTCATTCACCATTTGTTTTGCTCTTTCAATCGCACCGCTCATTCCTTTTTCACGCGGTGTGAGTTCAAATTCGGCACCATAAGCAGCCATTATTTTTCTTCGTTCAATAGAAAATGATTCGGGCATTACCAGGATAAGCCGGTACTTTTTAACTGCAGCAACCATTGCCAGTCCAATACCAGTATTTCCCGAGGTAGGTTCAATAAGAATCGAATCTTTATTCAGGATTCCTTTTTTCTCAGCATCTTCTATCATCGACAATGCAATACGATCTTTTATGCTGCCACCGGGATTTGATTTTTCCAGCTTTACCCAGACTTCATACTTTTTGTCGTACAGGTTATTTATTCTCACATGAGGAGTGTTTCCAATAGCTTCTATTATTGAGTTTAGTTTCATTCTTTTAAAAATTTAAATTTCAGATTACAAAATTGATGGGTTCATCTTTCATTTTACTGTCGCGGACAACGGTTTTACTTTCGTGATAAACCACGCTGTAAGGCGGAACGCTTTTAGTGAGCCAGACGTTACCTCCTACCACTGTATCGTGGCCTATCACGGTTTCTCCGCCCAGAATTGAACTGCCTGAGTATATGATCACATTATCCTCAATGGTCGGATGACGTTTCGTTCCACGCATGCTCTTATCAACCATAATGGCGCCTAAAGTAACACCCTGGTATAGTTTCACGTTTCTGCCTATAACGGTAGTTTCTCCAATCACAATGCCCGTACCATGATCGATAAAAAAGTTTTCTCCGATTTCAGCAGCAGGATGAATTTCAATACCTGTTTTGCTATGAGCATACTCCGACATCATTCTGGGCAGGAATGGGATTTTTAATTTGGAAAGCTCATGGGCCAGCCGGTAAACAGTTATTGCATAAAAACCCGGATAGTACAGAATTACGCTTTCCATCGATTTTGCCGCAGGATCAAAATCAAGAAAATGTTTAGCGTCACTCATAAGGTTTTTATAAATACCGGGAATTTTATTAAAGAAGTCCGTTGTTAATTCAGTAATGTATCTATCAAGCGTTTTTTCAAGAGGCCCCAGCAGATCACGAAAATCGATCTGTAATTGAGCCAGATTCAATTCTATCTGGGGCATTGAACACTTTCGGTCGATCTTAAAAGGGAAAAGAAAATTGATCAGATTCTCGGTAAAGGTATATGCCTTTATCATCGAAGGGACGTCCTTCCTGAATTTATCATACTGCTCAAGCAGGTACTTCGGAAAATTATCAGATGGATTCATTTTTTTTCGTTAAGGAATTTACTATAGAACACATCACACCCGGTGAGCGGGCGCGGTTTACGTTTAAAAACTGATCGGGGGAATCAACACATACATACGCCACCATTCGAGAAGCCGGTCGAACTTATCGGTGCGAGGTGATTAATATATCCCGTAGTGGCGTAATGCATCATTTAAAGATCTGGAGCAAAGATTATAATTATTTCTCATAATAAACGCGTTTTGTCTTAAATTGTTCAACCTGCGTTTATTTTTTGTTGTTCTCAAGTAAGGTAAGTTTATTGTAGGAAGTGATCAGCCCTTTGATAACTGAAGAGCTGAATCCCTGGTGTTCCATCTCGTTAAGTCCTGAAATAGTAATTCCCTGAGGGGTAGTTACCTTATCAATCTCCGACTCAGGGTGTGAATTATTTTCAAGTAATAATTCTGCTGCTCCTTTTACTGTTTGAGCAACAATAAATTGCGATACTTCAGCACTGAATCCGATCTCAATACCTCCCTGGGTGGCTGCCCTGATAAATCGCAGTGCAAAGGCAATGCCGCATGCTCCCAATACAGTCACAGCATCAAGAAGTTCTTCCTGGATATTTATTGTCTGCCCGAGTTGATCAAAAAATGAAATGATCTCATTTTCCTGTTCCTGGCTGGTATTATTAAAGCTTAAACAGGTCATCGATTCCCGGATCTCGATGGCCGTATTGGGCATGATTCTCACCACAGGATGTTTTCCGATTACATTTTCTATTTGTGAAAGTGAGATCCCTGTTACAGTAGAAATTAATATCTGCCCTGATTTCAACAATGGTTTAAGCTCTTCAAGCAGTTTGATGAATTGTTGAGGTTTTACCGAGATAATGATCAGGTCTGTTGATTGCACAGTCTTTTCCAGGTCAGAATCGATAACCCTGAATCCATGATCCTCGAGATATTTAATCCGTGGCTTACGTTTCTCACAAATAACAAGGTTTTCTTTTGTGACTTGATTCATCGACAGAATTCCTTTTGCGATGGACGTTCCAAGGTTTCCTCCGCCGATAATGGCGATGTTAGAAAAATTCATAGTTGATCAGATTTAAGCAAAATGCCCGACAGGCAGTAAAAATAAACCAAATCGGGCATTTATAATAATTTTTATCAAACCCTGCCTATCCGCGGATTGCTTTAATGCCTGGAAGCTCTTTCCCTTCCATATATTCAAGCATAGCGCCCCCGCCGGTAGATACATAGCTCACTTTGTCAGCCAGTTTATTCTTATTTATGGCAGCCACCGAATCGCCTCCTCCAATAAGAGTGAATGCTCCTTTAGCTGTTGCATCCGCAAGTGCTTTTGCAATGGCTGAAGTTCCTTTTGCGAATTTCTCCATCTCGAAAACACCCATGGGGCCATTCCAAAGAATGGTTTTTGATTCCATGATCACCTTTGTATAGGTAGCAATGGTCTCGTCGGCAATATCTAGTCCCATCCAACCATCGGGGGTTTCATTCGTTTTTGAAATACCGGTATTGGCTGCTGCATCAAATTTATCGGCATTTACAGCATCGGTAGGAATGTATACTTTTACATTGTGTTCTTTTGCTTTTTTAAGTAATTCCAGCGCCAGGTCAAGCTTATCGGACTCGCAAAGCGAATTTCCTATTTTTCCGCCCTGTGCCTTAATGAAAGTATAGGTCATACCACCACCAATGATCAGGTTGTCGATCCGTGGCAGCAGATTCTCAATAACGAGTATTTTATCTGATACCTTTGCTCCGCCCATAATAGCTGTAAATGGTTTTGCAGGCGATTGTAATACTTTATCCATGGCTTTAAGCTCGCTTTCGATCAGATAGCCAAACATTGAGTTACCGGGGAAATGCGCTGCAATTAGCGCGGTAGAAGCATGCGCACGGTGTGCGGTTCCGAAAGCGTCGTTCACATAACAATCGGCATAGCTTGCCAGTTGCTTCACAAAATTCTTCTGTCTTTCTTTTACGTTGGCTTTTGCTGCTTTCTTTTCATCTTCGTTTGCTGTTTCAGGAAGGCTGTATGGTTTACCTTCTTCTTCTTCATAAAAACGAAGATTCTCTAACAGGAGAACTTCACCTGGTTTCAGCGCAGCAGCCATTTTCTTTGCATCATCACCCATACAATCAGATGCAAACAATACTTTCCTTCCGATCACTTTTTCAACAGCCGATACTATGTGTTTCATCGAATATTTATCCTGGACCTTTCCATCGGGCCTCCCCAGATGCGACATCAGAATGGCTGATCCGCCATCATTCAATATTTTTTTGATGGTAGGAAATGCACCACGGATACGGGTGTCGTCAGTTACTTCAAAAGTCTGCTTGTTCAGAGGTACGTTAAAATCGACCCGGACAATTGCCTTCTTGCCCGAAAAGTTATACTTATCAATTGTTTGCATCGTAATTGAATTTGTAGTTAAGATTGAAATGCAAATGTAAAAAAAGTATTTTTATTTACCTTTGGCACCCTCCGGGCAACGGTATTTTTATTTTACAGATAATGCTTTTTTCTGAAGTAATCGGACAGGAACAGATTAAACTGAAACTGATATCATCGGTTAAGTCGGAACGTATTGCCCATACGCAGTTGTTTTATGGCCCCGATGGCTCTGGAACATTACCACTTGCGATTGCATACGCTCAGTATATTGCCTGTGCAGGCGAAAAGGATTCGGATTCATGCGGTAAATGCCCGAGTTGTATAAAGTTTGCCAGGCTGGCCCATCCTGATCTGCATTTTGCTTTTCCTGTAAATACCACAAAAAAGATAGTTAAAGATCCTGTATCCGACGATTTTATTACCGAGTGGCGTGAGTTCGTTCTCAATGAGCCCTATTTTTCATCAGGAAGCTGGTACGATTACATCGGAATAGAAAATAAACAGGGGATTATCAGTAAAAGAGACGGCGATTCTATTATCAGGAAATTAAATCTGAAATCGTTTGAATCGGATTATAAGTTCATGATTATCTGGTTGCCTGAGAAAATGCATACCAGCACTGCCAATATGCTGTTGAAACTACTTGAAGAACCTCCGGAAAAAACACTCTTCCTGCTGATCAGTGAAGAGCCGGGCCAGATTCTTCCTACAATCCTCTCGCGTACACAACAGGTTAAGCTTTCACACATTAGTGAAGAGGCTTTGAAGGCATCATTAAGGAGTCGTTTTACACTTTCTGAAACTGAAATCGATAATATAACACGACTGGCCGGAGGTAGTTATTTAGGCGCAATGAATGCAATTAAAACATCAGAAGAAAACGAAATGAACCTTAAGCAGTTTATTGCTATCATGCGCCTTTCCTGGACACGTAATTTTCATGAAATAAACGACTGGGTTGAAACAATGTCAGGGTTGGGTAGAGAAAAATTGAAAAGCTTTTTCGATTATGCACTCCGGCTGGTCAGGGAAAATTTCATTTCAAACATAGATGAACCCGGGTTGGTTTATATGACAAGTGAAGAATCGAAATTTGCAATTAACTTTCATAAGTTTATTAACGGTGAGAATGTAATACCGATCTATGAGGAAATGAACAAGGCGGCTGCTGATATTGAACGAAACGGCTATGCTAAGGTTGTCCTGTTTGACTTTGCACTCAGGCTTACCAAATTAATTCGATCCTAAGCAGAAAGATAGTGTAACGGTTTATCAACTTTTTTATAGTTTTGTTCCTATAAAATGGAATTATGAGTGATCTGATAAGTGCTGAAAATACTGAAATTAAGGAAAACCAGCATAATGATGTTCCGGAACCTGTGTGCGATAAGTCGGTATGTGCCAGAAGCTGTTTAAAACTGGCTTCGTTTGATTGGCTTGAAGATATTTCAACAGAAACCGATTTCAATAATATAGTCGAAGTTCAGTTTAAAAATACACGGAAAGGCTATTATAGTAATACAAATCATCTCCGGTTGAAGAAGGGCGATATAGTTGCCGTTGAAGCTTCACCGGGACATGATATTGGAATGGTATCGCTTACAGGGTATCTGGTTTTATATAAACTTGCTATAGAACAGGTCAATTATAAGGAACAGGAGTTTAAAAAGATATACAGGAAAGCAAAGCCTGCCGATATTGAAAAATGGAAAGAGGCTATTTCCCTTGAGGAATCAACCATGCTGAAAGCGCGAAAGATCGCTGAAAAGCTGAAGCTCGAGATGAAAATCGGCGATGTTGAATA
This sequence comes from uncultured Bacteroidales bacterium, assembly GCA_964634105.1. Lineage (GTDB taxonomy): Bacteria > Bacteroidota > Bacteroidia > Bacteroidales > UBA10428 > UBA10428. The sequence goes on along the minus strand of CAZWIU010000008.1, from coordinate 38,001 downwards.
CCAGGGCGATAAGACAAAAGCTATTTTCTATTATATTGCCGACGAACGTGTTGATTTCAGGGAGCTTATTAAAATACTGGCGGATGAGTTCCGGGTTCGCATCGAAATGCGGCAGATAGGAGCAAGGCAGGAAGCTGGCCGCATAGGGGGCATTGGTTCCTGTGGCCGTCAGCTATGCTGTTCTTCCTGGATTACGAACTTTGTGTCGGTTACAACAAATGCAGCCCGTTTCCAGGAAGTATCGTTAAACCCTCAAAAGCTCGCGGGCCAATGTGGTAAGTTGAAATGCTGTCTGAACTATGAGCTCGATGCCTACCTTGATGCACAGGAAAATTTTCCCGATACTGCTGTGAAACTCGAGACTAAACAGGGAAAAGCTACCCACCGAAAAACAGATGTCTTTAAACGTCAGATGTGGTATAGTATCGATACGGAAAAGGGTGAAGTTTTAAGCTGTCTTTCTGTTCAGCAGGTGAACGAAATTATCGAAATGAATAAGAAGGGTATTATACCTGATAAATTGCTGGGTATTGAGGAGTCTTCTATGGCTTCTGTGATTGAATATCAGAATGCTGCTGGTCTTGAAAGCCTCACCCGGTTTGAGGATGCTCCGGATATTAGCAAAACTCCAAAGCATTCAAAGAAAAAAAGATTTAAACCTAAATCGCATAATCGGTAGAGAAATGTTGAAAAGCATTTATACAGGCATTTTCCTCGTATCGTTGATCTTAATTAGTTGTACAGGACACCCGGTTCTCGATGAGGTCAGTTCGATCCCTTCCGAAGGATGGAAATCCGACGACCGGATCAGCTACGATTTTCCTATTTCTGATACAAGCAAGGCATATGACATATTCTTTCATATCAGGAATATGCAACATTATTCCTATAGTAACATTTGGCTGTTTGTCGAGATTACAGCACCAAATTCTTTTGTGCGTCGTGATACATTTGAAATAATGCTGGCCGATAAAGCAGGGAGGTGGTATGGTAAAGGTATCGGAAATATCAACTCGATGCTGGTCCCGTATGCTGAAGAAATAAAATTTGCCTACAGCGGTATTTACAAAATCTCACTTCAGCATGGTATGCGCGAAAACGTGTTGGAAAACCTGCTGGATATCGGAGTTCGTGTTCAGCAACATCAATATTAGTAAGCAGTGTCGAAGGGAAAACTGAAACGGTTTGCTGAATTAAATACCTTTTCTAATGTTCTGCAACCATCATTCAAGGAAGTTTTTAATAACGATTTTTACCTGAAAGGTAAGTGGAACCGCGAATTCTTTCATAACGAATTTCCTGTTATTCTTGAATTAGGATGTGGTAAAGGGGAATATACCCTCGGGTTGGCAAAACAAAATCCGACATGTAATTTTTTAGGCATCGATGTCAAAGGCGCCCGTATCTGGAAAGGTGCAAAAGCAGCACTGAACGAACAAATTATTAATGCGGGTTTTCTCAGAACACGAATTGATTTTATAAATTCATTTTTTGCATCCGGAGAGGTGCAGGAAATTTGGATAACATTCCCTGATCCCCAACCAAAGAAAAGCCGTAAGCGGCTTACATCCAGTTTTTTTCTTAACCGCTATCGCGCGTTTTTAACATCAGATAATTGGATCAACCTGAAAACCGATAACGCCGATCTGTTTCATTATACATACAGGTTAGCTGAGTACAACAAGCTCACAATTGATTTTATAACGAACGATTTGTATGCTTCAGGTTATAAGAGTGAGATTTTGTCGATAAGAACCTTTTATGAGAATATGTGGCTCAAAGCAGGCCTGCCCATACATTTTATCCGCTTTCGACTGAGGCCTGAGATAACTATTCTGGAACCACCCGATGAAGAATGATGAGAATTTTTTTGAGAAGGTTTATAAAGTAACCTGCATGGTTCCTTATGGAAGGGTCACTACCTATGGAGCTATTGCACGGTGCATTGGGTCTCCCGGTGCGTCGCGCATGGTCGGATGGGCATTGAACGGATGCCATACCCAACCCTTTCACATACCTGCTCACAGGGTTGTTAATCGAAATGGAGTGCTCACCGGCAAACATCATTTCAGACACCCGGAACTGATGCAGGAGTTACTTGAAAGCGAAGGAATAAAAGTAATTGACGACCAGGTAGTGGATTTCGGGGAGAAATTTTGGGATCCTTATACCAATTTAATCTAAATAAAAATAAGTACCTTTACAGGCAGAAAAATCCGGTTTAAGTAATGAGTATTCAGGAGAGCCAGGTGGTTGATGCACTCAGGTTCATCATTCATCCATCAAAAGGATTAGACATTGTTTCATTAGGACTCGTTAACAATATTGTTTTAGATAGTACGGGGGTTACATTCGATCTTGTTTTCGGATCGACCAACGATCCGCTGAAATCATCCATTAAAAATGCCTGCGAGAAAATACTCACTGAGAAATTCGGTAAAAGTTTTAATACAAGAATCAACATTATAACTTCCCCGAAGCAGGTAAATACATCCGATGAATTTAACAGCCTCGGCAACGTACATAATATTGTTGCCATTGCTTCTGGTAAAGGAGGTGTCGGGAAGTCAACAGTTGCTGCGAACCTTGCACTCGCTTTTAGTAATAGCGGAGCTAAGGTGGGACTTATCGATGCTGATATTTTCGGGCCTTCAATACCTAAAATGCTGGGAGTCGAGAATGAGAAACCAACTGGCATCAGAATTAATGAAAAAGATTTTCTTGTGCCGGTTCAGAAATTCGGGATTAAGATTCTTTCCATTGGTTTTTTTATTAATCCTGAAGATGCCACTATTTGGAGAGGTCCTATGGCTTCGAATGCACTTAAACAAATGATTCATGATACCGACTGGGGAGAACTTGATTATCTTTTTGTTGACTTGCCGCCGGGAACCAGCGATATCCACCTTACCCTGGTTCAAACAGTACCGGTTACCGGGGCTGTAATCGTAAGTACTCCCCAGGATGTTGCCCTGGCCGATGTTATAAAAGGAATAAATATGTTCAAGAACCCGACTATCAACGTACCTGTGCTTGGCCTTATTGAAAATATGTCGTGGTTTACTCCCGAAGAGCTTCCGGATAATAAATACTACATTTTCGGCAAGGAAGGCTGCCTGAAGCTTGCACAGAAAACAGGAATACCTCTGTTAGGGCAAATTCCGTTAATTCAGGGTATACGTGAAAGCAGTGACGAGGGTGTACCTTTCATAGTTAATAATAAACGTGAAAGTGAACCCTATAAATTAATTGCTGATAAGCTAAACATCGAAATAATAAAACGAAACACATTAATGGGGCCCACCCGGAAAGTAAGTGTTGAACGCACCAAATATCCGAACGTAAAAAAATAAAATCATGGCTAGGTTATCGAAACAGGAAGTGCAGAAGAAAGTATTACATGCTATTAATTCGGTAAGACCCTACCTGAAAGCAGATGGAGGAGACGTCGAATTGATAGAAATATCTGATGATCTTGTGGTAAAAGTGAAATTAACCGGGGCCTGTGATGGCTGCCCGTTTAGCATACAAACTCTGAAAGTGGGTATTGAACAGGCTGTCAGGAGTGAGGTGCCTGAGATAAAAGCGTTGATATCTGTATAATTCTTTGAAAGAATCTAACCATATTCTTTATTTTGAATGGAGACTTAATTGAACCATTCAGTAATTTTTTACACATTTGGAAGTTAAATTAACAGAGGAATATATTTTTGCATAAAATATCCTTATCATTTTCGAGTTATATCAGAGAAAACTTCTAAATCTGCCCTGTGAGTAAACTTATAAAATACCTCATAATACCTTCAATCGTCGTAGTTTTTCTATCATGCTCAACCAGGAAGAATACAGCTATTACCAGGGTGTATCATAATCTTACAGCGCATTACAACATTCTTTTTAACGGAGAGGAGAGCTATAAAAAAGCCATCGAAAAGTTAGAAAACAATTTTGATGATGACTTCACTGAACTTCTTCCGGTTTTTCTTTATGAGAATGATGATGCAATAGCCATGATTGCATCTGAAATGGACCGACCTATAAAAAAAGCGATGAAGCTTATTGCAATGCATTCGCTTACTGTTAAACCTGAAGTTAAACCTGATAAAACCCTTTCTCAAAAACAAAAAGAATTCCTGAATAAGAAAGAGTATAATAAGTACGTCGATGATGCCTACCTGCTTATGGGTAAATCACATATGTATAAGAAAGAATATACCCAGGCGGAGGAGACATTCAACTATATCGTATCAAATTTTCCGGATGAACAGGCTGGTTTCGAAGCCAGAATATGGATTGCACGACTCGCAATACTGAATGATAATCTTCGTGAAGCAGAAGACATTCTTCTGGGTTTATCAAACAATCTGGAACTACCTAAGCGATTGCAGGGAGAATTATTTGCAACACATACTGCTTTCTTCCTGAAACAAAAAAAATATAAGGAAGCGATTGAAACACTGGAAAAGGCAATTCCAATGTCTTACGGCAAATTTATCCGCTTGCGATATACCTATTTGTTGGCCCAGCTATATAATTTGATGGGTGATTACAGCAAAGCATCGGATAATTATAATAAGGTTATTAAAATGAATCCTCCCTACAAAATGACTTTTAGCGCCAGAATTAACAGAGCGTTAACGTATCAGACAGGTGCAGGTTCACGAAAAGATATCGAAAATCAACTTGGAAAAATGCTAAAGGACGATAAGAATATCGATTTTCAGGATCAGATATACTATGCCCTGGGTAGCTTGTATTATAGGGATAACATCATCGATAAAGCGATTGAAAATTATACCTTATCTATTAAAACCAGTACAAATAACGAACGTCAGAAGGCAAAATCGAGTCTTACACTGGCCGATATATACTATTCTAAACCTGACTATATTCAAGCCCAGGCGTATTACGATACTGCCGTATCAATCATTGATAAGGATTATCCTGGCTACCAGCTGATCTATGCCAAATCAATTAGTCTGAATGGCCTGGTCAGGAATATTCAAACAGTTACATTCGAAGATAGTGTTTTGAAACTAGCTACATTGCCTCAGCCTGAGCTACTTTCTTTAATCGATGACTTGATAGAAAAAGAAATTGCAGCTGAGGAAGAAAAAAGACTCATGGATGAGAAACTGGCTGAAGAAAAACTTTCAGGCATGACTGACCTTCAAATTCAGACAACTGAGGCAGCAGGGAATTGGTATTTCTATAATCCGACCACCAAATCATTAGGGAAGAAAGAGTTTATCCGGGTATGGGGTAATCGAAAACTTGAGGATAATTGGCGGCGAAAAAATAAAAGTTCAGTAAGCTTTGGAGAAGCCTTAGCCGAGTCAGAAAATGCAGAAGATCAGACAACAAAAACAGGATCGGGTGAACTGGTAACCAATAAGAAATCGCGGAATTTTTATTTACAATATATCCCCTTGACCGATTCTGCCAAGTTGCAATCCCAAAACCGGATCATGAAGGCATTGTTCAATATGGGTGAAATATACAGCGATGAGCTAAAGGATTACCCACGGGCAATAGAGTCGTTCGAGGAACTGCTTAAAAGGTTTCCGCTTTATGAAAACAAATTACAGGTATACTATAAACTCTATACTATTTGTAAAAATAAAGGAGACGCTTCCAGGGTTGCAAAATATCAACAGGCGATTATCAGTGAATACCCTTCCAGTAATTTTGCAAAACTGATGACGAACCCTGATTACATGAAGGAGATTGCTGCCCAGGAAAGAAGAATTTATGATTTTTATGATGAAACATACAACTTATTCCGTGCTGAAAATTATGCTGCTGTCATTGGTCGTTCGTTAAGCGCTATGAAAGAATATCCTGATCATGAGCTATATCCGAAATTCGATTATATGTTTACAATTTCATCAGGATTAAAAAAAGATACGTTAAGTTTCGTGAACGATTTGCAACAATTGCTTAATAAATATCCCGGAACTGAAATTGCCGACAATGCACAGGCGATGATCAGTTACTTACAGCGAAAGGCTCCTGCTATTGTTGAAAAGCAAAATATTCAAATTGCGCACGAACTCTATACCTTATCCGGCGATGAAACTCATTATTTTGCTTTCGTTGTTCCTGCTACTGCAAACATGAACCAGTTAATATTTAACATTGTCAACTTTAACCTCGATAATTTTGACAACCTCCGCCTGGAAGTTAAACGGCAAAATATTGATGGTAAAAAGGGATTATGCCTGGTTCAAAAATTCAATAATGGCGGTGAGGCGATGGCTTATTTTATGAAAATAACCGCATCTGAGGATATATTTACAGATGTAGAATCAAGTGGGATTACACCTGTAATCATCTCTCAAACCAATCTGGATAAACTTATTCAGACAAAAACAATGGATCAGTATATGCTTTTCTTTAACCAGAATTACAAATAATTTTTCCGGAGAAGGAGTTAGTGAATCTCATAGTTATTAAGTCCTAAGCAGCATTATTGATTATTTTTGTGATGTGTTTAAAAATTAACTTCTCACCTTATACAATAGGAGGGAAATTATATGTTAATTGATCGTATATTGTATAATTTAACTTGATGAAGAAAGTAAAGATACTCTGGGTTGACGATGAAATCGATTTGTTAAGGCCGCATATTCTCTTTCTCGAAGGGAAAGGCTATGAGTTGTCCACGGCAAGTAACGGAAGCGATGCAATCGACCTGGTAAGCAAACAGAATTTTGACCTTATTTTTCTCGACGAAAATATGCCTGGCCTGAGCGGTTTGGAAACCTTGAAGAAAATTCTTGAATTAAGACCCTTGGTGCCCATTGTCATGATTACAAAAAGTGAGGAAGAAGATATCATGGATGCTGCCATCGGGTCAAGGATCTCCGATTATCTGATAAAACCAGTTAATCCAAATCAGATTTTGCTTTCTATAAAAAAGAATGTTGACAATAAAAAACTAATCACATCTAAAACAACCTCCGATTATCAGTCAGATTTCAGAAATATTGCTTCTCAAATTACCTTGGCAAAAAACTTCGACGACTGGGGTGATATATATAAACGCTTATTATACTGGGAGATTGAGCTGGATACCTCGCAGGATAGCAGCATGTGCGAAGTATTTCAAATGCAGAAAGCAGAAGCCGATATGGAATTCAGCAAATTCATCCGAACCCATTATCTCGATTGGTTTAATCCCAAAACAACCGATAAACCACTATTATCTCCAACTATTTTACGTAGTGCGGTTTTTCCCGAATTAAAGGAAAATCGGAAAACAGTTTTTATATTGATTGATAATATGCGGTTCGATCAGTGGAGAGTAATACAGCCACTTGTCAATCAATATTTCCATACAGTAGATGAGGTAATATACTCAAGTATTCTGCCTACCTCAACACAATATGCACGGAATGCAATTTTTGCAGGACTCATGCCAGCTGCAATCCAGGAGTTATATCCAAGTCTTTGGTTAAGTGACGACGAAGAAGGCAATAAGAACGAGCATGAAGAACTCCTGCTGCGGAACCAGATGCAACGACTAGGTATTAAGTCACGCATATATTATGAAAAGATCTTCAATAACAGGATGGGTGAAAAATTATTGGAAAACCTTTCGAATATTATGCAAAATGACCTTATTGTGTTGGTTTATAATTTTGTAGATATGCTTTCGCATGCTAATACAGATATGGAGATGATACGGGAATTGGCCTCCAGCGATGCGGCATACCGATCATTGACCTTGTCCTGGTTTCAGCACTCAAATTTGATAGAATTATTAAGAGAGCTGGCATTAAAGAAAGTAACTTTATTTATTACCACCGATCATGGCACCATACGTGTTAATTCACCCATAAAAGTGATTGGCGATAAAACAACGTCAAAAAATTTACGCTATAAATTAGGAAAAAACCTCTCCTATAATGCAAAAGAGGTATTTGAAATAACCAATCCTGCATCTGCGCAACTTCCAAAAACAACAGTAAGTTCAAGATATATTTTTGCATTAAATAATACTTTTCTTGCTTATCCGAATAATTATAACCACTATGTTAAGTTTTACACCAATACATATCAGCACGGTGGAGTATCGATGGAAGAGATGATCCTTCCCCTGGTTAAGCTATTGCCTCGGGAATAAATATAGGCAGTGTTTAAATACTTGAATCAAGCGACACAATCATGAAAAATTTTCGGTTGCAGTTCAGGGAAGCAGATATTCAAAATGTTGCAGATAAGTTTTTAAAGCTTACTGAAGGATTTAAACATTTCGCATTTTATGGTGCTATGGGATCGGGTAAGACCACATTTATTAAAGCCCTTTGTCATAAACTGGGGACAAATGACCTGGTGAGTAGCCCTACATTTTCAATTGTAAACGAATATAGCCTTACTGCCGATGAATCGATTTACCATTTTGATTTTTATCGTATTAATTCAATTAACGAGCTATACGATATAGGATTTTATGAATACTGTAATGGTAATGCATATTGTTTCATCGAATGGCCTGATAAGGCTGAAGGTATTGTCCCTGATGATTTTTTAAAGGTTATTTTAACAGAAGAAGACAACGCAACAAGGATACTTTCGTTTACACTTTAAGGAAGATTTTCATGTATCTATCATTTTCCTTAATTAAATTTGGTAAAACTTGTTTCCCTTTTGTCCCGATTTATAACCCAAGTAATACCTGACAATTATGGTAGATCAAAAACCCGAATCCTCCTATACTCCATTAATGTATACCGGATTGATGCCTCAGGAGGAAATGCTTGAAATCGGCAAAAAACATAAAAAGCTAACAATTGGTATTCCTAAAGAAAACCACCAGTTTGAAAAACGTATTTCTTTAACACCCGAAGCAGTAGAAGTTCTTGTTAATAATGGTCACGATGTTCTCCTTGAGTCTCAGGCAGGTGATGGGGCAAATTACTCCGACAAAGATTATAGTGAACACGGGGCTTTTATTACCGAATCCCGCAAACAGGTTTTTGGGGCTGAAGTTATTTTAAATGTAGCGCCTCTGGAGGAGAATGATATCGAACTTCTTAAGGGGAATCAGATCATATTCTCATCCTTGCATATTAATCAGAAAAGCTACGATTATATCAAAAAATTGATGAATAAAAAAACCACATCGATAGCTTACGAATATCTTAAGAATACCTCCGGGAGTTATCCTGTCCTCCAATCGATGAGCGCCATTTCAGGTAATGCAGCTGTAATGATTGCTGCAGAGTTATTAAGCAATAGCTCAGGGGGCAAAGGCATTATTTTGGGAGGTATTTCCGGCATAACTCCAACTGAAGTTGTTATTATAGGAGCTGGAACGGCTGCTGAGTTTGTTGCTCGGGCGGCTCTTGGAATGGGAGCATTCGTAAAGGTATTTGATACCTCGGTGCAACGACTCGAGCAATTACAGCGAAATATAGGAATACGCTTGCATACTTCCATTTTTCATCCGCAGGTACTCCGACGTACTCTTAAATCAGCCGATGTTCTCATTGGTGCCGTTGACCTTGTTGGAACAGGTCCACGGTTCTTTGTCACCGAAGATATGGTACGAGATATGAAAAAGGGCTCTGTAATAATTGATTTGAATATTGACCAGGGAGGATGTATTGAAACATCAGAGTGCAGAACCCTTAATGAACCTGTCTACAAGAAACATGATGTTATCCATTATAGCGTGCCCAATGTGCCTTCAAGGGTGGCCCGGACAGCTTCAATTGCTATTAGTAATATTATCTCACCAATTGTTCTTGAAATGGGTAATGCCGGAGGAATTAAACCTTTACTTAAAGAACGGATAGGCGTGCGGCAGGGGGTTTATATTTACAATGGTATTTTAACCAATGAGTATATTGGTATGCGTTTTAACATTCCATCAAAGGATATTGAATTACTGATGGCAGCTTTTTGATTTTATTAATTGCTTAGGCTAACTGACAGATGAGATTAAAATAAAAAAGGCATACTGAAGAAGTATGCCTTTTAATTAACCCTAACCACTTGACCTAATTAACCCTAATTCTTTTTGTGCTGTATGTATTGTTTTTAAAGCTCACCTTTACCAGATAAATGCCCGGTTGCAGATCAACACTCATTTTGTATGAAAAAATAGAATCAAATTCCTCGGTACGGACTATCTGACCAAGAATATTCAAAATCTCAATTTTTTCGATCTTTTGGTCTGATGAGATAGTTATAGAACCACTGCTTACCGGATTAGGATAAATTGATACCTGTCCTGTTTGATTATCAGGTACAATGTAATTACCGTTTGCTGAATTGATTCCAGTCAAGGCAATCACTAACAATATTATGAAGGTAAAAATTCTCATCCTTTTTTTTGCAAATCTACAAAAAACATGCCATATCAAAAAACATTTTCATATTCATTATTAACTTTAAAAATGCAATGTATTAGCTTACATCTACTATCATACTTACTTTCGCAATATTTGTTACAATTTGTCTGCAAGATAACATTGAAGTAATAGCTCAAGTTCATCATATTAAGATACACAGAGGGCAAGGCAACACATTGCATACTATAACATTCCCAGCTCCAACAGGGCTTCTTCCGACATCATTGTCTGATCCCATGGAGGATCAAAAACCAGGTTAATGGTACAAAGCTTAACTTCTTCTAACCCTTCAATCTTTTGTTTGACCTCGTTGAGAATTTGATCGGCAATAGGACAATTGGGGGCTGTTAAGGTCATGACAATCTCAACATTATTATCAGGAGCGATGTTAATTTCATAGATAAGTCCCAGATCGTAAATATTTACTGGTATTTCGGGGTCGAAAATATTCTTAAGGATCTTAACAATTTCAGTTTCTAACTGAAGAGGATTATTATTTTCAGGGCCGTTCATTTTTAGCTCATTTTTTATTTTTTTCTTTCGTATCGTAAGCCAGGGCAAAGAGTTTCATTTGTTTTATCATCGCAAGTAATCCATTTGCCCTTGTCGGTGATAGGTTTTGCCTTAATCCAATTGTTTCAATAAAATCGAGGTCAGCATCCAGAATTTCTTTTGGGGTCCGGCTTGAAAGAACACGTATCAGGAGAGATATGATCCCTTTGGTAATGATGGCATCGCTGTCGGCTGTAAAATAAATTTTGCCATCTTTATATTCAGCATTCAACCAAACCTTCGATTGACATCCTCGGATGATATTCTCATTATTTTTGAGTGTTGGATCAATCAAAGGGAGTTCATTTGAGAGTTCGATAAGGTAATTATACCTGTCCATCCAATCGTCAAATACAACAAATTCGTTTACTATTTGTTGCTGAACCTCTTTAATACTTTCTCCCATTTTAAGATAAACAATCAGTTATAGCTCTTTGTTTGCCGGTCAGTTAAACATTGATTTAACCTGGCCAATAGCCGTACAAAGATAGTTAATCTCTTCCTTTGTGTTATACATGGCCAGGGACGCACGTAACGTACCATCGATCCCGAAATGTTGCATAATAGGCTGGGCACAGTGTGTACCAATTCGCACAGCAATGCCCATTTTATCAAAGATCATTCCGGCATCAAGCATATGAACACCATCGATAAGAAATGAAAGAATGGCTGATTTGTGTTCTGCATGACCGTAAATTGTAATACCTCCTATTTCCTTCAACTTGCAAGTTGCGTAATTCAACAGCTCAGCTTCGTATTCTGCAATTTCTTTCAGGCCGATCGATTCAACATATTTCAATGCAGCGGCAAGTCCGATTGCCCCAATATAGTTTGTTGTACCTGCTTCAAATTTAAAGGGAAGCTCATTATAGGTTGTCTTTTCAAAAGTTACTACATTAACCATATCTCCTCCGCCCTGGTATGGAGGAATAGCATCGAGCCATTTTTCTTTTCCGTATAAAACTCCGATCCCGGTTGGCCCATAGATCTTATGTCCTGAAAAAAGAAGAAAATCGCAATCCAACTCCTGAACATCGATAGTGGCATGCTGAATCGATTGAGCCGCATCGATTAAAACAGGGATATTATATGAATGAGCTATGCTTATAATTTCGCTGATCGGATTAATTGTACCAAGTACATTTGAAATATGGGTTACTGAGATCAGCCGTGTTTTTTCAGTAATAAGCTTTTCGAGCTTATCCAATTGAAGAATACCATCATCGTTGAAGGGGATCACTTTAAGGGAAGCATTTTTTCGTTCGCATAGCATCTGCCAGGGCACAATATTCGCATGGTGCTCCATCTCCGAAATGATTATTTCATCACCGGGATGGATGTATTTTTCACCAAATGAGAATGCAACTGCATTAATGGATCCGGTTGATCCGCTTGTAAAAATGATCTCATGCGGTTCACGCGCATGAATATACTGTTGAACTGTTTTTCGTGCCTCTTCATAGGCAACCGTAGCCTGATCGCTCAAAAAGTGCACACCTCTATGGATACTGCTGTTCAGCTCGGAATGATATTTATTAACAATGTTTATTACCTGCAAGGGTTTTTGGGTAGTGGCTCCGTTATCGAAATAAATAAGGGGTTTGTTGTATACTTTCTGATTAAGAACAGGGAAATCGGCTCTTATTCTACTAATTGGAAATTCGGGCATTGTTTAAGGTTTTTCTGTGGCAATATTACAGATGTATTTCAATGTATAAAATGATTTTTGTGAGTGTAAACAAACCTGCCGGATCTGGTTATTAATCACCTGTAGGATTAATGATGGTGTACGCTGCAATTTTCGCAATGTACCAATTCCCCTCTTAATCTTTTTTCAACCATCTCGTTCATCCGCTCTTTTAATGGTGGTAGCGATATTTTTTCAATAACTTCATTAGCGAAAGCAAACATCATCAAATGCCTGGCTTCTTTCTGCCCGATACCCCTTGAGCGTAAATAAAACATGGCATTCTCGTCGAGCTGGCCAACGGTTGCTCCATGACTGCATTTTACATCATCGTTATAGATCTCCAGTTGAGGCTTTGTATTCATCCTGGATTCCTTTGAAAGTAAAATATTATTATTACGTTGGTATGCATTTGTCTTAACAGCATACTTATCGACTAGAATTTTCCCGTTAAAAGCTCCAGTTGCTTTATTGTCCAGTATGCCCTTATATAACTGATCACTTTTGCACCCGGGTTTCGCATGGTGTATATGAGTAAACGTACCAATATGCTGTTGATCGTCACTGAAGAATATGCCATACGAGTTATTGGAGGCTCCTTCACCATCAAGTTTGGCAAAAATATTATTCCGGATCAATCCGCCGTGAAGGGTAATAGTGTTTGATGTAAAAGAGCTATCTGTTTCCTGTTGAACAAATATGTTTGAGATCTGAGAAGAATTACTATTTACATTTTGCATCCGGACATATTCCAGATGACTGTTTTTTCCACAATATATTTCAGTAAGCGAGTTAGTAATAAAACTTTGTTTACATAAAGTATGGTCGCACACAAGAAATGAAGCCGACGATCCCTCTTCAGCTACTATCAAATTACGCCTAGTAACCCGAAGGTTGTTTAGCGAAAACCCAATATTTATGATTTGAATTGGTTTATCGATAACGACGTTTTTTGGGATATATATGAATATGCCATCTTGTGCAAACAGTGTATTCAATGCAGCGAGGCTGTCGAGTGAAGTATCGGCATATTTAGCGTAGTGTTTGTTGACCTGTTCGGGGTATTTTACAGAAGCTGCAGCAAAACTATCAATAATCGTTTCCGGAGGCAGATTATATATATGATTCTGATTGTAATAAAATCCATTCAATACTAATATATAGTATGTGTCAAGTTCAGGAATATCGCAACGGAAAAGGTCTTCAAGTTTGACGTTTAATTTTGCCGGGGCAAGATCATATGAGTAGTCACCTTGTAAATAGGTCATAAGATCGGTATACCGGTAATTCTCATTTTTTTTGGTCGGGATACCCATACGCGTGAAATCTTCAAAAGCACGAAGACGATGCGTATTGACTAAATCACTCGCACCTTGCGCCAGCAGATCAGCATTCGATTCATATAACCGAGTCAGTTCATCCTGTAATTCTGTTGTTGTCATACTCAATTAACCCATTGAATAACCTATTCTTTTAACCAGTCATACCCCTTTTCTTCGAGCTCGATTGCCAGTTCTTTACCACTCGATTTAACAATTTTCCCTTTATAAAGCACATGGACAAAATCGGGGATAATATGATCAAGAAGACGCTGATAGTGAGTAATAACAAGCGTTGCATTTTCTTTACTACGAAGTTTATTTACTCCGTTCGCTACAATCCGCAAGGCATCGATATCGAGCCCCGAATCTGTTTCATCGAGAATAGCAAGTTTGGGCTCCAGCATAGCCATCTGGAAGATCTCATTTTTCTTCTTTTCACCTCCTGAAAAGCCTTCATTTACCGAACGGTTTGTAAGGCTCGACGTGATTTCAACAATTTCTTTCTTTTCACGCATCAGTTTTAAAAAATCAGAAGCGGAAAGGGGTTCAGCCTTATTGAACTTGCGCTGCTCGTTGATTGCTGTTTTCATGAAATTGACCATCGATACCCCCGGAATTTCAACCGGATATTGAAATCCCAGGAATATTCCTCTTCGTGCCCGATCTTCAGGCGGCATAGTGAGAAGATCTTCATCCAGGTATGTTATACTGCCTTCTGTTACATCATAACCTTCCCTTCCGGCAAGTACCATCGCAAGCGTACTCTTGCCCGATCCGTTAGGCCCCATGATCGCATGAACTTCCCCGGGTTTTATTTCAAGATTTATCCCTTTCAGAATTTCTTTGCCTTCAATTGAAACATGTAAATCCTTAATCTTTAACATGATTTGTTTTATTAATATCATTAACCAACACTGCCTTCCAGGCTAATCTGCAACAACTTTTGAGCTTCGACAGCAAATTCCATGGGAAGCTTATTCAGTACTTCTTTTGCATAACCGTTAATAATAAGGCCAATAGCATTTTCTGTATCGATGCCACGCTGGTTACAATAGAATATCTGGTCCTCACCAATTTTTGAGGTTGTTGCTTCGTGTTCAATAATAGCCGAATCATTATCAACTTCGAGATAAGGGAAAGTATGGGCTCCACAGGTATCACCAAGAAGCAGTGAATCGCACTGGGTAAAATTACGTGCATTATCGGCCGTCTTAAGCACTTTCACAAGCCCGCGATAGCTATTCTGGCCAAAACCTGCTGATATACCCTTGGATATAATTGTACTCCGTGAGTTTTTGCCAATATGAATCATTTTTGTACCCGTGTCGGCCTGCTGATGATTATTAGTTACTGCCACAGAATAAAATTCTCCGGTTGTATTGTCTCCCTTTAAAATACAACTAGGGTATTTCCAGGTGATGGCTGAACCCGTTTCGACCTGCGTCCATGAAATTTTTGAGTTGTCTCCTTTACAGATCCCACGCTTGGTTACAAAATTGTAAATACCCCCTTTCCCCAGTTTATCGCCGGGATACCAGTTTTGAACGGTACTGTACTTCACTTCTGCATTATCGTGGGCGATAATTTCAACTATTGCAGCATGAAGTTGGTTTTCATCGCGCTGCGGAGCAGTGCATCCTTCCAGGTAGCTGACATAACTGTCGTCGTCAGCAATAAGGAGTGTGCGTTCGAATTGCCCGGTATTAAAAGCATTAATACGGAAGTAAGTTGATAGTTCCATTGGACAGCGGACTCCTTTTGGAATATAACAGAAGGATCCATCGCTGAATACAGCAGAATTTAAAGCAGCAAAGAAGTTATCGGTGTATGGTATAACCGATCCCATATATTTTTTGACAAGGTCAGGGTGCTCACGAACAGCTTCACTGAAGGAGCAAAATATAATACCCAATTCAGCCAGTGTTTCCCTGAAAGTGGTTTTTACCGAAATACTATCCATCACCGCGTCTACCGCAACACCGGCAAGCATCTTTTGTTCTTCAAGAGGAATGCCCAGTTTTTCAAATGTTGCCAACAGTTCAGGATCGACTTCATCTATTGAGCTATACTTCGCCTGTTGTTTTGGAGCAGCATAGTAAATAATATCCTGAAAATTAATTTCAGGTAGTTTTAAATGTGCCCATGAAGGTAATTGCATTGTTTGCCAATGCCGGAATGCTTTTAAACGAAATTCCAATAAAAATTCCGGTTCTTGTTTTTTGGCAGAAATCAACCGGATGATGTCTTCGTTCAATCCTTTAGGAATAGTATCGGTTTCAATGTCTGTGTAAAAACCGTACTTATATTCGTTGGATGTAACTTTCTCTAATAAATGATCCTGTTCAGCGCTCATATCCAAGATCTCCTGTGAACTGCGTGTTTAAACTTATTTAGACTATTTCTAAATAATAACAAAGATACAAAAAGTATCTTAAATACTATCTTTGTGCTTTGCCACATTTAAATTCCTATACATGTCGAAAAGCAAACCTGACAAAGAACTAACAACAATAGGTGAATTTGGTTTAATTCGTTTATTAACTCAAAAAATTGAATTGAAAAACAAATCCACTATTCTTGGAGTGGGCGATGATGCAGCAGTTCTTGATCTCGGTGATATGCATACGGTTGTAACAACCGATATGCTTACCGAAGGAATACATTTTAATCTTGTTTATACTCCTCTTAAACACTTAGGATATAAAGCTGTTATCGTTAACCTATCTGATATTTATGCTATGAATGCAACTCCATGCCAGATCCTGGTATCTATAGCGATCTCCTCAAAGTTCACAACCGAAATGGTTGAGGAACTCTATGAAGGAATTCACCTGGCCTGTAATCTATATAATGTCGACCTGGTAGGAGGGGATACGACTACCTCAATGACAGGTCTTTCAATCAGCATAACGGCAATCGGGACTGTACCTAAAGGTAAGTTTGTACAACGTTCAGGCGCAAAGCCCAATGATCTTATTTGTGTCAGCGGTGATTTGGGAGGAGCATACATGGGATTGCAGCTTCTTGAACGTGAAAAAAGAATATTTGATGGGGGTAGTAATCAGCAACCCGATCTGACAGGTTATGATTATATCCTGGAACGACAGCTTAAGCCCGAGGCACGGCGCGATATAATAAATAAATTAAAGCAGCATGCCATTACACCAACTTCAATGATCGATATTTCGGATGGTCTTTCATCCGAGATTCTTCACCTCTGCGAAGCTTCCAATACTGGTTGCCGGATGCATGTAGATAAGATTCCTATTGCCGAAGAAACCAGCAAAATGGCTACTGAACTTAACCTGGAACCTGTAACCATGTCGCTTAACGGAGGTGAAGACTATGAACTTCTTTTTACAGTTCCTTTATCTGAATATGAAAAGATTGTTATGTTACCTGATATTAGTATTGTAGGACATATGACTGCAAAAGATGAGGGAACTCTCTTGGTTATGCCTGATGGCAGCCTGACAGAAATTCAATCGTTGGGCTGGAATAGCCTGAAGAGATAAACGAATTATTATTTTCTATGGAAGTTGTTCGTAAGGGGAATCAGATTTTAGCTATTTTAACTGTTTATTAAAGAAAAGTCATTATGATTTCTGAAAGCAAGTGTTTACTTACCATTATTGTATTGGTTTTTATAAGTTCAATTCCACTAAAAGCGCAACCTCCGATATCAGGAATAGAAATTATTAGTGATCCTGTTATGCTGGTCAATTGGGAACAAACGCGATCAGCCGAATTGCATTCAAGCTGTGCATTAGCAAAATGCGCTGTAAAGTGGTATTGCTCCAATAATCCGGAAGTGAAATTTAGTAATCCATCCGGATTGAATACAACAGTGACATTTCCGCGAACAGGGTACTTTCTTATTAGGGTTGAAGCAAGCGTTAAAGGGAAAAATATTGTTTCCGATGAAGTGATTCTCAATGTATGTAAACCTAACTCATACCAGGAAAGGCTTGAAGACCTCATTAACCTTATGACTCCGGAGGAAAAAATAGATCAGCTTGGGAATGAGGCTCCGGCAATAACGCGTTTAGGGCTCCCGGCATATAATTACTGGAGCGAAGCTCTGCACGGTGTCCTTGATATTGATGCGACATCTTTTCCCCAGGCAATTGCTATGGGATCTACCTGGGATCCGGAACTGTTGCATAGAGTTGCATCAGCCATTTCCGATGAGGCAAGAGTTAAAAATGCTGTAAAAGGAAAGGGACTTACATATTGGAGCCCGACTGTGAATATTGCCAGGGATCCAAGGTGGGGAAGGAACGAAGAATGTTATTCTGAGGATCCATTCCTACTTTCGAGAATGGGGGTGGCTTTTGTGAAAGGATTGCAGGGAGACCATCCATACTATCTGAAAACTGTTGCCACACCGAAACATTTTATTGCCAATAATGAAGAGGAACGCCGGCATACGGGATCAAGCGATGTGGATATGCGCAGCCTCTGGGAGTATTATATGCCTGCATTTAAAAGTGCAATCATGGAAGGAGAAGCATACTCCATTATGGGAGCTTATAACCGGGTGAACCATGTTCCTGCTTGTGCCAATTCTTTTTTACTGACGGATGTATTACGCAATCAATGGGGTTTTAAAGGATATGTAGTATCAGACTGTGGAGCCATAAACGACATGGTGAATGGACATCATTTCTATTCAACAGGAGCCGAGGCTGTGGCCGGGGCCTTAACCGCCGGATGCGACCTGAATTGTGGCACATACTATCAGAGTTACCTTGCTGAGGCACTAGAACTGGGTTATATCGATGAGCAGGACCTGAATAGAGCACTTCGAAGAATACTCTCTGCCCGCTTCAAACTTGGTGAGTTTGACCCTCCGGAATGGGTCCCCTATTCTTCGATACCAGCAAGTAAGCTGGAATCTAAAGAGCATCGGCAACTGGCCTTGGAAGCTTCCCGAAAAGCTATAGTACTGCTTAAGAATGAGGGCGTGTTACCCATCGATACGAAAAAAATAAACTCGATTGCAGTAATTGGGCCGAATGCTTCGGAGTGTCAGCTTGGTATTTACAGTGGCTGGCCCGGAGAAACGGTAAATCCGTTGGAAGGGATCAAACGCGAAGCAGAAAAACATGGGATTCGTATCGACTATGCGCAAGGGTGTGAAATAGGGGGTGGTCTCATGAAAATTATAGAGCCGCAATATTTCTCAATGGTTGATGGAACCGGCTTAAACGGCATGTATGGTGAATACTTCGACAATAATAACCTGGAAGGGAAACCAGTTTTTACACGTGTTGATTCTGTCATCGATTTTAATTTCGGAGGCGGATCGCCCGCTCCGGGTATTCCTGAGGATAAATTTTCAATCCGTTGGACAGGCAAAATAGTTCCTGCTGAAACCCGTACGTATCTGCTGGGAACAAGGACAGACGACGGAGCACGTTTATACCTCGATGGTAAATTGATCATTGACGATTGGACTGATCATGGAGAAAAACCAAATTCCGCTAAGGTAGATTTAATTGCAGGGAAAGAATATAGTATCGTATTTGAATATTATGATAATGGAATGGGTGCTGCAGCCCTTTTGACCTGGGATTTGGAAGAACAAAACTTTCAACATGCGCTGAAGCTGGCCGGTACGAACGATCTGGTTATCCTTATGATGGGTATAACTCCCGGACTAGCCTCAGAGGAACACGACCGGCTTGATATATCCCTGCCGAAAATTCAACAGGAACTAATTAAGGAAGTAGCCAAGGTTAATCCAAACATAGTTACAGTCCTAATAAACGGAGGTCCGGTTGCTTTAAATGGCGCGGAAGACCTTTCATCAGCAATTGTTGAAGCCTGGTATGGAGGCCAGTATCAGGGTACAGCCATTGCCGATGTGCTATTTGGAAATGTTAATCCGGGAGGGAAATTATCACAAACTTTCTACCAATCTGCTGAACAGTTACCTTCATTTAGCGACTACGACCTGATAAACCATGAACGTAGCTATATGTACTTTAAAGGCCCTGTTCTCTTCCCATTCGGACATGGATTATCCTATACAAGTTTTGAATACAGAGATCTGATAACTGATCGTGAAAAAGTTGGGAAAGAGGATACAATCACTGTTCTTTGTTCGGTAAAAAATACCGGTAAGTATCCCGGTGATGAGGTTGTGCAGATTTATTGCAGCGACAGGGAAGCTACAGTTAAAGTACCTGTCCGCAAACTACAAGCCTTTCAGAGGATAACGCTCATACCCGGGGAAATAAAAACACTTTCCTTTAATATCCCAGTCAGCGAATTAGGTTTTTACGATACAAGAACCAACCGCTTTAAAGTAGAATCAGGAGAATTTGAAATTCAGGCTGGCAGCTCATCAGCTGATATCCGCCTGAGAAAAAGCTTTTGGGTTGAATAGTTCGAAATCAGGACTATTCTAATGATATTATTCATCTGTAATTATTCTAGCATCAACCACTGTTATTTTTTCGCCATTAGCTATCAGGGGATTTAAATCTATTTCAGCTATTTCAGGATGTTGTATGAAAATGCCTGAAAAATTAACCAATAACCGTGCAAAACTGTCTTTACTGATAGGTGCTTGATTCCGGAACCCGCTGAAAAGTTGTTGTGTTTTTAAATTATTGAGCAGATAAAGAGCTTCTTCATAACTCACCGGAGCCAAGGTCGAAATTCTGTCGTGCAACAGTTCCACAAAGATACCTCCCAGACCGGCATGAACAGAATAGCCTATCCCTTTATGCTTTTTACCTCCGAGGAACAATTCCATGCCGCTTAACATTTCCTGTATCATCACTCCTTTTGAGTCTTTTATGCGGATAAGCTCCCAGAAGGCTATATGCAATTCCAACTCGTTTTTAATATCTTTTATAACTCCGCCATGTTCAGTTTTATGCAGGATTCCTGAAACTTTTGCCACTACGGGGAATTTCAGATCGGTGCAAACCTGGTCCAACTCTGTTTCATTTTTCACAATAGTGCTTGTTACATAAGGAATATTGCATGCAACGAGTATTTCTTTAACTGCTTCATCCGATAAAACTTTCTGAACGGGAAATTCCCTTTCTGTGGGCTTCGGAATATATATTTCGGGGTTGAATATTTCAGGTTTATTTTTTAATAAACCCAGCCCATTAGCCAGCTCGGCTTCATCGGAATAACAGGCGTGGCCAAAGCTTGTGAAATGCTTTATCTCTGCTTCACCTGTAAAAACAGAAGGTAGAATAGGGTAGACTGGCTTGTTGTACAGCTCTATTTTTTCGTGCAGCAGGTTAAATATTTCATATAAGTTATCAAGCCCAGTTTTACCATAAATTACAATAATTCCATCGATGTAATCAAGTTGATAACATAAGTCCATTACAGAAGCAAGTTGTTCTTTACTACCGGTAGCCAGGATATCGATTGGATTTGTTATAGAAGACCCATGATGAAGAATCCCGGCAAGTTTTTTCTGGCTTGCAGCATCCAGTTCCGGTACTGTATACCCATTTTTTTGAAGCTGATCGCAAAGCAGGACTGCCGGTCCTCCGGCATGTGTTATGATGGCCAGTTTGTTACCCCGAAGTTCCCGCTGCGATAATATATTGGCAAGATATACAAATTCCTCGCGGCTCAGGCAACGGATGGCACCTGCTTTCCGGATCAGATAATCACAGGCATCGTGATCACCGGCAAGAGCTCCTGTATGAGATAAAGCTGCTCTTGCGCCAGAATCGGAATCGCCGGGTTTAATAACCAGCACATGGCATCCTTTCTTCCTTAGGTTGAAGACGTGCATGAAGAAAAGTTCAGGCTGACGGATTTGTTCAACATAGACAAGCTTCACCTTGCCTGCCTTATTCTCGGTATATTGTTCATCCCAATGTTGTAATACTTGTTCAACGCTGATATCTACCGAATTACCAACAGAATAAATCTCACCAAAACGCAGTCCCAGTTTTCCCGCCAGTTCAAAAACGAATACGGCAAATGCACCCGATGCTGATACGAAATCGACACCGTTTTTAACCAGGATGGGATAGGGTGAAACAAACACAGCTTTATACCTTGAATTTAATACACCAATACAGTTGGGACCTACTATTGCAAGCTTATATTTTTCTGCAAGTTCATGCAATCGTTGTTCAAGTATTTTACCTTCCTCTCCCGATTCGGCAAATCCGGCTGAAGGAATAATAAATGCTTTTGTGTTTTTAGTTGTGGCCATTTTTTCAACTGTTTCAACACAATAGTTGGCCGGAATGGCGATAATGGCCATGTCGGTCTGCGGAAGTTCATCGATGGAATTATAACAATGGAGTCCCTGTATTGATGATTCTTTGGGATTAACAGGATACAATTGACCCTTAAAGCCTCCATTGATCAGGTTGATGAGCAACTGACCACCCGGTTTACCTGGATTATTTGAAGCTCCGATAACTGCAATGCTTTTTGGATGGGTTAAAGCAGAATTGAACATACGTCATCAACTTGATCGTGTATAAGTTAAGGAATTGCAATTACAAAAAAACTAATAATTATCAGATTGATTACCCATCTTTTCTGGGTGTCCTCGGTAACTATTAATAAGCCTTAATAAAAATCAACAACGATGTTAAAAGCACTATTTCTATGCACCAATGAAATCGATAATATCCTTCTTACGCCCTTTTATAATAAACCTCATGTCTTTTTCGAGAATAACATCGGTTTCGAGATTTTTCTTTTCAATAGCATTCCATTTTTCCAGTGATGGAGTGGAAAGTTTCGGATCGAGTTGTTTT
The DNA here is from genome assembly GCA_964634105.1 of uncultured Bacteroidales bacterium. Lineage (GTDB taxonomy): Bacteria > Bacteroidota > Bacteroidia > Bacteroidales > UBA10428 > UBA10428. The sequence goes on along the minus strand of CAZWIU010000008.1, from coordinate 15,317 downwards.
AATGCCAGTAACTTAACATTATACATTTCTTCAAAATCCACTTCGGCAATTGTTTTACCAATGTATTCTTCAGGAATGCTGACTTCAGCGATTTTAATGTCATCGGATATATTATAAATGCTCCAGACGCCTGTCATTATTAATTTTTCTGCGAATAAGCTGGCTGTCTCATATTCCGGATTTATTGTATTATTAACTCCTATTGAGTTCAGAACAGTCTTATGTACAAGGGAGCTTTCGCGCGAATATATTCTTTCGGCGCCTAATTTTTTGAGCAGGGCGGTTGTCATAATAGATGCGCCAAAATCATCGCCAATACAAACAACAATCATATCAGCATCTTTGATAGGCAATGTTTTTAATGCATGGATATCGGTTATATCCATACTGATGGTATTTTTAATAGTATCTTTAAAAAACTCTACTTTCGATATCTCTTTGTCAACACCAATTACATCATGACCTAGAGCTGTGAGCCTTTTTGCCAGCGAAGCTCCAAAATTACCCAATCCAATAACTACGAAATTCATATTTCTTTTTTTAGTTTATTAATATATATTCTTTCGGATATCTGTATACTGATGATTTTGCCTGTCGGAAAAATGCAAACAGCAATGTAAGGATTCCCATTCTACCTGCAAACATCAGTGCTACCAGTAATAACTTGGAAGCATCGTGAAGTGCAGGGGTTATCCCCAACGAAAGTCCTACGGTTCCAAATGCCGAAACACATTCAAAAAGTATGCTCAGGGCACTCATGCCTGGTTCAATGAGTTGCATGATCAGCGAAGAACATCCGAGTATGATAATAGATAGTATTACTATTGCAAAAGCTCGGTTCACTGATCTTTCATGAATTTCACGACGATTGAATTCTATATGTCGTTTCATTCTCGCTATACGAAGTGTATTCAACATAGCGATAGCAAATGTGCTTGTTTTAATACCACCCCCGGAGGATACAGGAGAGGCTCCTACCCACATTAAAAAGATTGTCAAAACTACGGTTGCTACCGACAATCCACTATAATTAATCGAATTAAATCCTGCAGTCCGGGGAGTTACACTTCCGAAGAAAGAATGAGCAATTTTTAGCGAAAGATTCATTCCCTGTAACGTATTGGAGTTTTCAAAAATGTAGAAAATAATAGAACCCACAACAATCAGAAAAATGGTTGTACCAATAACGAGTTTTGAATTTATATTGATCAGCTTGGGAATTGCTATAGATTTTCTGCCAAATATGATCTGATTGAAAAAGCCGGAGATCTTATATTTTATATAGGTATACATGTTCAGAAGTATCGGAAATCCAATACCTCCCAGGATGATGAGAAAACTTAGTGAATATAGAACCGGTATACTGTTGCGCGTTCCAATATGATATAATCCTGCATCAAGGGTTGAAAACCCGGCATTACAGAAAGCGGATATCGCATGAAATACAGCTATATGAAATCTTTTCTCGATAGAGGGGAAGTAGGTAGGGTCGAGACTGAAATAGATACAAATAGTCCCGATGCCTTCAATAAGCAGTGTAATTAAGACAACTTTTGTAATTGTTTTGGCTATTTCGGATACATTTTCAACGCTTAGAAAATCACTTAAGACAAATCTTTCAGAGAACGAAGAAGTTCCTCCTTTGAAAAAAAAGCCAAAAAAACTGGTAAACGACATAATTCCAATCCCTCCCACCTGAATAAGGATAAGGATAATACTTTTACCCAATAGTGTGAATCCATAGGCCGTGTCGATAACCGTTAAGCCCGTAACGCACACAGCACTGGTTGAGGTGAAGAGTGCATCAACAAAACTGATTGGTTTGACGGTGGCATTTGGTAACATTAATAGCAGCGCTCCCATTATGATAATGGAGCCAAAACTGATCATGAAGAGCTGGGCAGGATTTAAAATCCAGGTAACCTGTTTTATATCGATCCGCGATAATTCAAATATGAGCAGTCCTATTGCAATCAGGGAATAAAAATATGAACTGTTCAGCCATTCAATATTTCTGTCGAGATCTAACGTTATACCAACGAGGATGTATAAAGTAGCTGAGGCAAATATTGCCAGCTCAACTGTATAATTTCTGAATCCGATAAATACTACTGTACGAAATAAATATAGAATGCCTACCAGTGTAAAAATTAACCTGAAATGATTAACAATAAACACAATAAGTTTTCTGTTGTGCTCTGAAAAACCCACTGCACTTATGGTTCCCAGGATTAGAAAAAGAAGGATTACCAGGAGAAGATAATTAATTACAGGACGCAGGATTTTATTGATTAATCTTCCGGTGTTTTTCGAGCCAAAAAATAGCCTGTTTGGATACATGTTTACCTGAAAGCAAAAACGGCGCTAAATTATCGCTATTTTTTAAGCGAGCACTATAAATAGTGTTTTTTTTGACATACGAAAATATTCAGTCGTTGTAATGACAATGATCCGAGGTCTATTACTTCGTATCATTCACTTCGTTATGCTGTGAAATCTCTGTTCTTTTTTAATAGCAATCACCGAGAGGATAATGGTTCGTGATATACAATGAAATATAATTGTACCAAATAGTTAACCGCTTTTTATTAATAACCAAATAAAAGGGGATACTCAGTCGCCGGTATTTCATAGATTGCCCCACCTGACGAATCTTGTCTGGCAGCAAAGAATGCTTCTGCTTCAGCTCTTCTTCTTATTCGTATTCTCGACCAATCGTAGGGAGGGATCATAGCATGTCGTTGAATTCTGTACTCGTAGGTATCATTTAAAAAAGTAACATGTTCAACTATAAGGATTTCCGGGTAAGTAGGAAAGGAAATCCATTCCGTAGCCGTATCAATGTTCAATTCCGGGAACTCATTATGCAACCATACATCAAACTCTTTCTTCTTAAGTAATAGATCTTCACCAACATCAGTAGGCCAGTTATACATCATAACATATAGACTGATTGAGGTATCTGACACAGAATTGGTGGCATTGATTTTAATTTCGTAATCCTCAATTGAAATATTCACTTCCAGGTTGATCGTGACCTCGGCAACAGGCGATTCCAGACTTAGTTCTGATGGTGATAGGGAAGCATTCAGAGAGGCAGGTGCTTCAAGACTTAAACTAACCTGTCCAACACGATTATCGGGTTCAAGAAGGCGTATAATAAAAACACCTCCCCCGCCTGGACAGCTTCTGATTGTATCGTACATACCTTGAAGGAAAAATTGTGAGTGATTCTCTTGCTCATCTTTACATGAAAATAGTAATGTCAGGAGGAGGACAAAAAAGCAAATTTGTTTAGACATAGCGTTTTTTCACCAGATGAAAAAGAAGAGTTAAGAGTTGCGTTACAGATTCAATATTTTTGCAATGACTGGAATTATATTAATTATTCAGGAGGGGATGGCAATGTAAATATAAACCTGCTTCCTTCACCTGGGGTGCTTTCCGCCCGGATCTTCCCACTGTTTCTTTTAACCAGGTCCTGGCATAAGACCAGCCCGAATCTGGTGCCTTTCTCCCTGGCAGTACCATATTTTGTCGGGTTCTGTTCTAAGATGAATAAACTGTCTGTCTCTTCCTGTGTCATGCCGGTTCCATTATCAGCGATTGTTATTTGAATTTCACCGTTCTTCTGAACAGCATATATATCGATCAGACCCTTAGGATAGGTGAACTTGATTGCGTTAGAAACCATATTTCGGATTACAGTATTCACCATATTCTTGCCTCCATAGGCCAAAATCTGCTGTGCCAGATGGGATACAAAAAAAATGATGTTATGACCTTTAACTGGCACAACATCATTTCGTGATTTTTCGGTTTAATTTCTACTTGATTTTTAGCCTTAATCCGCCATATAACATTCGGTCGGATACAGGCCCCCAGATAATTGAACTGTCGAAATAGGGACTAAAAGGATTGTTGGCCGAAAGGATCGGGTTTTCCTGTTTATAACCGAGCATGTTTTCAACCCCGAGGTATAACTCGAATTTTTCAAGCCATTCTTTGCTTATCTGAGCATTGATCTGACTAAAAGCCGGTGACGACTCAGGTAGTTGAAATTCTAAGGGATTAGAGGCTGTGTTTGGAATTCTCTTAGGCCCATACCATTGCCAGGTTGCATCGAATTTCCAATGATTTCGTGTTGCATATGCAAGGTTGAGAAAGGCCCTGTGCCTCGAAACCAGCGGTTTACTTTTCATTCCGCTCCGATAGCTGGTCTCTACATCGTAATACCGATATGCTATGCGGATATCGAATCTTCGGATAATTTCATAATCAAATTGCGACTGAACGCTTGTAGCATAAGATCTTCCGTTAAGATTATAGAATAAAACTTCCTGCGGACTTTCATCTAGATCCACCACTACCTGGTTTGTAAACATGGTATGATAAAAATCGAGGCTTATTGCACCATCGCGGTAATCGAGACGAAATTTCTGTGTCATGTTCGCTCCGAAATTCCACGCTGTTTCTGCATCCAACCCGTAGGGTTTACTGCTTTTTTCTCCAAGTATAATTACATTACGGGATGATGAAAAGACTGCACTGTTTTCAGCGAAAACGGAAGCTGTCCGTGTGCCTCGGCCGGCTGACAGACGAAAGACAAGGTTAGTATAAGGTGCGTACCGAAGATGTATCCGGGGTGTAAAAAACAACCCATACTGGTTATGATAATCGACACGCAAGCCCGAGACAAGGTCGAACTTTGCGCTGGGAGAATAGGTATATTCATAGAATACACCCGGCACGATCTCGAGTCTTTCAAAGGTCATGCTATCCAGTATTTCGTTATACTGATCATACTGAAAACTGGCGCCGGTACGATAAGTATGCCGCGTATCGCCGAGGATCGATTGAAAGATGAAGTTACCATAGAACGATTCTTGTTCTCCGGTATAGTTTTTTAGTCCGAAATATGCCTCCTGATCATGTATTATTCCGGAGAGTTGTATCCCGAAACTTTGGTAAGGCTTCGATGTTGAGACTTTTCCTGTTTTCACCCATGTTTCCACCCTTCCTGTTCTCATTTCCATCCCCCAAAGTCCATTGTTCTGTTCGGAATCATATTCCATTTGTCCGCCGGTACTTTGATTGAAGTTAGCCTTCAAACCAAATTGCGATTCCCAGCCATGATCGTTGTGAAATTTCCAGCGATTCAGCACGATAAACTGGTTACCAACCGGTTTGTCCGTAAAGCCATCGTTATTTTTATCCATGCCTATTGATTGGTTGCGGCCGTGGATCAGCAAGCCTGTTGACCAGTGATTGTTCAGCTTTTGCAACAGGTTGAGATTTGCTTCGACCCTGCTTTCCTCACTGGCAAAAACATTGAGATATAACCTGTCGGCAGTTTCCGGTTTCCGTAATTCAACGTTGATCTGTCCGGCAATGCTTTCGAAACCATTCACTACCGAACCCGTGCCCTTATTTAATTGTATGCTCTCTATCCATGGCCCGGGAATGTATTCCATACCATAAATTGCCGAGAGTCCGCGAATGTCAGGTATGTTCTCACGGGTGATCTGTGTATATGGCCCGGCCAGACCGAGCATTTGAATTTGTTTGGTCCCTGTAACAGCATCCGTAAAGGAAACATCTACTGATGGATTAGTTTCGAAACTCTCTGAGAGGTTACAACATGCAGCCTTGGTCAATTCTCCTTCACCGATATGCTCTACCTTTATCGGATCAATCAGCGAAAACTCGGTGGTTTTTTTTCGTTTCACGACCTCAACTTCTTGTAGTTTCACGAATTGTTTCAGCACTATATTCCCATTGTTTGATGCCCGGCTATCAATAGTATCAGGTGCATAGCCCACAAAACTTACAATTAGAAAAGGAGTTTTATCAATCTTTTCTAATGAAAAACGACCCGAACGATCTGTTATGGTTCCAAGGCCTGTTCCCATCCAGTAAACATGTACTCCGGGAACAGGGCTCAGACTGTCTCCGGCCATTTCATATACTGTACCTGTAAATAATGCTTGCGGCGATTGCGCAGTACTATTCATTATTGCCAGGTACAGCAAAACCAGTAATGCAAAGATCTTTTTCATCCGATGTTTTTTTTAATGTTTATGTACACCGTCGTTGTACTTACAGCAGTCTGGAAGCTTATTGTAAGCTGCCGGATCGGCTGGTAGTCTGTCGGTTGAGTGACCCACAGCTGCAATACTTTTATGAATCTTCATCAGATCGACTTTTGTCGAATCGTAGGCAACAGTAAAAAGACCTGATTCAATATTCCAATCGCATTTTTTAACTCCCTTTATATAGGCAGCATTCTCAATACGAACTTTACAGGATCCACAAACACCATCGACATGAAATGTTGAGGTTATATACTTTGAATCCTGGGCATATCCTGCAAGGGTAATAATGCATATAGCAGTTGTTATTATAAAGCGTTTCATTGTTTTAGTATTAAAGTTTGCTTAAGAAAAAAGATTATAAAGAATGATTAAGCATTCATTTGTTATGTGCAGAATAAAGATTTATCCCCATCAAGTAAATGAGGATCGATTTCCTGGTTCGCAACAGAAATTATCCGTAGAAAATAAACGAGTGGTATAGCTTGAACCGTTCTTTGGGAGGAGATTCATTTACCCGGAAGAAAAAAATCGGTTGTCCGGTATCTGTTTTTTCAACTAAAAATTCCCGGGTATTGCATAATAATGGCTCGCATCCAACCGGAGGATGTATGACTATTTTTTGGCCTGATAGCTGGTTGTCTGCTATATTAATCGTAACTGATTTGTTGCTGCAGCACGAAGGTTCTGCCATATCAGGACTTGCACAGCAAGGTTTTGCTTCATAAAAAACAGCAACCGATTCCAGTCTGTCCCGGCAGAAATGAAGATCGATAACTTTGATCGAGGACAGGCTGAAATATATTATAATGATCAGTATACTTATCAGCTTTTTCACTCCATAAATTATACGTGTATACTTAGCTTATTAGTGTTAGTATATAACATTATTTATAGGAGAAAGTTCAAATTAAAGTATATCCGGAACCGAATTATGTATGACATTTGGTGTCGACCTCATCTTAGTCAGGAAGTTAATATAACGTTCGCTTGTACGCTTAAGCATAGATTTTTGATCTGAATTAAGCTTTTTAAAAGGATGAATTATCAAATCAACTTTATTGCCTTTAACATTTCGTTTCCATACTCCTGAAATCCTTCCATCGAGAACAATTGCGGGATAGAATAATCCACCACCAGGGGTGAGCAGTTTCACAAATTTTTCTTCTATGACAGCACTCCGGTCGGTATACCCCAGCACGAACTCATCGAATGAGGGCAGCAGATATGCTGCCGGTGACGTGTTAGGAAGGGCTGTTGCTGCCGGATTATAAAAGTATACTATATCATCTATCTTCTCTGATACAATAACAGGTTGGGCCAACCCGACAGCTTCTTTAGCTGCCTTGGAAGTGAGTCCCGACCACCATATAAAATCGTTGATCGTCGCAGGGCCATGACTGGAAAAGTACCGTCTTGCCAACTCAGCCATAGCTTCTTCGCGTTCCAGCTTCCTCGTCTGCGGAAGCCATTCGTCCAGGAGTGTAAAGGTAGGTTGTTTACCTTGGTGTGATCCGAAGCATATAAGGCCTTCCAATGCATGACGTTGTAAAATATGAATTCCCCGTTGATTTTTACATGCTATTTTTGAAGATTCGAGAACCTGGAAAAGCGATTGCCGGTTTATTTCCTTTTTCCCCTCAAGGATCTTAGTAAGTATTTTCCTGGTTCGTGTGAATACTTTCTCATCGAGTTCAAGCTGACGGTACCGGCCAGCGCTGGACGCAATCACACGTGGCGCCAGCAGTGCAAGCATCCAGCGGATATCGTGCGCAGAAACAAAGTGCAATGTTCCCCGCATTGGCCAGCTGCGTATAATAAGCCTTTCCCTGATTGCTTTCTCAATATCATCGTCGGTTGCTACTGGCAGACGGAGCCCGACAGCCCATTTAGCTCCGGTATAATCCTGCGCCTGCATAGCCAACATCCACGAAACAACTTCTTCCGGTTTTGTATAACGATTATCAGCAATTAACTGGTTATGAAGCCTGATTTTTCCAATTTCAAGCGGGACCATTTATGAGAGGTCATTAAGCATAATATGTCTGCAGGTTACTGTTTGTTATACCAAACTTTCATTTTACCGGCTCCACGGTTTGACCATAGATAATACGGGATAAACAAGTAGCTGGCCTGGTTTGTTTCTCCTGAAATTACATTGATCCCTCCGAACAGGTCATTCTTTTTTTCAATGCTGAATTTCATATCATTGGTTACAACCAGATCGTCGATCAGATCCGCGTTATCCTTTTCTTCAGCACAGTAGACAAAGGGGCCATACTCCAGCGCTACTTTACCGGTATCATCGGCTACCAGTTCATTGGCCACAACCTGTTTCACTTCCATCGGGAAATTGATTTCGATGCTGTCGCCTGCTGACCATTTCCTGGTAATTTTCAGATAACCATTATCGATCGTTGGAACCTCTTCCTTGCCGTTGATGAATAGCTGGAATTCAGGAGATTTGGTCTCAACGTATTTGTACAAATCGCCGGGAACTGCCTGGTTTCTCATCCAATAGGGAACACGGAGATTCATGGTAAATTTCCCTGATTTTCCAGGATTTATTATAATCTTTATTTTTCCCTCCCATGGATAATTGGTCTCCTGGATAATGTCCAGCTTCGTTTTACCCAATTCAATCCTCGCTTTGTTCGAAACATACAGGTTAACATACACATCGTCCTGCCCGACAGCATAAATAAGATCGGGCATTGAGGGGATAAAGCGGATCAGATTTGTAGGGCAGCAGGAACAATCGAACCATTCCTGGCGGGTACAGGAGCCATGGTTAAAAGTATATTTACCGTCCGATTCCAGCGGATTGGGATAGAAAAACAGTGTACCATTTGTTGATATGCCCGAGATCAGGCCGTTGTATAAAGTTCGTTCAATGATATCAGCATAGTTCACATCGCCGGTCAGCAAAAACAGACGGTGATTCCAATAAACGCTGCCGATAGCTGCACATGTCTCGCTATATGCCGTGAGGTTCGGCAGTTCATAATTATCTCCAAACGCTTCTCCATCATGCCTGGCGCCAATCCCCCCGGTTATATATAATTTCTTGGTTACCATATTCTCCCAGAGCCTGTCAACTGCTTTTCGATAGGCAGAATCGTTACAAATTGCAGCAATATCGGTCATGGCGGCATACATATATACACCGCGTACGGCATGGCCTACAACTTCATCCTGGTCGATTACCGGACAATGGTCCTGGTTATAGGCTCCATATAGTTTATGATGAAGGCTGTCGCCGCGTTCGTCGAGGAAAAACTTTGCTAATTTCAGGTATTTCTGATCATGAGTAATTCTGTATAATTTAATAAGGCCGGTTTCCACAATCTGGTGCCCGGGAACCGTATAGTTTTTATCAGGTCCGAAATTAGCTGCCAATAAATCGGCATTTTTCAATGCTATATCCAAAAAATTACGTTTCCCCGTTGCAAGATAATGAGCTGATGCAGCTTCAAACAGGTGTCCGCTGTTGTATAGCTCATGACTGCTGATTTCATTCTCCCACCGGAAGGTCGAGGGTTTAACCCACCAGGCAGGCGGACTGGCCGGATCGATGGTAAACCAGGTGGTCAGGTATCCGTCGGGCTCCTGTCCTGTTTTTATAATGCCGATAATTGAATCGAGATAAGCTTCAAGCGTTGAATCAGGATTGCTGATCAAAGAATAGGAAGCGCCTTCAATGATCTTATAGAGATCGGTATCGTCGAAGGGCATTTTACCTTTGGTTTTGCCTTCCATTTTCCCGCCGGCAATAAGGAAATTATCCATCCGCCCTTCCTGGTAACATTTATCAAATGCATACTGAATGGTGGTTTTTTGGATTGTCCGTATCATCGGTAGCCAGAAGCTGTCGGTAAGTTCAACGTTACGAACAGGTATCGCAGCAATCGGATAATCGCTGGGTGCCGACTCCCTGTTTTTGCAACCGGAGAGAACAACAACAAGAATGAACAATGGAACGGTAATTTTTTTCATGGCAAAAAATTATTTAGTATTTACTTTCCTGGATTAAATAGGATCGTTTCTTTATTCTTCCCCATCCGGTAAACATGTTCACGAACCTTTTGCGCCCATTCCTGGTGGGAATAACTGGTATCGAAGGTGGAATAAGGGATGGGTTTTCCGATTTTACCCCGGATCGTTTTATTTCGTTTATTAAACATCTCCCTTGGGAGGAGCATAAGTTCTATATTAATTTTTATTCCCAATAATTTACGAAGAATTCCTATGGCATAAAACAGAATTGAGTTCCTTCCATAAAAGTAAAATGGAACAATATCCCGTTTTTTCGAAACCGATTTGTAGATAAAGCTTTTCTGCCAAGCACAATCCTGGATCTTACCATTATAAAAACGGGAAACCTCTCCGGAAGGGAAATGCGTGATGGCGATATCAGAATCAAATACCTGCTCCAGTGCTGTGATATATTCTTTTGAATTGGGCTTAAAGACATTCACTGCAGCAATCAGGGGCCGCAGATTGGGCAGAAACATGAACGCTTCGTTCCCGATTGCCTTTAATGTTCCGTATTTACTGGCTACTGTATTGGTAAGGACCAACCCGTCGATAACACCAAACGGATGATTGGCAAAAAAGAAGCAACGGCTGTGCTCAGGAAGATTTTCCAACCCTTCCAACTCAACTTTAATATTAAACTCTTTTAAGACTGCGGGCAAAAAATCGACCCCGATCTCCCCTGCCATTTTTGTAAGGTAATAATTCATTTTATCTTCCATGATAATCCATTGAACCGTGCGGACGATAAATCGCGGCAGTCTTTTCAGGAATGCTGAATCGCTCTTCCTGATGATATCTTCGAGGTCAATATATTTCAAGTTGAGATCGTGTTTATACTAGATAAAACATTAATTTTTTGTTGTTTTTTAACCACCATGTTCATAATGTCCCGAACGTTCGGGAGCACTATGTACACAATGTGTAGAAAAGAGATAGTGTATTGCAGAGTTAACTTCTATGCTGAAAATCAAGCAAAGAGCTAAATTTTTCATAAATATGTCAAGTCATAATTTCAATTCAGTAATAATAGACAAAAAACACATATCGTTGAAATTATTTCCGGGTAAATTCAGTATAAGACAAAAGGCTATTTTGTAACAATTTTCCTGAGTTTTTTCTGAAGTTTAACATCGTTTTCGGAATTAATGAGTTCATCGATTGCTGCTAACAAATTATTGTCTCCGGCATGTTGGTATATCTGATAAAGGCTTGATATAATATCCTGCCGGATCAGGCTGGCATGACTTTTAAGATGCTTGTTATCAGTATATGAATCAATCAGCCGTTGAATTATTTTATCCCGGTTCGATGCCTGTATAACCGCTATTTTCCAGACATGCTGAATACACTGCCGTGAGGTTATGAATTTTTCATCCTCAAAAAATTCCAGATACCGGTCCAGGATGGAACTTATCCGGTTATCCCCATCGCTTTTTGCGAGGTTTGCCAGGACCATAATTCCAATACTGCGTGCGTAAGAATTCGTTGAATCAAGTTTTTCGGTAAGCTCAAACCATTTATCATAAATCCAGAGAACCTTGTTTTCGGTAACCGACAGCAATTCTTTAAATGCCTTGTAACGAATGGAATCGTTCGCGCTTTTCAGGTCGATAAAGAGTTGGTCAATTTCTTTCAGTGTGTTCATATCGGAATAAGATCAGTAATACACAGCCAAGTTAAATAATAGTAATGACAGCCTCATGTCAGGAGTTTTTAATTACAAGTAAATTATTTATGAATCTATGTTGATAATCTTTTAAATAAAAAAATCAGGGCTGTATTTTTTAACTATCTTTAATATCACTTTTGTATGAACCTTTAAACTTAATTTATATGAAGAAAAATAGACTATACCTTGTGTTTACAGCAGTGTGCATTGGATTTTTACTTTCTGGTTGTGCCAAGGCAAAAGAAGACAGATGTGATGAGCTTTATGATGATTTTATTAATGCATCTACTGCATTTGGCACTGCTCCCAGTGAAGCCACCTGTAATGATTATAAAGACGCCTGGCACGATTATGTAAGTGGATGTGAAGCGATTCCTGCTTCTGTAAGGGCTCAATATGAAGATCTTCTGGAGTCAATGGACTGCAGCATTTATTAATCGATGACCCTTATAAATTATTTAACAATTTAAGGAAGAAGACCTGCCTATGCAAAGCAGGTCTTTTTTCTACAGGTCTTTGTTAGTTAACGTCAGTCTTTAACCATTTGAATTATCCTGGTTTATTCAAAACTGAACTTAACCGGAATAGTATATTGCGATTTCACGTTCTTACCATCTTTTTTAGCCGGGGTAAAACCTTTTAACAGTCTCACTACGCGTAATACCTCGTTCTCCAATTCTGAAACAGCCTGCGAATTGATTTCCGTTGTTGAAACGGGCTTCTCGCCTTCAATTGCGATCTGCTTCCCTGAACCGTCTTTAAATTCGCGCCATACCAGCTTTTCATCGGTAACATTGCCCCATTCATCGATCACAAACTGGACAAAGATCTTCCCTGAAACATTATTATCGATGGCCGACTTCGGATAAACGATATTTTCCATGAAAAAGGCAGCAACTCCTGAAATATCGCCATTATTATACATTGCCTGCTCATCCACCTCGGTATACACCGCATCAGTTTGTCCATAAGTTTTGAAATTTGTTACTGCCAATGTTATTGCTATCAGCAATACGGGTACCGATGCCAGGTATTTTATCCGTACCAATGGCCCGGAATTTTTTGTTGTCATCATATTAATCCGTTTTTTTAAGAGTGAATAATTAAAATTGTTGGCCATGAAAACCGAAGTTATGCCCAGGCTTTTCTCCAGTAAAAACTTCTGGTATCTGGCCGAATCATACCCCTCGCTCAATACTTTCTTATCGGCAATGAATTCATGTTCTTCCTTCAGTGACCTCCTGAATAGCCAGACGACAGGATTAAACCATTGAATGATGGTCAGGATTTCCACCAGGAGGACATCGAACGAATGAAGACCTTCCCGGTGAGCTTTTTCGTGAACAATCATTTCATTGGTTTTTCCTCCTTCAAAATCGTTGCGCGATAGAAATAAAATATTGAAGAAAGTGAAGGGCGATTGGTCATTATCAAGAAGAACTGCCTTGAAACCATTATATTTTACTTTAGGAAAACGGGTAAATAAAAAACGGATTCTCGACAGGCTTGATAACAGCCGTAAACTAAAAAAAACGGCGCCGCTTATATAGATTATCGATAATATACTTACTGAGGGAGAAGATACTGATAGCCGGACCGGGTTATTCTTCACAGCGATCTCTACAGGATCTATCAACGTATGGTATAATGCCGGAACAGTATCATTCAATTCAATATTGAAAAAAGGGAAAAACATAGATAGAATCATGGATAGCATAAGATATAGTCGGTTCCATGAATAGTATGTTTCATTCCGGAGAAAGATCCCGTAAAATGCATATAAAAATGTCAAAGCAAGAAAGGATTTGGCAATATAAAAACCCATAAAGCCCATACTATTTTCCCTTTTTTGAATTCAGTTGCTGGTTGAGCTCGTCGATTATTTCTTCAATTTCTTTTATGGATAGATTCTCATTTTTAGAAAAAAAGGAAACCATATTCTTATAGGAATTGGAAAAATAATTCTTGATAAATCCATGCAAAAAACCTTTTGTATACTCTTCTTTCGAGAGCAGGGGATAGTATTCGTGCGTTTTACCATATGCCTTATGCTCAACAAATCCTTTCGACTCCAATATTCTTACAATGGTCGAAACGGTATTATAGGCAGGCTTGGGCTCCGGTATCTGGTCGATGATATCGTTAACAAAACCTTTACCCAGCTTCCATAAAATTTGCATGATCTGTTCTTCTGCCCTGGTTAACTCTTTCATGATAGACTATACTATTTTCAAGCTTATAATATTTATGAAGACAAATGTATAACTAAATATTTAGTTATACAACTAATTACTTAGTTTTTTTTTAAGAATTGTAATTTGGTATCATCATTTACCGACAAGCGATGAAATTCTGATTATAAAATATATTTTAGCCCGATCAAATTCTCAATGGAACCTTTATTTTTTACATCCCCTGCTGAACTCCGCGAATGGTTTGAAAAAAACCATGATAAAGAGACAGAACTTATTGTTGGGTATTACAAAGTCGGAACGAAAATCCCCAGTATTAACTGGTCCGATTCGGTTGATGTTGCCTTGTGTTTTGGCTGGATCGACGGTATTCGCCGGTCGATTGATGAAAAAAGTTATAATATCAGGTTTACCCCGCGTCGTCGCAACAGCAATTGGAGTTCAATTAATATAGCCAAAGTCGAAAAGCTTAAAAAACAGGGGTTAATGACTCCTGCCGGACTTGCAGTGTATTCCAATGCTCAAAAATTACATTCGAAACGATATTCATACGAAAATAAGGATGCTGAATTACCAAAAAAGTACCTTGATTTCCTCAGAAAAAATTCTGCCGCATGGGATTTTTTTAACTCTCAACCTCCCTCATACCAAAAGATAGTATATCGCTGGATCATGTCAGCGAAGCAGGAAGAAACCAAATTGAAACGGCTGAAAGAACTCATTGCCGACAGCGAAGCAGGGCTAAAAATTAAACCGTTACGTAGAAAATGATTACTGAAAAAAAATTTCCGGCTACTTAGAAAAAATTGTTGAAACCTCACTTCTTCTTTTCGTACTCTGTAAACTGAAATTTCAATCCCGGCAGCGATTCGGATAGAATCTGCCCGGTTTCAAGGCTATCGGTGTCCCATTTCTGATAGAACCAATTGATATTACGGTTTCCGATCTTAGTATTTCTTTCCAGCTTCTGAAGTAATTCAAGAAGTTTTTTTGCAGAAGATGTGTTAATGTATTCAATAATCAGATCCAGATCGACAGAGGCTGTCTGAAGGTCGAGAATCCATTCAATAAGTGGATCAAAGAATTCTTTGGAGTTTTCCGGGAAAACCGATCCGGCAAGAATGAGCTTCCCGCTTGAGAAGAAATCCACCAGGGGGGAGTTCTTCGTTGGTTCTATATGTAAATCATCCATATCGGCAAATTTTGTTGCAGTATTTGAAAGAGCGTCAACAGTCAATACAAAAATATGATTTTTTAAACAAGTACCTAATTTAAATTATTAAACTGATCAACTATATTTTATCAAAGCGAAAAATTAACCTGAGT
>CAZWIU010000007.1:0-70822 GCA_964634105.1 uncultured Bacteroidales bacterium | reverse complement strand
ATAGAAGATACATGGTATGGTAAATTCAGGTACAATTACGGATAATCATATTTTAAAAAATATTTTAATCGGACAGTAGTGACTTCCGATTAACCGAACCCAAATACATCATTCATTTTCCGGTTACAAAAGATAATCAGGTATTAGGTTGCATTGATCATTTATAGAAATATGTGTTATTTTCGGGTATTCAAAACCTAACAACACATCATCATGAACAATCCTGCCTATCATCATCTTACCAATGGTGTATTCAATGCTATGAACAGCCGTGATTTTACGGAGCTGGAAAAGAATGTGGCGGAAAATGTTGCATTCGACTTTCCCGGTGCCGGAAGAATTGAAGGATCAAAAAGAGTTATTTTGTTTCTGAAAGCCCTTCTCCGGAAATATCGTGTACTCACATTTATAGTCTCCGATGTCATTATCGACGGAGACAAAGCATGCGCTGTCTGGACCAATTCGGGTGAACATATCGATGGTAAACCCTATTCTAACAGCGGAGTTACCCTGATCCGTTTCAACGACGATAAAATTGTTTTTCTGAGCGATTATTTTAAAGATACCTCCTTTGTGCTAACAGCTAAATAATTGTTTTATCAATCGCTAATATGATAGAATTGATGCAGCAAAGTGATAAACGGTACAGACAATTGGCTCCGTGCGGAGTGTTTTGCGAGGCTTGTCCCTCATTCGATAAAACATGCCTGGGTTGTGGGTCAGAGAAAAAGGAGCAGAACCGGATCAGTAAATGGACTTGCAGGATAAGAATTTGTTGTTATAAGAGAGGGTTGAATTATTGTATTCATTGTGATGAGTTTCCCTGTAAGATCATTCGAAAAAAACTGCTTGATACCCATCATGATGAAAATAAATTTACATACCGGCACGAAATACCTGCTGTGTTTAAGAGGTTGAAATCGATGACTGTAGAGGATTATCTGGCATGGCAAAGAAAACGATGGAGCTGTAATTCATGCGATGGAATGATCAAGTTTTATGACTATACATGTAATCGTTGCGGGAAAGAAATACTTGTTAAAGAAAAATAGAAAGTTCAAAAACAACGATTGAATAAAATCCTGATGTTTATTACGATGGAGATACTTTTTCCAACTATAATTTAACGACCGATCATGAAAAAAGTCCTTGCCTTTAACGGCAGTCCGCGAAAAACCGGGAATACTTCCACGATGTTGAAAAAGTTTGCTGAGGGTGCAGCTTCGGGCAACGCAAAAATCGAGTTGCTTGACATGGGAGAAATTCAACTTGAATATTGCCGCGGTTGTCTGCGATGCAATGTATTGGGAAGATGTTCATTACATGGCGATGATTGGGAACAGATCAGTAACAAGATAGTAGAGGCGGATGTTCTTGTATTTGCTTCGCCGGTATATTTTCATCATGTGCCGGCGCCGATGAAGAAACTAATCGATCGTTTCCGTTCCTTCATTCATGTGCAGATCACCGAAACAGGACTAAAGCATACACCCAGGCATGCCTGGAATAAAGACTTCGTGCTGCTGCTAAGCATGGGTTCTCCAAATCCGGACGAAGCCCAACCCATCATAGACCTTTTCAACTTTATGACCTCGATCCTTGGGGAGGGCAACAAACTTCATGTCATCAGGGCCACACGACTGGCAGTTGTGCAACAGTTATTAAAAACCGAGGAGGAACTAGGGGCTATGTATGCAAAAATGAATCTGCCCGTTCATCTGGCAGCAGGAGACCATAAGAATAACAAAACCGTTTTATATGATTGTTATTCTCTTGGAATTAGCCTGACATCAGGCAGGGAAAACAAATAAGCGGGAATTGCAGGCATAAAGAAGGGCGTCTTAGAAGCCGGATAGTATATTATTCCATATCTACTTAAATGACAGAATAATGCACCGATGACTTTTAAAACGCCCTTTGTTATTATGTGTAATTATAATGTTCTGAAGAAATCGTAGTTAATCTTTTCCAATTCACTCATACTCGGATAGCGATAATAGATCATTTGATCTTTCGCTCCCAGGTAATATCCTGATTCTACCGAACGGTATAATAATTCACCTTTATAAAAACGCAACACGGTTTTCATCTTTTTCTCATAATCCTTCAGTGTCAGAAGGCAGTCTCTCAGGTGCCCTAAGTTCGGATAGGGAAGATTCTCGGCTGACCCTTTCACCGGATCTGTTGCCAGGTCACCTAATTTCAGGTCGACAATAAATAACTTTGGAAAATGGATAGGCATTGAACCATCGGTAAGTACCCTGAGAAAATCGGGAGGCGATAACCTGCTGGCCACCTGAGGAGTTACAGGACACAACTCCTGGTAAAGATGTAAAGCATCTTTTACCTCTTTACTTTTATCGTATTCACTAGGTTTAAGTTCAAGTACAATGCCTGTCTCGGTCGATAAATACAGGTTCTTAAACGCATTCATGGGTATCATTTCTAATACCTTATAAACCGAAAGATAAACAGTATGTTTTGGACTGCCATCGGGTTTTGGCACACAACGTCTTTTCAGGTATTCCAAATCAATCAGATCTTTTACTTTTTCAAAATCGAGTTCGAAAAATATGGCCTGTCCCTTATTACGTTTACGTGTGCCTGTTGAAAGATAGGCGCCAAATTCGACAGGAGGCAACATCGATCCGATCAATGCTTCCGGAGTGATACAGAGGTACATAAACTGGTTCATAGTGATAGGTTTTAGATTATTATCCAGGGTATGATCATTCAAAATCAGTGAATACAAAACTGATATGTATTCTCCCTCAATTTAGCACTTTTCTTTCTTAATTCCATGCCATAAACCTATGATTTTAGGCAGATTTTCGTCTATTTGCCTGAGAATATTGGATTTAGAAGAGAGATGAAATCTGTGATGAAGAGGCAGTCTTACTGTACTATTTCCTGATTTTATGTCCCGCTATTGCAAAGTAGAAAATATATATATAGAACGGCACCATAATCCAATAGGCCTGCCGTGAATTATTCCAAAGGTCGGCCAGGTAGCCATAGAGTAATGGAATGGTTGCACCGCCTGCAATACCCATTATTAAAAGTGCTGAACCCGATTTTGTGAATTTACCCAGATCGGCAATAGCTAAGGGCCATATTGCAGGCCACATAATTGCATTTGCCAGTCCAAGGAGTGCAATAAAGATTACGCTTAAATAGCCTGAGGTAATAATGGCAACAATCGAAAATACAGTTCCCAAAACAGCTGATACAGCTAACGCTCTGCTTTGAGAGATATATCTCGGAATGGAAATAATGCCCAGGATATATCCTATGACCATTGATGCCATAGTTAATGAAGCAAACCTGCGGGCAATCTCCAGCGATATTCCCTGCGATTGTCCATACAGCACTATTGTATCTCCTGCCATGACTTCCACGCCTACGTATACAAAAATGGCAATGAATCCTAAGATCAGGTGCGGAAACTGCCACAGACTGGTTTTTTTTGTTCCTGAAACTGAATATGAATCATCGGCTGTATCTGTCTCAACTTCGGGAAGGCGAGTGAGTTTTACCAGGAAGGTAAGTCCAACCAATACAACCGCCATGATTATATATGGAAGAATGACGCGATGGGCCAGGCTGTCAAGGAAGAACGCCTTTTCGTTTCCCGACACTTTGGTGAGTTGTTCCACGATCTGATTCGCGCCTTTAAGCACGATTGCACCAAGGATTAAGGGACTGACAACCCCTGCAACCTTATTGCATATTCCCATGATACTGATCCGCCTGGCCGCACTTTCCACCGGACCTATCAACGTAACATACGGATTTGATGCAGTCTGTAATAACGCCAGGCCGGCCCCCTGAATGAATAAGCCGGTAAGAAATAATCCATAAGTACGTGTAAGAGCAGCCGGAATAAATATCAGGGAGCCAATGGCCATGATGAACAACCCAAGAGCTATTCCGTTCTTAAAGCCTACTTTGTGTAATACAAATGATGAGGGCGGAGCCATTACAAAATAGGAGATGTAAAAGGCAAATGCCACAAAGTAAG
Organism: uncultured Bacteroidales bacterium; assembly: GCA_964634105.1. GTDB lineage: Bacteria > Bacteroidota > Bacteroidia > Bacteroidales > UBA10428 > UBA10428. Next base: position 66,801 of record CAZWIU010000007.1, on the reverse strand, counting down.
CCTGAAAATTATTCAGTTCGCACGATATCTTCAGGAACGGTATCAGTGTTGAGTTCAGCCAGGTTACAAAACCGAAGATGAAAAACAGAACACCGATGATGAATATGGGATAATAGACCCGCTGTCCTGGATTTTTGGGAGTAGAAAAATTTGCTGTCATACAATGTTGAGATTGAAAAACCGAAAGTAATATTATCGATATCTTTTCACTTTTCTGGCAATCATTCGTTGGATTTTTTCATAGCTGAGAGGTGGTCCGCTGGTGATTTCCTTCCTGTCCAGGAATACAGAATCAACAATTCCCCATTCATTGCGGACAGCATCATCAAGGGTATCGTATTCTTTCATTTCAATCCTGTCTGAATATCCGGCAGCAGCTCTTTTTGCCCTTTCATATACAGCATTCTGGGCCGGACACCAGCCGTTTTTAAAAAGAGAAATGGTAAGCTTGCCAGGGGAAAGTTCAGGTTTTTTCTTATGACGGAAGAAACGCGGAGGAACCGCATCGCTAGTAAATGGTTTCCATAGAAGCCGCATCATCCCAGATTTATCTATTACCCTGTAGCCCTGCTTCCTGAACCATGAAGCCCTCATAAAAAAAGGAAGCCACACACCCCATGTTACCAGGCCTTTCGCTCCAATCTCCCTGACATCATCTTCCGCGGCTTTTAATAATGCCCTGCCCATACCAGGTTCATAGGAAGTACTTTTTTTATTTTTATGACCGGGAATCCATATGCACAATACTACATAGAGGTTCCTGCCTTCGATATGCGAATATTCAGCAGGCAGGTATTGTATCATTCCTTTAATCAGGCCATCCTCACCCTGGGCAAGTTTCACCCGCAATCCTTTATCTTTCATAACGTTGAACCAGCATGTTTTATGTGTGCCAGCATCGTTCATAACCGCTTCACCTTCTTCCAGGCAGCAGAAATATTGTTTTTCATATTCTGGTATCAGATCAATGATTTTCATAAAAAAATAAAATTTCAGTTGATGATTAACCCGCTAGTGTGATACATCCAGGTTATATACCCTGTGCAGCAGTAATGTATTTCCCAGCGGAGTTCGTACACGGGCTGAGATACCCATGCGCTTTTTAACCTTGTGATGCTTTAGTATGTTGTATTGGAGATAGGCTACACCGTCGCTGTCGCTAACTTTTATCGCTCCCGGATCCAGATATTTATCCTCGATCAGATCGCCGAGATAATAATCTACTTTGGTGCTATGGTCAGAAACAGATAGCTTTAACTTGAAAGTATTGGCAGATCGTAACAGGTTGATTTCTTCAATCACCAATTTCGGTTGGACGATTGGTTCGCCATTTTTATCATATTCTTTTAAACCCAATCCCGGCGATCCCATTTTAAATTGAACTTCAGCCTGTAATTTACCATCGGGCCAATAGGTTTTGACAATACCATCAAGCCGGCCGTTAACATACGTTTCTTCACGATAAAGTTGTCCTTCATCATAGTAAAGAATGACAGGCCCGTTTTGCATGTCATCCTTATACATTGCTTTTGCTGACACTTTCCCGTTCTTTGGATTATAGTTTATCATCCAGCCTTGCAAGGAATCGTTCACAAATTCACAGGTTGATACAAGTATGCCCCGCTCATCGTAAGTTTTGGAGATACCGTTTCTGAGTCCGTCTTTCATCTCGGTTTCCGATTTAATGCTGCCACTGGGATAATATTCTTCGTAAACACTTTTTTTTTGTGTGCATGATAGTGTGGACAGCACAGCCAGTATTATAAAAATCAGGTTCTTCATGGACTATATATCTTGATTATTCGCTGAATATAAATGTAAGGTATTTTATTATTTCTGTCCATAGAAATTACGGCTAATTGCATTTATCAAGAATTCCTTGAAAACTGTAAGGTTTTAAGATGCCAGTTTGCTTTTATTTTATAAGAGTCTGAAATGACAGGATAGCGTTGTGACAAGGCATGCCATGTCACAAGCTAAATCCTGCGATTTAAATGAGATACACATGCTTTATCACAACGACTCTATAGAGTATACTACAAACTTGCAGGAGGATAAATAAATGAAACGAATTTTCAGCCGCATGAATAAGGTTTTTAATTTTACCTTCGCTACATCATACAGCTTAATAATGACGATTAACAATATAATATCTAACAACCTGACGCTGGTTGGTAATATCTTTTCATCGCTTCGCTCGCGGAATTACCGGTTATATTTTATCGGCCAGGGAATTTCTCTGATCGGCACCTGGATGCAGCATATTGCACTCAGCTGGCTTGTATACCGACTTACCGGATCGGTATTCCTGCTTGGCCTTGTTGCCTTCACCAGCCAGATTCCAACATTTGTGCTCTCCCCTTTTACGGGAGTGTTGACCGACCAGCATAACAGGCTGAAGATTATGAAACTGACACAATTCTTTTACATGCTGCAGGCACTCACCATGGCTCTCCTGGTATTGATCAATGTGGTTGTTGTATGGCATATTATTGTATTGAGTATCATTCTTGGAATCATTACTGCGTTCGATGCTCCTGCCAGACAGGCTTTGGTAATTGATCTTATCGACAGGCCCGGCGACCTATGTAATGCTATTGCCCTGAATTCAGCCATCTTTAACGGCGGCCGGTTGATCGGTCCAGCTATTGCTGGAATAACCATTGCTGCAGTCGGTGAGGGAATATGCTTCCTGTTGAATGGCATCAGCTATGTTGTTGTTATTGCGGCGCTGGTATTAATTAAAATTCCGAAGAAAGATGCCGTTGCCACTAAGCCTAAATTTGCGAAGAGTTTTACGGAAGGGTTTCAATATACTTTTCAATCGCTACCAATACGGCGGTTGATCATTATGCTGGCTTTTATGAGTTTATTCGGTCTTCCGGTTATTGTTCTTCTTCCTGCCTATGCCAAAGAAATCCTTAAGGGCGGTTCTGAAACATTGGGATTTCTTATGTCGGCTCTTGGTGCTGGTGCGCTGACAGGGGCATTGTATATGGCTGCACGCAAATCGGTGATCGGACTGGGTAAGCTTATACCTTATAATGCAGGAATTATGGGCATAGCTCTTATAGCTGTATCCTTCATGCTGAAGATACATTTCTCCCTTATCCTGTTTTTTTTCGGAGGGATTTCGATGGTCCTTTTTCTTTCGTCGGTTAATACAATGTTACAAACCCTCGCCGACGAAGATAAACGCGGCCGCGTGATGAGTTTTTATTCCATGGCCCTGATGGGCACGGCACCGATCGGGAACCTGCTAATTGGTGCCGTCGCCAGTGGCATAGGTATCTCTTACACTATACTGATATGCGGAGTAATTACACTTTTTTCAGGCATTTGGTTTGAGCTAAACCATGAATCGTTCCGGGCCTATGTCCGGCCCATTTATATAGATAAAGGAATATTACCGCCACTGCCGGATGAAATTACATGAATCGTATTAAATGAACCTCTTTCTCCCGATCCATTATAACGAACCTGTTTTTCGGCCGCCGGCTGAAGCAAATGCTGCAATCATCCAGGCTACTATCGGATGTTCGTGGAATCGTTGTGCTTTCTGTGAAATGTATACTTCGAAGAAATTCAGGGTCAGACCTTTTGAAGAGATAAAGGAAGATATTACTAAGTTGTCGAGGTATTATCAGGGCGTAAAAAAAATATTCCTTGCCGACGGCAATGCTTTTGTGCTCTCTGCAAATCGGCTGTTGCCAATCCTGGATGAAATCAATTCCTCGTTTGGTAGACTGCAACGTATCTCTGCCTATGCCCTTCCTTCCGATATCGCTTCAAAAACGCCTGAGGAACTTCATGAGATCCGGCAGGCCGGACTTAAGTTGCTATACATTGGTATCGAATCGGGTGATGATGAGCTGTTAACACTGATCAATAAAGGCGAGACCTTTGCTTCCATGGCTGATGGGATCGTTAAAGCACATGATGCCGGTATAGAGACTTCCATTATGGTCATTAACGGACTTGGGGGTAGTAAATACAGCCAGCAGCATGCAATCAATTCTGCACGTCTGATAAGCGCGGTAAAGCCAAAGTTCCTTTCGACCCTTACCCTCAGTCTTCCACTGGAACAAGCACATTTCGTATCGCGGTTCGGCGGAGAGTACCATCAGCAGACTGTTATTGAATTGGCAGAAGAGCTTAAATTATTCCTTGAAAATGTAATTACCGAGAATACAATATTCCGAAGCGATCATATATCGAATAACCTCATCCTGAAAGGAATACTTTCGAAAGATAGGGAGCGTCTGATCGAAGAAATTAACCGTGTTATACCCCTGATCGATTCAGATCAGTATCCTGTTACTCCCTTGGTTTTATAGCAAATTCAAGAGGGTGTCAAAAGTCAATTATTATTTAACCGCAATGGTCACAACGGTTAACACCAATCGCGCAAAGAACTAATATTTGACCCGTTAACACAAAGTGAACATTGTGCTCCCGATGCTTCAGGGCTTTGTATTCATAATGGTTAATGACACTTTTGACACCCTCATTATTGCTTCAGAAATTTTCCTGATTCTTTATCAGTATTGAAGGTAAATCCACGATTTCTCTGCCGGAAATAATGTATTCACCAGCGAACCTGTCCTGTCCCAAAGCGAGGCTTCATTCGGCAGTATATAAATAAGTTCAGGTGCAGCATCGGGTCGGATATACTGCAATTCCTCCCAGCTGCGATGTCCCAGTACCAATGCCGGGAACAGATCGCTTCCCATACAAAATGTATGAATGCACTCTTCTCCTGTACTCTTCGCCACGGTTTTCAACTTACCATTCTGCCAATACAAGTCAATCGCTTCAGTATAAAGATTCAGTCTGAAGATTCCCGAATAACCGGCCCACTCACTCTGAGCTATCCTTTCTTCAAGCAGGGGTTTCATTTTCATGAGAAACCGGATCTTATCAGGAATTTTAATCTGCCATGCGTAGGTTTTACAAACGTCAATACCCGATTGAATAACCCGTTGTGCCATACCGGAATGTGTATGAAGGTTCATGCGGATGTATGGTTTTCGACGTTCAATAGCTTTCTGCCGGCAGAAATGAAGCACAGCCCCGGCTGCTTCTTCAGGAATATCTTCACTTACTTCAGTAACGATCAATCCCGTTCCGAAACCCTTAAGCTGGATCTTGAAATAGTATTTCTCATCCTTCGTTTTGTGCTCCATAATCCAGAATTCACCACAACAGTCGGTTTCACGGCTAAAGCTCAGCAGGTATTTCCAGTGTTCCTCCTGACGTACAACCGACAGCAGGTAAGTCTTGCGATACTTCTCATCTTCCTTCATCAGGAAGGGAATATCTTCGGATGTTGCCAGCCGGAAGCTGTATTCAGTACCGGTATCGGGCCAGCAATCTATATGCGCCAGAGGTATATTGATACTGTTTTCAAGCGAAACCGCATAATGGTACCCTAACTTGTGATAGAACCCGGGAATGCCTTGTATAACAGCAATATCGAATTGTTCCTCATGAAGTGTCTTATCAAATTCAAGATTTAATAACTTCATTAATCCTCGGCCCCGGTGTTCCTTAAGAGTACCTACAAGGCCCATTTCTGCAGTTTTAAGCCGGATACCTTTCATTTCCCATGTCCAGGGAATTAATGTGAATGAAGCTACCATACGCGAAGTGGATTGTTCTTCGGCAATGTACCAGTAGTCCTTTTTTATTCCCTGAAAATGGTTGAATAGAACTTCCGCAAGTATTCCTACCTCTTCAGGATGAAATATCTCGGTAAGTAAATGGTTTAGTTCTTTATCGTCGTGTTGTTTTATAGCTTTTCTGATGATATAATTGTTCATTGTAGTTTGTATTAATGTTAATACTATAAACGGATCGAATGATCCATATACTTTATTGGATACCAATAAACTATAATGAATGTGGACAGGGGGAAATGGGAAAGGCATACAGGGTAAATTCCCCTGTATCTTCTGTCCTTACCTCACCAGTATAGAAGTCGTTGTAGTGATAAAAGCGATTTTTTATTACATGGCAAATGTAGAAATTATTTGTGGAATACGAAAATGAGGGAAAGTTTCGTATTTATATACAACTTGGAAGTCCCCGATAAAAGGATATTCAATTAACCCGAAATACTTTATCTTGAGCAAAGGATCCCTGTTTTTCGGGATCCTTGCGTCATTGTCGTTTGAAGGCTAAATTTATTTAAAGTGGCTGATTAAAGATCAAACATTGCGATCAATCTTTTATAAAGACTTGATTGATCCTTTCCCCGGTATTCTTAAGAACCGACAAATAATACATACCATTTTCAAAATCAGAGATATCAATAGAACCTACCTGGTATACTTTGGTATATGTCCGGATAATATTACCCTGTATGCTTATCACGGAGATGGTGGATATATCATGACTATTGGCGATATACAGAATATCCGAAGCCGGATTCGGGAAGATTTTAAATTCTGTCAGGTTTATTCCGGGAACATCAACAGGCTGGTTGCTCAGGGTAATATCAAGCGTTCCTTCAACTCCCGACCCATCGGTTGCCGTAGCGGTTACAGTAACCACGCCGTTCCTGAAAGCCGATAACAGGCCGCTGGCATTAATATAGGCTATCTGACCATTATTGATACTCCAGTCGACTGCCTGATTTTCTGCGTTTTCAGGCAGTACCTCAGCAATCATCTGCAGCGTTCCGTTAGGTGTGTCAATAAAATTATTGCCTGTGGCAGTGGAGATCGTAATCGAAGATACAAGGGGTAATCTTTCAAATGGAAATTCTATATAGTCGAAACGCATCCACCCCCAGGAATAGCCGATACCCACTGTATTCACTCCTTCTAGAAGGTTTACCTGTACGGTATCCCGGTACCATCCGGTGGCTGATCCTGCAAAATGTACATCGATCTGGTTTGCGACATCGTTGTTAATAACAACAAAATTATTCTTTTCGCCATAGGGGACAGAATACCCTATAACCATATCGTAAGTATCTTCAGCAGGGCAGTTGGGAATTGTCCATGTAATGGTACAGTTGTTATCGCGATACTCGACATAGGCTCCGTTGCTGGCTGAAGCGTCAGTACTCACATATGAATTTCCTGTTAGTTCTCCTTCCTCTGCTTCGTACCTGTACCTGGGCGGATTACCGACCCGGAAGGAGGTGGGGTTGCTTTGCTTTGTATAGCCGTCGTTATCAGTTACCTTTACGTAAACTTTATAAACCCCGTCGGCCGGATGTTCCCATGTATAGTCAAAGGGCGAAGAAGTAAAAGTTGATAACACAGTATCTTCTTCCAATTCCCGGTCGATAAAGTATTCAAGTTTTTCGATGGTACCATCCGTGTCATAGGCTTCAGCAGAAAAGTTAATATCCGATCCGGCTGGAAAAACAGCACCGTATTCAGGGCCTGAAAAAACCAGGTAGGGTGTATCGCCCAGCCTGTTATCGATATCCACGTCGCTGGTATGGTTCAGGAAGAGGTATTGAACTTCCTGCTTTATACTTTCACCATAAGCATCGAGCCACATCCAACCCATAGCACCTGCGTAACCGCTGTCGATCAATGTCTCATAGTTACTGAAATCGCCACAGGTGCTGCAATCGGGATGAAATTCTCCTATAATTAACGGTTTGTCAAGATTCCAGTACGAATAGTTGTGTTCAAAGGGATTCAGGTTAAAATCGTAATGATGAACCTGGTAAAAATCGAGGTACCCGTCGGCATCGCCTCCGGCATTGAACAGGGCGGAATCGGAATAATAGTTGTGCACGCCCCTGTCCGACAGTGAATGAAGTGTATGGGTGCCATTGGTTACCTTCAGTCCAGGATCCACCCGATGGATAGCTCCTGCAATTTTATTTACCACTTTCTGAACCTGTTCTCTTGTAACATGTCCGATATCCGACCAGCCGCCGTAAGGAATACCTTCAATCATGCCTTCTGGCTCATTAAATACTTCCCATGCAATGATCGCCGGATGGTCTTTGGTTGAATCAACCATCGGGATTAGTGCATACTGGATATAACTGTTCAGCGCCTCTTCTTCTTCCAATAACTTCCTGTTTCTTGTAAGGTATGGCTCTCCGATTTCCAGGCGGAGCATATCGAACGACCATAAGCACAGAATAAGGCCGACATCATATTTGTAGGCACTGTCTAAAATTTGTATCAGGTCGTCAATAGCTCCGGAACCCGGGCCAACCACTGTATCGGCGTTGAATGAAGGGGTTACGGTTCCATTAGTATGTAACCAGATCCTCATACTGTTTGCTCCATAATCATGCGTTTCTTTGAATAGCTTTCCGAATTGTTCAAAATCGGTTGTCCCTGCTCCAATATCATTGGCAAAATTGACCCACGCCAGGTTTGAACCGTTTAAAAACAATTCCTGCCCGTTATATTCAATCCTGTTATTCTGGCTCTGGCCGGTTAAGAAAAGAGCCAGCAGACTGAGTGAGCTTATTAATCTTCTCATAGAACATTGTTTTGTGTTATGGAAACTGATTGATTAACTGATGGTTGCTTTCTAAACAATAAAGTTAGAGTAATCACATTGATCTCTTAACAAATTTAAAAATATTTATAAAGAAGAGGAATAACAAGCTGAAGAGTAAGGCTTGAATTGGTAATCCGGATGGAGGTAGTTTAGTATTGTACCAATTTACTGTATGTGTTATTATTTATTTGAAGTAACATAATATACATATTGTTTTTAGCTAATATTCCTGATAAATCAAGCTCTCCTTCATGTTGAATCAGTTCTTTCCTGCACACCGTATCTCCCTTTAAATCAATAAAAGTTAAAGAATAGTAATTCTCCGGAGTATGGTAACAGATAATATAATGCATCGTGCCATTCCCGATGGGGTTGGGGTAGAAGGCAAAAAACTCCTCCATTGTTTGATAATTCTCGCTTGACGTCAGCAGCGATTGATTATTAAGTTCGACATCTGTAAAGGAAGTAACTCCGACTCCGTCTTCACCAAATAGCGAGGAACCGGAGTAAGAAGCTGTAATAGTCTCTCCGGCTTTAATTCCATTAAGAGCGAAGAGTCGGATAGAAGTATTGGAAACCGAGAAACTGTCAATCTCAATTGCGCTTAATGAATTTTCTATAATAAGTCCATCAAGTGATTCAGGCATTTTCATTTTTTTATTGAATACGAGAGAAATAGTATATCCATCGGTATTTACTTTACCGGAACTCAATGTAGTATGGGTAAGATTATTATCTATATAAATAGTCCTAAACGATTCCAGCGGAATATTGCCTGTGCCAACAATCTGTCCCTGCTCATAACCTAATTCCAGCTGTTGTCCAAAATCAATTTCTTCTGCTAATACAATGTAAATTGCAAAACTATCAGCCGGATCTTTAAAAACACTGTCTATCGAAGCTGCTATCCCATTAACTTTTACTGAAAATCCAGCATAGTTTTCCGATGGATCACTTATGCCGGTGTTAAACTTTACTTTTATACTAGTAGTGGTGGATACATCTGCTTTTAACACCATCGGATGGATTGACCAACCTTTCAGTGCGGTTATAAAGTTGATCAGTTCCCTGCTGTTTTCCATATGCTGGGCAACAGTCGGGTGGTAATCAATGCCCGTTCCGAGGTCACCGGTCTGCGCCGACATTTCGAAGAAATATACATTACCCAAACCGCGGTTGTTTGCTGAATCAACAATAAACTGAATATACCTTCGGACTTTATCAAGCGTTGCTCCGCTCATCATACAGCCGATAAGACACACAATATCGGGCTGACTATAATGATTCTGGATACTGTCGATAAAATTCAGGTAGGTGCTGACATAGAGGGCTGAATCTCCTCCTGTTGTACTGAAATCGTTCGTTCCCAGGTTTATGCAAACCAAATCGGGAGTTTCTTCGAATGAATAAAGAGGAGAAGCATCATAGAGGTAAATACGGCTATAATAATTTGTCATACAATCGGTATTGCCTCCGGCAGGTCCGTCGTAGTTCCTGTATATACCAATACCCGATTTACAGACTGCCAAATGTCGTGCATTAAAACTCCGGGAAGTGATAGCTGCATAGGTCATATAATGATTTTCAGTTGATGCTCCGAAAATACCTCCAAGCGAGCCCTCATTTCCATAACCACAGGTAATTGAGTTACCAATAAATTCGATTAAAGGCTCACGAATATCGGTTAGTGCAATTAACGAATCCTGTTCATCAAGCTGAAACCCATGAAAAGAGGTTTTACCAAACATCTCTTCCGTCAGTTTAAATATCTCTATCTCGTGAATTGTATCTGTCAGATTTTCGGCAAGCGAATAGGTATTTTCTCCTGAACCCGGCTGAAGACGTGTAATTTGTGACCTATCAAGAATAATATTGTAATAGTTTTCTCCACGCTCATCATTCAGAATAGCAGATATTGCAGTACCTTTAAAACATGCGCGGATCGAAACACCTGAATAGGAAAATTTGGGCGCATCAGGGTTAGAGAAATCAATTCGGCCGGAATACTCAATCAATGTATCGCTTGCAGGGATTATAACCGGAGCTTCGCGTGACACAAGAGCAATTGAGCATAAAAGCAAACAGATAAATAACCGGATTTTCATATAGAACGATTTAAGTTATTAGCTTTCGAATATACCAATTTCCATAGATAGTCCGGTTGTCTATCATAAAGCTTTTTAACTATAATGAAAAAACAAAGAGGGTATTCAGAAATCCTGCGGGTGTGCAGATATACTGAATACCCTCAGATGAATCAGGTTAAAACTAACATGCCAGGAACAGCATATTCCTGCATCTACTTAATTCTGCAAGCTGTATTTTATTGGTATTGTATAGCTGACGTTCACATCATAGCCATTTCTTCTTGCCGCCTTCCATTTGTCGGGCGATTTAAGTATGGCATCAACAGCAGCCTGATCGAGGATAGGATGGACTTTTCGCTGGACAATGACATCGCGGATTTTACCATCTTTACCTACTGTGAACTTAACAAAAACAGTTCCTTCCAGTCCTATTTGTGAGGCTTCCAGTGGATACTGCATATGAGACAGCAGCCAATTCCTGAAATCTTCAACGGTTCCTCCCATAAACATAGCCTGTTCATTAACTTCAAAATCGTTGAAGGTTTTTTCTCCAGCTTCGATTATGTTATCGGTGTTATCTGTATATATCAATGAAATATTACTAAGATCTAAATTTGGATCATCTGCTGACTGATTTGATTGCCATTCTTCAATAGGTAAAAGTTCTACAGGTTTTGATACTTCTTCAACAATCACTGGAGGACCGAATGAGGATGCTCTGTTAATTGATTTTGGTATATTGACATCAAATGATGGAGGAGGAAGTAGTTTACTTATATCTCCAGGTTTAATTTCAACTATCCTTGGTGGTTGAACAGTTGATACTGCTACCGGTGGCTGATTAACTGTATGTTGGTAAACAAGAATTGTAATCAGCGATGCAAACGATACCACCAGGAGCAATGAGAATCTCATACTTTCATTGTAATTTCTTCGGAGGGCATAGGCACCATATTCCTGATTGCGGCCTTCGAATATGATGTCTTCGAGGTTTTCGGCACTAACCGCGTTATTTAATGCCTTTGAAAGTTTTTTCATGACGTTACTCTTTTAAGGTTCAACTTTAGTTTCTATGTTAGTTATAACCGGTAGAGTTCACTTCATGCGTGGGAATTTTGAGGGTTTTGTAAGAACGTTGTTTATATAACTCATTTATTGCAATTATCGTGCCCCGTGAGAGGTTTTTAAAAACTTTTTCTTGGATTTTAAATAATAATTCGTAATTTTACGAACAACGAATTAAAAATATCTTTATGGCGTATACATTAAGTGTCGATTACAAGGAAGATGAAATAGCCCTCGCACGCTTTGCTAAGGCAATGGCGCATCCGGCTCGCATAGCTATTCTGAAATATCTCTCATCGCTGAATTCGTGCTGTTTTGGCGACATTAACAGGGAGTTGCCTATTGCTAAAGCGACGGTGTCACAACACCTTTCGGAACTGAAAGATGCCGGGCTTATTCATGGTACAATTGAACCTCCAAAGGTGAATTATTGCATCAACAGAAATACCTGGAGGAAAGCAAAGAAAATGTTTGAGGCATTCTATAGAGAAGAAGATGAAGAGAATCATGATAAGTGTTGTTAATGCATTCAATATAGTTCTGGTTTTTATGTATCCTGAAACCTGATTATAAACCAAAATTATTTAGTGTATGAAAATTCTGATACTATGTACAGGTAATAGTTGCAGGAGCCAAATGGCACAAGGATTCCTGCAGTCGTTTGATAAAACAATTGAAGTACAATCGGCGGGTACAAGGCCGGCGGCTAAGGTCAGTTCCAAGGCTGTTCTTGTAATGAAGGAATCGGGTATTGATATCTCCGGATATTATCCGAAGAGCGTAAGTAAGTTTCTCGGTCAGGAATGGGACTATGTGATTACTGTGTGCGACCATGCTAATGAGACCTGTCCGGTTTTTTCAGGGAAAGTCAGGCATCGGCTGCATCTCGGTTTTGAAGATCCTGCCATGGTTATCGGCGATGAAGAATACGTGCTAGGGGAGTACCGAAGGATTAGAGATGAAATAAAAACAGCATTCAATAAATTTTTTCAGGAACAATTAAAACCTCAATTATTATGACCACAAAAAAGCAACAAGCATCTAGCTATTTTCAAAACAGTTTTAACTGCTCTCAATCGGTATTCACCGTTTTTGGAACAGACTATGGATTGTCTGAAGACACATGCCTTAAAGTTTCGTGTGCATTCGGCGGAGGTATGGGTCGCCAGCAATTAGTATGCGGTGCAGTTACCGGAGCCTTAATGGCGCTTGGTATGAAGTACGGGAAAGCCTTACACGACGATGAGAGTAAGAAGAAGCAGACGTATGATAAAACCGTGGAGTTTTTAATGAATTTAAGAAGATACATGGTTCGGTAAATTGCAGAGAACTTCTTTATGATTTGGATCTGAACAATCCGGAAGATCATAAAAGAATAGTCGAATCCGGTATGTTTGATACCCATTGCCGGAAATATGTGGAAGATGCTGTTGGTATTATGGAGAAAATATTTTCAGCAAAATAAACATGATCACAGGAATTATTCAGACCAGGACGGGTGCTGTAGAACAGGTTGCAACCCGCTTAAACTTTGTCGACATACTTGGGGCAATAAAGGTCCGCTGGATGATCGGAAGAAACAATTACCGTGTAAACCCCGGGCTATATGCAGTCGGAAATCCCAATGATGCTTCCGATGTATTCGTGTCGGCAAACTATAAACTATCGTTCGACCATTTGCGCAAAAACCTCGATGGTCTGAATGCCTGGATACTTGTCCTGGACACAAAAGGAGTAAACGTATGGTGTGCTGCCGGGAAAGGTACATTTGGCACGAATGAGCTTGTATACAGGATTCAACAGACAAAACTCTATTCCATTATCAGCCATAGAAGGCTTATTGTGCCTCAGCTCGGAGCAACTGGAGTTTCAGCCTACCAGGTTAAAAAGCTCACTCAAACTCCCCCGGAAGAAAGGTTGAATAAGCCATCGAACACGGTTAAGAATATAAGTTCAATCGCACTGAATGTTAAGGTAGATAAAGGATTCAATGTAGTTTTTGGCCCTGTGAGAGCTGCTGATATCAAGTCTTTTATTGCCAATGGTTACAAAACAACCGCAGAAATGCGCAAGGTCACATTTGATTTTTATGACCGCCTGAAACTCACTCCGGTTGATTTTGTAAATGCAGGCACCAAACTATTGGTTGCCTTTGTTGTGATAGCCATACTTTCGGGACTTAACAGGGATGGAATAAGCTTTCATCAGATCGTTCAAAAGGGACTGCCCGCCATACTCTATATTACTATGGCGTATTTTACAGGCATTCTTATCACACCAATTCTTCTTCCATACATTCCGGTTAGGATGTTTGCTTTCAAAGGATTACTAACAGGACTCATCTTATCAGTGATACTAAGTGTTTTAAACCTGCTGGGTAATACTGTCCTTGAAGTTGTCTCATGGTTTCTTCTGCTTTCAGCTATTTCATCTTTTATGGCGATGAATTTCACCGGCGCTTCGACGTTTACCTCACTTTCAGGTGTAAAGAAGGAGATGAGAACTTTTGTTCCTATTCAGATTTCGTTCGCCGGTATCGGGTTGTTTCTTTTTGTGGTAAGTAATTTTAAAAAATAAAACTCATGAAAGACTTTGTGTACTTGAAAGATGTTGTAACATTAGCATTAGACCAGGCAAAATGCAATGCCTGTGGGATGTGTGTGAAGGTTTGTCCGCATGCCGTATTTGAAATTTCAGGAGGCAAGGCACACATAGTCAGGCGCGATTACTGTATGGAATGCGGCGCCTGTGCATTAAACTGCGAACAACAGGCGATAACAGTGCTTTCAGGATTGGGCTGCGGCTGTGCAAAAGGAATCATCGAGGGGTATTTTAACGGTGGGAAATCGGAATGTGCATGTACCAAAGGGTGTTAGGAGAATAACTCTTTATTTCGAAATTTCCAGCTCAGCATAATAGTTTTTCCAATCCCACTGACTATGGGATTCCATATCATTATCAAAATAGTTGGGTGTTTTAACTTATGATTCACGATATAATGAAATAAGCCTAATCGAATAACCTATAACTATTCTTTCATTCAAATAATTTTCTCCATGATGAGTATCTAGCTCAAACTTCTTTTTAATCGGGAGATTATATAGTACAAAAGATGCTTTGGCATTTCCCTCCCATATGCAATAACAACCTTCAGGGCACCTTGAATCCTCCGGGACAGATTCAAAACTGATTATAATATTGAATGCCGGATTATACATAGATTCACCATACTGAATAATAAAAGGTTCGTTTAATCGAAACGTATTATCCTCTTCATTAATGCAACTGGCAAATAATATAAGAATGAGAGTACTAAAGGTAAAACAACGAGCCATAATCGATAGTTTATACCCAGATGAATTCAGAAGAAGATAGGTTGCGTATTAGTCAGGTTCCCCATTAAATGATCTTAGTTCCAACATGGTTTTTCCAATAAAGGGCTCCACAACCCTTTCAAATATTCCATGAACATAAGCAATAGCCATTCCGTAGTTGGTGACCGGAATATTTTTTTCCTTAGCGCCCCTCAGACGGTTCATAAGCTGACGGTGCGTGATCATACAGGCTCCGCACTGAATAACAAGAGCGTAATCATCAACAGGTCTGGGAAGCTTATCGAGACCAGCCACCGTATCGAAGTGCAAGTTTTTGCCTGTATAGTTGGCAATCCAGCGTGGGATTTTTATCCTTCCTATATCGTCGCATGAGATATGGTGCGAACATGATTCAAGTATTAATACACGATCTCCGTCTTTTAGTTCAGCTATTTTCGGCGTTCCTTTGATATATTCTTTGAAATCTCCTTTTTGCCGGGCCAGAACGATACTGAAGCTGGTGAGAGGAATATCCCGGGGGATTATTTTGCTGATTTTGCCAAAAACCTGGCTGTCGGTAATTGCTATTTTTGGTTTGATCCCTGTCTTTTTCAGAAAATTTTCCACCTCGTTTTCTTTCAGCACAATCGCGGTGCAATTGTTATCGAGGGTATCCCGTATTACCTGGACCTGCGGAAGAATCATTCTGCCATCGGGGGCTTCCGTGTCGATGGGGGTAATCAGCAACACTATATCAGATGGATTTAACAAATCTCCAAGCAATCCTTTCATCTGGTATGCACTTTGGGGCATTCGTTCAACCAATACGCGGACCAGTTCCGGATTATATTTGTCGGGATTTACGGCTGAATATTCAATGAGTGCGCTGCCAGTTAATTCATGGACCGCTTCTTTTATCTTATCTGAAGGAGCATACAGATCTATTTTATTATATACAATTACATACGGAAGTTCTCTTTCCTGAAAGGATTGTATAAGGCTTTTTTCAAACGTATCGAATTCATTATTAGTTATGACAAGAATGGCAAGATCGACCTGATCGATTATGGCTTTTGTTTTTTTTATGCGAAGTTTTCCCAACTCGCCCGTATCGTCAATACCTGCCGTATCGACAATAATAGCCGGGCCGATTCCAAATATCTCAACACTCTTTTTCACCGGGTCGGTGGTTGTACCTGCAACTTCCGAAACAATGGCCACATCCTGTCCAACAAGGGCATTGATCATTGAACTTTTTCCGTTGTTACGTCTTCCGAAAATCCCGATATGGGGTTTGTTTTCTCTTCCTCTTGTCATTGTTTATCACGCATTGAAAGGCAAAAGTATAAAATTGTACTATTAATTAAGTATCCTATTTACTGCTTGTATTATGTTAAGAGACTGTTTAAAAATTTTATATCATGCATTGTATCAAAAATTTGCATTGATATCATAGTAACTACTAAATTCGGTCTGAGACCAGAGAATCTTATTGTAATCTTAGTGTCCCGAATCATTCGGGATAGAGCCTTTGTGGCTATATTTTTTTGCCACTAAGACTCAACGACACAAGGAATTACTAAAACTTAGACAGTCTCTAAAAATATTAAAACCGGGATCTGTTAATATTGATCTCCGGTTCATGTTATGTGGTTATGAAATCCTTATACCGACTGTTTATAAGCTGCTAGAAGGTCATCTTTAATATCGTCGATATGTTCAATTCCCACCGAAAGTCGCAATAATCCCGGTTCAACACCCGATGATATTTGTTCCTCAATAGTAAGTTGTTCATGAGTAGTAGAACTCGGATGAATTATAAGGGTTTTGGAGTCGCCTATATTAGCAAGGTGACTGATAAGTTTAACGTTATTCACAATTTTATCAGCGACCTCTTGCCCTCCTTTCACTTTAAAAGTAAGTACTCCGCCAAATCCTCGTTTCAGGTATTTTTTAGCCAGTACATAATGCGGACTGCTTTCCAACCCGGGATAGTTGACAAATTCAACCCAATCGAGCGTTTCGAGCCACCGGGCAATGGCCAGTGAGTTTTGTGTAATCCTGTCCATTCTCAATGAGAGCGTCTCAATACCTTGTAAGAGAAGGAAAGCATTAAATGGGCTCAATGAATTACCAT
This sequence comes from uncultured Bacteroidales bacterium, assembly GCA_964634105.1. Lineage (GTDB taxonomy): Bacteria > Bacteroidota > Bacteroidia > Bacteroidales > UBA10428 > UBA10428. The sequence continues at coordinate 49,711 of CAZWIU010000007.1, read as the reverse complement.
AATCCCGTAACCCCTCAACACGCGCCCTGATAATAAATGCGATATTGCCGAAGGGACTACCTTCACCGAAAACATCCCAGAATTTCAAGCCATGGTATCCTTCCGAAGGTTCTGTAAACATCGGGAATTTCCCGTTCCCCCAGTTAAAATTCCCCGCATCAACGATGATTCCTCCTATACTTGTGCCGTGACCGCCGATCCATTTTGTGGCTGATTCCACAACAATGCTGGCACCGTGCTCAAGCGGACGGAAAAGATATCCAGCGGCGCCAAAAGTGTTATCGACTATCAGGGGGATGTTGTTTTTTTGGGCAATAGTTGCAATGGCATCGAAATCGGGTATATTAAATTTAGGATTACCGATTGTTTCTATATAAATGGCTTTTGTTTTTGCATCGACCAGTTTTTCAAATTTTGCAGGTTCATCACCATTAACGAATTTAACTTCTATCCCCAATCTTTTAAACTGAACTTTAAACTGGTTATAGGTACCGCCATAGAGATACGAGGTTGATACAAAATTGTCGCCTGCTTCCAGAATATTGGTCAGCGCTATGAATTGAGCCGATTGCCCCGACGATGTTGCCAGGGCAGCGACCCCTCCTTCCAGCGCTGCGATACGTTTTTCCAGTACATCGGTTGTGGGATTCATAATTCGTGTGTAGATATTGCCAAATTCTTTTAGCCCGAAAAGATTGGCTGCATGCTGCGAATCCTTAAACAGATATGACGTTGTCTGGTAAATTGGGACTGCCCTTGATAAGGTTTGATCAACCTCATGTCCTGCATGAAGTTGCAGGGTTTCAAAACGATGATTTATTGCCATAGTATGCGATATTATGTATGATTGAACTTAATATAACAGGAAAATACAAAGGGATTAGTAATCACGGATTACCTGCAACACCAACACATGCACATAGGCTTAACAAGGGTAAGCATCAGGAATTTTTTTATGCAGAGTGATGTGTTTATCATGGTTATTAATTGATAATGCAAAGGAAGCAAATCTTTTCGATTTCAACAAGAATCAAAAGTAAAAAATATTAACAGATATGAAAATCTTAAAATAGATTAAATTATAAAATAAGGCCGTATCGAAAACCAAAACAGGAACTGATACGACCTTATTGAGTGATAAAAATACGACAGACTAGTTAATCATAATCCTTTCACAATGATTGAAGTTATTGCCGGTTATCTTTATCAGGTAAAGTCCGGAAGGGCAGTCAGAGAGATCTAACCGGGCTTCATTTCCGGTTTGTGAAATTGATAATGTCTCCTTCTTCAACGTTTTACCTGTTACAGCAATAATTTCAGCAACAAATTCACCGCTTAAATGATTATGAAATGCAAGTGAAATTAAACCGGAAGATGGATTTGGGAAGATGTCGACAGAAGTCTGATACCCATCATTATGATCGATGGCATCACAAATTGGAAGGGTAATATCTACTTCGTCGGAATATTCGCAACCGGTTGCATTATCTGTGACCGTTACACTATATGTGGCCGCATCGGTGATTACAACGGAAATACTCTGCGATGTTGCACCGTTTGACCACAGGTATTCATCCCATCCGGAACCGGCATCTATTACAGCGGTATCATTATCGCAGGTCGGAGAAATTACACTGTATATAGCAAATGTATTTCCGTCGCATGGATTAATAAGCTCAAGATCATCGAGCAGGAGTATGCTTCCTACGTCGCCACTTTGGCCATCGCCCTGCATAAAATACGTTGATGTACTTACGACCATTCCTACTTCTGTAATATCAACATTGGTGGGAATCATGAAACCCACGGTGAATGAGGTATAGGTATCAGATGCAGTGAGAAGGGTACCTCCGTAATAAGAATTTTCTTCTGAATCGGTAAGGATAACCATGATCATTGCCGTATCATCAATCATCGGGTCGAACTTGTAGTACCCTCGCAATCCTGAAGGATTGAAATCGACAGAGAAAGTTGGCATTGACTCGCCAAAGAAGAATGAACCGGAATATGGCATTCCAAATCCTACTACTGCATTAGAAAATCCATCTTCGGAGGGTATCATGGTTTCAACACTTTCGATCCTGAGCGAATAGCTTCCGCTATGTGCATCGGTCGAAGGGGTTGCAGATGCATCTCCGCCAAACAGGGCAGAGAATATGTTGGCTGTTACCCAATTTACAGGCTCCTGGTAGCTGTTTGTCTCCCATCTTTCAAAATCGGCATTTGGAATGGTGTCGGCAATACCTCCGAACCACAGGGAGTCGATTTGCATCCATCCACCGGGCATAGGATTATCGGGATTACTGCAGGCAAAAGCGATCATTGCTGTATCGGGAGTTTCAACCATATTATCTATTTCCCATCCCATTTTAATATAGGAATTCTGATCGCCAGTCAGAGAGAATATATTCTGACTGATTATCTTACCCTGGTGCTTAAATGAAGCAAGTACAATGGCAGTATCGTTTGCAGCAACGTGGTATTTAAAATAGCCGAAAAGTGAATCCGGGGCGCCACTGATTGGAATACCACCTTCATAGAATAAGGTGTCTGAAACGCTGCCATTTGTTACACTACCCTGGCAGAAGGCATATCCGAATAAGGTATCTTCCTCTATTACCACAGTCTCAATTCGTAAAGCCAGTTCACCACTATAGCTATCACTTGTGTCGCGAGCTGTTGCAGTACTGTACATAAAAGCTTCCAGGTTCCCGGTATTCCAGGAAACAGGTTCTTCGTAAAGAGTGCGGTTTTCCCAATTTTCAAAACCCCCATTGGGTACATTTTGCGCTAACGTACAAACAGTCAATACGCAGCCAAAACTGATGGTTACTAGTAATTTTAATTTCATGTTTGGAGAGATTTTAGTAATACATCTTAAATGTACGAAGAAAAGGAATAATGGTTATTTTTCAGGGTGAGTTTTTTAGAACTGCAATTATTCAGCCATTTGATTGGCCCTACTTATTATCTCTGGTTTGCTTAACAGTCGGAAGGTAAAAAAACAACGATTGAATAGTGTATTAACAAATAATTTTCTTTAAAAAATGATCTGTTATTTAAAATTTTACTAATCTTGCACAGAATTTTTCGGTTGACCGCCGCTGGTTTTATTATTTACATACCTTAAGTAAAACTCCCTTCAACTAAAATTGTTATTTAGTATATCAACAGTCATTAATTCGTATTGATTATGGCTAAAGTAAAAGGTGCCATTGTAATAGATATTGAGAAGTGTAAAGGTTGCAGGCTATGCATTGGCGCCTGCAATGTACAGGTTATCAATATGACATCGACAGTCAACGGTAAGGGATACCAGTATGCCTACATGGAAAATCCCGATGCTTGTACAGGTTGTATGAATTGTGCCATTGTTTGTCCCGATGGTGTTATTACCGTATATCGTATAAAAGTTGAATCTGAAAAATAATCTCAATGGGCGAAATTAAACTAATGAAAGGCAATGAGGCTATTGCCGAAGCGGCTATCCGGGCGGGAGTAGATGCCTATTTTGGTTATCCTATTACTCCGCAATCGGAGGTACTGGAATACTTAACATTGCAGGAACCCCATAAACGTACCGGGATGGTTGTATTGCAGGCAGAAAGTGAGGTTGCTGCAATAAATATGGTATATGGCGCTGCTAGTACAGGGAAAAAAGCGATGACCTCATCATCAAGCCCGGGAATTAGCCTGAAACAGGAGGGCATTTCCTATATGGCAGGCTCCGAATTGCCAGGCTTGATAGTAAATGTAGTCAGGGGCGGTCCGGGCCTTGGAACTATCCAGCCATCGCAGGCTGATTATTTCCAGGCTACAAAGGGAGGAGGTCATGGCGATTATCATCTCATTGTGCTGGCTCCTGCCTCGGTACAGGAAATGTCTGATTTTGTAAAGCTGGCTTTCGACCTGGCATTCAAATACAGAAACCCGGCTATGATACTTTCTGACGGGTTGATTGGCCAGATGATGGAGAAAGTTGAGCTATTCGATCCTGTTCCCAGATCTACAACCTTTAATCAATCGTGGGTGGTTACAGGTAAGACTCCTGACAGGAAACGGAATATTATCAGCTCGCTTGATCTCATTGCGACACGAATGGAAGAGCATAATAAAGCCCTGCAGAAGAAATACAGGGAAATGTGTGAGAAAGAAGTCCGTTATGAGGAGATCGATTGTAACAAAATAGATTACCTGTTCGTTGCCTACGGCTCATCAGCACGTATTTGTCAGAAGGCCATAAAGCTTGCCAGGAATGAAGGATTGAGGATAGGTTTGCTCAGGCCGATCACGCTGTATCCATTCCCGACAAAAATTATTGCTGAATATGCCCAAAAGGTCAAGGGAATACTTTCTGTTGAATTAAGCGCGGGTCAAATGGTAGAGGATGTCCGACTGGCTGTTAATGGTAAAGTACCCGTTGAGCATTATGGACGGTTTGGAGGTGCCATTCATTCACCTGATGAAGTGCTGAATGCTTTTAAATCTATTTTCCTCAAATAAAAATAACGATTACTCTCTATGGATATCAACGATATAATTAAGGAAGAAAACATTGTCTACCAGAAGACAAAATGTATGACGGATGAAGTTCTTTCATTTTGTCCGGGGTGCGGGCATGGAACTATTCACCGTCTTACCATGGAAGTGGTTGATGAGTTAGGCATATGTGCCGATACCATTGGTGTTGCTTCGGTAGGTTGTTCAGTACTTGCATACGATTTTATGAATATTGATATGACAAGTGCTGCCCATGGCAGAGCCCCTGCCGTTGCCACTGGTATTAAACGCTGCTGGCCCGATAAGTATGTATTTACCTATCAGGGCGATGGCGACCTTGCAGCTATTGGAACTGCCGAAACTATTCATGCATGCAACAGGGGAGAAAATATTACCATCATCTTTGTCAATAATGGTATATACGGGATGACCGGCGGACAAATGGCCCCGACAACACTGGCAGGGATGAAGTCCTCAACAACTCCCTACGGCAGGGATACTGCCTTAATGGGAAATCCTATCCGGATTACAGAGCTGGTTGCCCACCTTCCGGGTACATACTATGTTACCCGCCAGGCAGTCCACACACCTGCGCATGTCCGTAAAGCAAAAAAAGCGTTGATGAAAGCTTTTGATAACCAGAAGTTGAAAAAAGGGCTTTCGCTGGTTGAATTTGTCTCAAATTGTAACTCGGGCTGGAAAATGTCTCCCCCAGAAGCAAATAAATGGATGGAGGAAAATATGTTTCCCTTCTACCCGATCGGCGATATAAAAGTGGACGGCAAACTGGTTAATCCAACCAATAATAATTAAGATCAATGAATGAAGAAATTATAATAGCAGGTTTTGGCGGACAGGGAGTTTTATCGATGGGTAAAATTCTTGCCTACTCGGGAATGATGCAACATATGGAAGTGAGCTGGATGCCTTCCTATGGACCCGAGATGCGGGGTGGAACTGCCAATGTCACTGTCATTCTTAGCGATGAGAGAATCAGTTCTCCTATTCTGACTAATTACGACACAGCCATTATTCTGAACCAGCAGTCGCTCGATAAATTTGAGCCGACTGTCAAACCTGGCGGAATACTTCTGTACGATACAAATGGAATTACCCGCCATCCGGTGCGGAAAGATATCAGGATTTATAAAGTTGAAGCTGCCCAGGAGGCTGTAAAGATGGGTGAGGCAAGAGCTTTCAATATGATTGTGCTGGGAGGATTTCTGAAAATTAAACCAATTGTTTTGGTTGAGAATATAATTAAAGGACTTGAAGAATCGTTACCCAAGCGGCATCACCATCTTATTCCCATAAATGTTGACGCTATTAAACGGGGGATGGAGATAGTGATACAGTTGAACTGACGCCGGAGTCGGATACTATTTCTTATACAGGTTATACTTATCGATATACTCAGCAACTTTCTCAGGAAGAAAGAAATCGACATTCTTCTTTGCTCTAATTGATTGCCTGATAAAACTGGATGAAATTTCAATTAACGGCGCATTTTCAATGAGCATGATGTTTCTGTGCTTGGAATAATCGACCGCTAAATCTGATTTTCGTGGGTAAATATACCGCGGAAAGCGGGCAACGATCTGCTCGTAATTCTTCCACTTATCGAAGGTTGACAAACCATCGCTGCCCATCAGGAGTACAAAACTATGAGCCGGGTATTTCTCGGAGAGGTATGCCAGCGTATCGATCGTGAACGAGGGCTTAGGCATTTTAAATTCCACGTCGCAAACCCTGAATCGCCTGTCGTCGCGTATTGCCAGTTCTACCATCTCGAAGCGAAAATGATCTGCCAGGAGCGATTCTTTTTCTTTCAGCGGATTATGCGGACTTACAACAAACCACAATTCCTGCAGATCGGTAAATTCCACAAAATAGTTTGCCAGGGCCATATGGCCTATATGAACAGGATTAAAAGAACCGAAAAAAAGTCCGACCTTCATTACAGGCTGGTTCTGTGTATTATGAAACTTAAAGCGGTTTTTGCCTAAGGGATCATGAGTTTAAAAAATTCCTCACCACCTGATCGGCTTCCTTACAGGCTGTCTCAATTACTTCATTGATGATCTGATGATCAAATTTATTGGCGTATACCATTTCCATCCTGGCTTTCCGCACTCGCTTTGCAATGCTGTCGGGTGTATCTGTATTCCTTTTGGTAAGGCGCTCTTCCAGCACTTCAAGTGAGGGAGGTTTAATAAATATTGAAACCGCTTCTTCCTTATATTTTCGTTTTATATTAATGCCCCCCATCACATCAACATCAAAAATTACATTTTTCCCCAACGACCTGAGCTTCTCGACTTCTGCTTTGAGAGTTCCGTAATACAGCGAGGGGTAAACTTCTTCCCATTCAAGAAACTCATGCTCTTCGATCTTTGATTTAAAAGAATCGACAGTGATGAAGTAGTAATCTTTTCCTTCAATTTCACCTTCACGTTTTTTGCGGCTGCACGCTGAAACAGAAAATGCAAGATTGTAATCGGGGTTACTCAGAAGATGCCTGACAATGGTCGATTTTCCTGCTCCCGAAGGTCCTGATAGAATAACTAATTTTCCTGGCATATGGATGTCAGATTATAAAACATTCATCAATTGTTCTTTTATTTTTTCAAGTTCATCTTTCATCCGGACAACAGTACGTTGTATATCGGAATGGTTTGCTTTTGAACCGATGGTATTGATTTCTCTGCCCATCTCCTGTGCAATAAACGATAATTTCTTCCCATTTGCCGATTCTTTTAATGTCACTTCTTCAAAAAACTGGCAATGATTTTCGAGGCGTACTTTTTCTTCCGTTATATCAAGTTTTTCAATATAGTATATTAACTCCTGTTCAAAGCGGTTTTCATCAATTTTAGTTTGGTCAGCAATACTTTGGACAGAGGAAGAAATTTTTTCACGAAGTTTTGTCAAGCGGTCAGCTTCAAAAGTATTAATTTCTTTCAGTAGCGATCGGATAAGTTTTAAGCGGTCCAAGATGTCCTTTTGCAACGCTTTACCTTCTTGTTTTCTGAATTCGGTAATCTGGACCAGGGCTTCTTTCACCTTCCCAAATACCAATTCCCATTCATTTTCATCCAACTCTTCCTTCTCAATTTTCAATGCATCGGGGAAACGCATGATGGTTTGCAGCAAGGAATCCTCTTCGTTGGCGTTAAGGTCGGCGACCAGTTCTTTAAGCTGATGATAATACGATTTTACCAGCGGAATATTAATTTGCGCAGTGCTGGAGATATCGGTATTCTCGTAGCTGACTGACAATTCAACTTTCCCCCTGATCAGCTGCTGGGAGAGCAGATTTCTTATTTCCAGCTCTTTTTCTTTATACATGTTGGGCAGGCGTGTGTAGATGTCCAGTTGTTTGCTGTTCAGCGATTTTACCTCCACAGTAACTACTTTATTATCAAGCTCACAGGCAGCTTTTCCAAAACCTGTCATCGATTCAATCATATAACTAATGAAAAGTATTTAGTTTGAAATTACAAAATAGTAAGAAATTGCTAACAATTCCAACTAAGAAATATCTATTCTTCATAGTGCACAACAGATTTTTTTTTCCAATTTCCGGTCCGGTAATATAAAAATGAGAATACAGCGCCGATCAGCCATGCAATTGGAATCGACCACCAGATCCCTTGTTCTTTAAGAGAACCGTTTAGGAATAAGTTCATATTGATATCTATTCCCCAATGTTGCAAGGTCGACATGAATCGGCCTGAAAGTAATGCTGCCAGCGGGATACGTATGAGCCATAGCGAAAACAGGGTGATAAACATAGGAATCAAGGTGTCTCCGGCGCCCCGAAGCAAACCGGTAAACGTAAACATTACACTGAAAATGAGATAACATGAACCGACAATCGCCAGGTATTCCGCACCGGTATTAATTACTGCCTGATCGGTAGTAAACAGTTGAATGAGCGGATAGCGGAAAATCAATATAATGGCAGAGATAATAATACTGACTAACCCTGACATTCCTAAGGTTGATAATAGTCCTGAGCGGACCCGGTTACGTTTGTTTGCCCCGATATTTTGTCCGACGAAGGTCGAAAGGGCCTGACTGAAATTCATGGCAGGCAGCATGGCCAGGCTTTCGATGCGGCCCGCAACTGTGTAGGCAGCAATAACATTGGTTCCGAAATTGCCTACTATACGCATTAATGCGATCATACCAAATGAAACGAAAGTTTGCTGCAATCCCGAAGGCACACCAATTCTGAAACTCTTCCAAAAGATATCCCAGTCGAATACGAGTTCGCGGATACGCAATTTAACCAGCGCATGAGTTTTATTTAAATAGATTATTGCAGCAATGAAGACAACCCCTTGTGATATTACTGTGGCCCAGGCAGCACCGCCGACTCCCAACCCCAGATAGCCTACAAATACATACACCAGGATAATATTAAGGATGGATGAGATAATAAGAAATATCAGCGGTGTCATCGAGTCACCCAATCCGCGGAGTATAGCGCTTGTGCCGTTAAATCCGAATAGTACGATAGTTCCAAGAAGGAAGGTATTCAGGTATATCTTCGCCTGAGGGATAACATCTTCAGGAATTTTCATCAGTTGAAAAATGGGACCACTCAGTGATATACCAATGGTAGTTATTAATACTGAAGCAAAAAAGATAAATATATAGAGGGTATCGATCGTCTTTCTGACGTTACGATAATCTTTTGCTCCAAAATACTGGGCGATTACAATATTTCCCCCCACAGCTATTCCGATAACGAATGATACCAACGCAAATATAATTGGGGTAGAAGCTCCGACAGCAGCAAGGGCTTCTTTACCGATAAAACGGCCAACGATAATGCTGTCGATAAAATGATATGTTTGCTGAAACACATTACCTGCCAGCATGGGAGCAGTGAACCTGAGTATATTTCCGCCCACATGCCCGGTAGTCAAATCTCTCATAGTATAAAAAAAGCAAAGGTGATTAATTTGTGCGGGTTCACAAAATTATTCTATGAATGCAGGCCTAATATTCAAATAAAAAGCATTTTTCTGCATGTTTAACTCATGTTATCCGGAGGATAATTTTCTCTGCAGGCAATTAGTTATCTGCCTAGCTTTGTATATCTATTGATAAAAACAGGTCTGTGATGAATATTCATAGTGCATCGAAAACTAAAATAATTGCCACAATTGGTCCGGCAACTGCTTCTGAAGATAGACTCAGAGAATTGATCATTGAAGGGATTGATGTCTGCCGGTTGAACTTCTCGCATGGCAGTCATGAACAACACGAACTAGTGATTGAGAGTGTCCGGAAACTGAACAACGAACTACATACCCATATCGCCCTGATGGGTGACCTGCAGGGACCGAAAATCCGTTTAGGTATGATGCAGGAAGAAGGGATCGTGATTGATGATAATGACGAAATAGTATTTACAACTAAAGATTGTAAGGGTACAAGAGAAAAAGTATTCATCAGTTATGAAAACTTTCCCAAGGACATAAAGAAGGGAGATACCATCCTTCTTGATGACGGAAAACTGAAATTTGAAGTGATTTCATCCGATAAAAAAACAGATGTCAGTGCCCGCGCCATTCATGGAGGAAAATTATTCTCTAAGAAAGGGATAAATCTTCCGGATACAAAAATTTCGATTCCCAGCCTGACAGAAAAAGATATTGACGATGTACATTTTATGCTCGATCATAACTTCGATTGGATCGCCTTATCGTTTGTGCGCCAGGCAAAGGATATACGTACATTAAAGGAGATCGTCAGGCAACGTGGCAAGCATACCCTGGTAATGGCAAAGATTGAGAAGCCTGAGGCCCTGAACGAGATTGATGACATCATTGACGAATCCGATACGGTTATGATTGCCAGGGGAGATCTGGGAGTTGAAGTGTCATTCGACAAAGTTCCTTTCATCCAGAAACAGATAGTACAGAAATGTATAGGTAAATCAAAACCTGTGGTGATTGCCACCCAGATGCTTGAGAGTATGATCACCAATTTCAGGCCAACCCGCGCAGAAGCCAATGATGTTGCCAATGCCGTGTTTGACTGTGCCGATACTGTTATGCTGAGCGGAGAAACTTCCGTTGGCAAATACCCGGTTGAAGCCATCAGGAGCATGCAGAAAATAATCGATTTTGCTGAAGGTACCGAATTCGTTCTTAGCCATGAACATTTTCCTGATCCGGCGTCCGATACATTTATTCCGGATACGGTTTGTTACAATGCATGTAAAATAGCAGATCAGTCGGGAGCCAAAGCAATTGTTGCCTTTACATCTCAGCCACAAGCCGGTTTTCGCCTTGCAAGCAACCGGCCCGATGCTCCTGTGTATCTTTTTACGCCCGACAGGCAGCTATTGCAACAGATGTCAATTGTCTGGGGTGTACGGGCATTTTATATCAACCCCGGATATGATACAAATTCAGCATTCGATTATTCAATCAACGTATTAAAGGATGAAAAGCTGATCAGTAAAGGTGATATTCTCGTTCATGTCAGTAGCGCTCCGCTGTTCGATTACAAAGAAGTTAACACCATAAAGCTGAGTTATGTGTAGCCATAGTATTGAAATCGCTCTGTCGGAAGGGCGCTTGTTAAGTCAGTTAAAGCAGTACCTGAACACACTATTTGCGAATCACTGGATACCCTCACATGATCTCAGTCATCACGATCGCGTATGGAAAAATGCCTGCATACTGACAGACCATTTGAATATATCAGATCCTCATTTTTTTGACCAGCTGATTATTGCGAGCTACTTTCATGATGTTGGATTGTTGACTGACAGTAGTGATGCCCATGGAAAAGAAAGCCGAAGAGCATGTGAGGTTTTTCTTTCACAGTTGGAAGAACCTATCAGATTTGATCCCGAAAAAATGCTCGTTGCCATAGAAATGCACGATGATAAAAAATACCTGGATACATTCGATAAGGCAACGAATCCGGTTTATAAGATCCTTACCGTTGCCGACGACCTCGACGCTTTCGGAGCCGTCGGGGCATACAGGTACATCGAAATATACATGTTACGCGGTATAGAATCAGGCCTTATACCTCAATCAGTAAAGGCCAATGCAAAAAAGCGATTTGATCATTGCATTCAATTCATGAAAGAATCCGGCCTGGAGATTAAGCTGGTTGAAAAGTACTATGCACGATTGATCCAATTATTCTCAGAAGACACATTTAACGAATCGCCCGGCATGTTAATTCAATGGATTCATGAGGAGATAGTAATGAAACGCCGCGATCCATATAAATTCCTGAAAAATGCCAGCCGATATCCAATTAATGGCGACCGAAAGAGGTTTTTTACCAGGGCCTTTCTATCAGAGATGATTGAAAAACAGGAATCCGACTTTCTGAGTTATTGATCTATAAACCTGACTATTGTTGTAACACAGCATACTGTGACTCAACTATAGTAAACAAAATAGATTGAGCTTTTGACTGTTCAATGTTGTGAAACGGCATACCGTTTCACAGGGCTGTCTCCAAAGGGTCGGTTTTCGTCATTGCGAAAAAGTACCGAGACTTCGGTACGACTGAAGCCTGCTTTGCCGGCAGGTAAACAATCTATTGATTATTAATAAAATAAGATTACCGCTCTGCCTGCCGAAACAGCAATACAGGAATGGCTTCGCTCGTATTGACGTTTGAAAAACCTTTTGAGACACCCCCTTTGTGAATTGATTGCAATTAAATCAGAGGGATATTATTTAACTTCAAAGTCGAATAATTTCTTGTCTTCGATATATCCTTCAAGTCTGTTCCCGATATTTACTGTACCAACACCTACAGGTGTTCCTGTATAAAGAAGATCTCCTATTTTTAGGGTAATAAACCTTGACACATATTCAATAAGCTCGTCGATACTGAAAATCATATCGCGGGTATTGCCTTGTTGTACGGTTTTCCCATCAATATTTAAGTGGAAAGGGATTGCAGCGGGGTCGCTGACCTGGTTAAGGTTGATGAACCGGCCCAGCACCGCTGAACCGTCGAACGATTTGGCAATTTCCCATGGTTTCCCTTCCCGGATACATATTCGCTGGATATCGCGTGCTGTAAAATCAACACCAACGCTGATTTCGTTATAGTACCGGTTGGCAAAATTCCTTTCGATATGTTTTCCGAGCCGGTTAATTTTAACTACAATTTCTATTTCGTGATGAATTTCCTTCGAGAACTCCGGCAGGTAGAAGGGTTTATCGCCAAGCAACAGCGCACTGTCGGGCTTCATAAAGAAGATGGGTTCTGCAGGAATATCACTGTTCAATTCCTTGGCATGTTCTGCATAATTTTTCCCGATACAGATTATTTTCATCCGTCTAAAGTTTTATTCTTTCAAATGCCTGATTCCTTGAACCAGGTAACACATGTTATTTCGTTCATGCTTTTCAATTATAACTATTACATGAACAGACCATTTTCATAAACTCAATAAAGTTATTAATTTTTACTTTCCGTCTTTGCTTTTATTATTTGCAAAAGCCCCTCTGAGCTTTATGTTGGTCAATACCTTTTTAGTATATAATGGGAACTCGCTATTCATCATCCATCCATAGTATGCCGGATCTTTTGCGAATACCTCTTCTACTTTCATCCCTTTATATTTTCCGAAATTAAAGCGTTCAACCTCGTCTTCATCTGCAATGATTCGTCCGGCATAATCGATATTACGAGTATGGCTCGAATATTTCGATAGTTCATCGACATCATTTTTCAAATCGGGATACTTATCCAGTTGTGCTTTCAGAATTTCGAAAGTTGCCCTGGTATCGGCTTCGGCAGTGTGAGCTTCACTCAATTCTTTTTCACAGTAAAATTTATAGGCTGCACTTAACGTACGTTGTTCTTTCTTATGATAAATTACCTGAACATCAATAAACTTTCTCTTTTTCAGGTCGATGTCGACTCCTGCCCGCAGCAATTCCTCCGCAAGTAGCGGTATATCGAACTTATTCGAGTTATACCCGGCCAGGTCGCAGCCTTCCAGGATATTTGCCAGGGTTTTGGCAAGTTCGTTGAAAGTTGGTGCATCTTTTACATCTTCATCCCTGATACCGTGAATGGCAGTACTTTTTTCAGGAATGGGAATGGTAGGATTTACGAGGAATGTATTCGATTCTTCTTTCCCGTTGGGATATATCTTCAGGTAGGAGATCTCCACTATACGGTCGGTAACTATATTAATACCTGTGGTTTCAAGATCGAAAAAGATCAGGGGATTTTTCAGGTTTAAATTCATTCATTTTCTCTTTCAGCAGTAACTATTGTAAAGATGATAAAAAAGAGCTTCGCCAGGCGAAACTCTTTTAAGGAATATTAGTTTCAGGTTCAATTATTTATCATCATCGGCATAAGCAGCATCAATACATCTTCTGCTTCATTTTCCTTACTCAACGGCAGAAGTATCCCGGCACGTGAAGGATCGGACATCTCCAGAACAATATCGGACGATTGCAGGTTTTGCAAAATCTCAATCAGGAAGGTTGCTTTAAATCCTATTTCGATCTCATCGCCCTCGTAACGACATGGAATGCGCTCGTAGGCAGAAATAGAAAAATCGATATCCTGGGCTGATATTGTAACCTGGCTACCGGTTAATTGCAGTTTAATCAGGTTGCTTGCCTGGTTGGAAAATACCGATACCCGTTTCAGTGCATTATAGAACTTCAACCGGTCGATAATAAGCTTATTGGGGTTCTCAGTAGGTATTACCGAATTATAGCTTGGGTAGTTACCTTCCACCAGCCGGCTTACAAGCGTATAATGAGGAAGCACAAAATGTGCATTTTTATTGTCAAATTCAATCACGATGCTGCCTTCTTCCTTAGCCAGAATGTTCTTTAAGAGCGATGCAGGTTTTTTTGGAAGAATGAACGATGCAGTGCCATCGGCTTTGGCATCGGAACGTTTATACCTTACCAGCTTATGTGCATCGGAAGCCACAAATGTTATATCGCTTTCACCCAGCTCGAAGAAAATCCCGTTCATAACCGGTCTGAGCTCATCATCGGCTGTTGCAAATATGGTACTGGTAATTCCCTGCAATAAAACTTCGGCACCCATTTCCAGACTGGTTTTATCTTTCCCTTTAATAACAGGAAGTTGAGGAAAATCGCTTCCATTCTGGCCAACAATTGTAAATTGTCCGTTTTCAGAACTGATCACAACTCCGAGAGTACTGGTGTTTACATCGAAAGTGAGGGGCTGATCAGGAAATTCTTTCAACGTATCGAGCAACAATCTGGCTGGAATGGCTACACTTCCTGAAGAACTTGCGTTCTCCAGTTCCATGGAGGTGACCAGCGTTGACTCAAGATCGGATGCTGTTAACTCCAACTTTTTACCTTCCAGGGTAAAAAGAATATTATCGAGGATTGGCAATGTGTTTTTTGAACTTATTACCCGGCTGACAGCCTGAAGGTGGTTTAACAATTCAATACTTGAAACTACAAACTTCATTTACAATAGGTTTTAATTAAAACTTCTTTTAAAAATTAATCCCTGCGAGGGGAATCAATATTACAAAAAAACATCGATAAACTCTTCCCGCTTTTTATTTTTTTAGAAAATAATCGAGGGGCACAAGAATAGGATCGAAGTCGTTGTATTTCAATACAATGTAATTATCATTTCCGGCCGTTGCAATAAATTGCCATGGATCAGGTTCGGCATTCACAGGATCGTATTTTGGATACCCTGTAATGATGAACGTTGCTCCACTTTTCAATTTGACCTCCAATGTGAAAAGAATATTTTCAGTATGAATCTTTTTCACTGTTTCAGTAGATGCATCTGGCAGGGCTGAATAATGTATTGCCGAAAAAAAATTTAAATATTCTTTTGCGGTTTCCATATTCAATAATCCAGTATAATTATTCGAATCGGCATCTGTTAACATAATATGTGTTCTGTCAAGCACTTTTAGTGTAAAACTGCTTTTGGTTTTGGCAGGGTAGGTGAGAGTGACCTGCAGGATGTCATCGGGAGGGAAGTCCATGATGACATTACTTTGCCAGGCTGAAGGCGAAGCCTGAAATACCTTTATCAGATCAATTTCGGGATATCCTTTTACCGACAAGCGGAATGCTTTTTTGGATCGCTCACGCTGGCCGTAAATCCTGTTATTCCATTTGCAGAGTGTGAAGGCATGGATACAACGGGAACCTGCAAGGAAAAATACTTCAGTGCCAGTCTGCAGAGCACATCTTACACTATCAGCCTGGCTCTCCGAAACAGGAGCAGCAGCATCAATCAGTCCGGAAATCATTAACATATCGTTTATACGTTGTTTATTAGCCGGCTGATTATTAATATACCAACCATCGGGTGTGTTATCCATTACCGACTCGTATTCTGAGGATGCGATCCTGATTTTAGTAATATTTTCTGTTGCAGGTAAGGCAAACCGGGTATCCTTTTTTCTGAGTGTTGAATTCTTGCCTGTCAGTGAAAAATAGGCGACAATTCCAAGCGAGGGTATGATGATAAAAATAAGTATAATCTTTTTCATGGCGATGATCACCTGGTAAAGCGGCGTATTCTGAAGAGCATGAATAATCCGCCAAGCAATAGAACGATCAGCGAAGGGCAAATCATATTCAGCAGCATCCATTTTTTCCTGCCTGCCGATACCTTTTCTTTGTCGAGTAGCCGTAGTTTAAACTCCCGTCCGCGCAATTTCAACAGGTTGTTATCATCGGCCAGGTATTGAATGAGATTCACCAAGAAATCCTTGTTCCCGAATGTTTGCCGGGTATATCGATCATATCCCAGGGGACTTATCGTTGGACCTCCCGATGTGTACCTGACATCGTTGCTGATCATATCTCCATCGGCAACGATCGCCATTTTGGTTGGTTTACTACGCTCTGTTACCGGGGGAGGAACCGTAAAGTATTGGTCGATACTACGGTTTGTAAAAACCGATTCGAATTCTCCTTCCAGCAAAGCTCCTACAATCAGATGCGATTGATTAAATGATTCCGGTTGGCGTGTTTCTTTTATTTCGTCTAATGAAATCATCGCAGGCACTTTTTTGCTGATGCTTGCACCGGAAGTTGTAAGTAAAGCATGTTTGCGAATCTGTTTACGGGCTTCTATCGTATCGATAGGGTTAACAAAACGACCGGCAACCAGGTTAAGATTCTGTGTTATCACATGGCTGGAATTAGGTGTAAGTAAAGGATAATATAACCAGGGCATGGGATGAAAATTGGGAGTGTTGCCCATCAGTGCAACATTTATTGGTATCACGTTGCATTGTATATCCTCGATGAGCTCGGGATTCACCCTGAAGCCATATTTAAAAAACATATCATCGAGGTTCAGATCGGCAACGAATGCCAGGGTTTTACCACCGATCAGACTGTCGAGGCTTACCTCCACTGCGTCGATAAGCCATAATATTTTCCCGCCGTGCATGATATACTGATCAAGTACAAATTTATCGGACTCGCTGAACGCAGTGGTTGGTTTTGCAACAATTACAGCTTTATAATCGTCCAGGATTCCCGGCCTTCCGTTAATTATTCCCCGGTCGATCTGGTAATATTTCGAAAGCTCCTGCGAAATATCATTAACCCGAAGTTCGTTCAGTTCGCCATGCCCTTCAAGAAATGCAATCTTTTGAACCCTGGAGTTGGTGATGTTTTTAATGGTACTGATCAACGTATATTCCAGGCTTTCGACGGAATGATTCAGATTTTCCTCGGCGCTTAATCCGGGGTTATTTAAGAGGAGATTCAACGGGATCTCTATATCGTTATACACGACCATTGCACAGGGGAAAATTATCTTTTCCGACATTCCCCCTTCTTTGTCACGTTCATAAATATTCGATGGTTTAAGCCCTTTATTATAGAGGTCTTCTATGATCTTGTTCTGCATTTTTTGGGATGTCTCCTCGAAGGGATTTACAAATTCATAATCGATTTGTTTTCTACCATATACTTTAAACTCATCGAGAAGATCACGTATATTATCCTTGAAATTATCAAAAGCAATATTCAGGTCTCCTTCGAGGTACACACGGATAAATATATTGTCGTCGAGCGAACGTAATATTGTTTTTGTTTCGTCCGATAGCGTATAACGTTTTTCGCTTGTCAGGTCAATCCTGAAGAAAAATCGCTGACTAATTATGTTGATGAGTACCAGGAATGCTATAAGCCCGGCCAGGTAGGTCAGTTCAGTTCTGCCGGTTAATCGCTTTAACGGACTTTCCTGTTTTATCCTGTTTTCTACCATCTCCGGCTTTTTAGTTTGAAATGTGTCAATGCAAGAAATAAAATAATCACCGACAGGAAATAGATGAGATCACGGCTGTCGATAACACCACGACTGATCGATTTATAGTGTGCTGCAAACCCCAGGTTGACCAACTGCTTGCCTGTACTTCCAATCTTGCTCAGCATGCCAAACAACTCAAAACCGTAATAATAGAGAAGCCCCAGCGCCAGTGACAAGATAATGGAAAATATGGAGTTGGAAGTCAGGGATGAACCAAATATCCCTATGCTTGCATAGGCTGCTGCAAGCAGGAAAAGGCCAACATACGAGCCCCAGGTTGCTCCGGCATCGACAGGATTACTTCCCTGGCCGAGATAGTGAACCGAGAAATAAAAAAACAGCGTCGGGAGAAGAACGATCATCGAAATAACAACCACTGCCGCATATTTGGCAAGTACTATTTGTAATTCTGTGACCGGCCGGGTTATCAGAAGGTCATAATTACCGCCCGATATTTCAGCCGGGAAACTACGCATGGTGATGGCGGGTATCAGGTAAAGCAGGAACAGGGGAGCCGTCAGGAAGAATGTATCCAGACTGGCATATCCTCTGTCAAGAATATTAAGTCCGGTCGGCAGAACCCAAATGATCAAACCATTCCCTGCAAGGAAAACAATGATAAAGAGATATCCTGTGATGGAGCTGAAGAACTCGGATATCTCTTTGATGAACAGACTTCTCATCCCTGAAATTAATGCTTGAAGATTAGTAAAATTATCGTCAATAAAAATTTTCTTTTGTAACAGAACAGTAAAACGATGCTAAAAATACATTATTTTTTTTACAGCGGAAATTGTAATATTACCGGACGAACCCTAACTACCTTGTTTCATTCTGATACTATGCGTTTTTATCAGCTCATTCAACGAATAAAATCAACCCGTTACGTTCAGTATGTTATACTTACAGGTATTATTTTTTCATCTTCTTTCGTTTGTGCTCACGATACGCTTTCACTTGTAAATAACCTGCAAATTGGTGCCGAAATACACTACGGGTCGGTACTCCCTCACAGCGAGAGTATACAGTATGCATTAAAAAGTAATATAGAGCGATTTCAACTGACTTTGAGCACTAACACCTATGGCCGGAGTGTATGGGATAAAGCCTTCCGGTATCCGGTATTTGGTGCCGGTTATTCGTTCTCCACCCTGGGCAATAGCCATGTTTTTGGCCATGCACATGCGCTCTTTTTATTTATGGATATTCCCTTTTGTTCACGATGTAAAAAATTTAAGGCAGGGTATCAGCTTAATTTAGGGTTATCGTATCTCGACAGGGTTTTTGACGTCGATGAAAACCCGCTGAATATGGCGATCAGTTCGGGATTAAATGTATATGGATGTTTTAACCTGAATGTAAAATACAGGCTCAATGAAAAACATGAACTGATGGCCGGGTTCAATATGTCTCATTATTCCAACGGCAAGCTTGCTACACCGAACCTTGGGATCAATACCAGCACATTTTCGGCGGGATATTCCTATACACTCATTCCTGAGAAGTATCCGAAGATGAAGGAAAGCAACAAACCAACGATTACCAGACACCATGCAGAAATTATTGTGTCGGGAGGGACAAAAACAGACGACCAGGTGACTGGCAGGTATTATTTTATCTCATCGCTGGTTGCCGACTATCGATTCGTGCTGGGATTGAAATATTCCTTATGTGCCGGGACCGATTTGTTCTACGACAGATCACTTGGGCCGAATAAGGTGGCAGATGAAGGTGGGTCTTACTCATCAGCTGATCTTTACCAGGCAGGATTGCACGGAGGATTTATTATACGGTATTCGAAATTAAATGTGGTTCTCCAGGTGGGTGGATATATTCATGCAAATTATTACAAATATGCCAGGGTATATTCAAGAGTAGGAATACGCTATGAGGTCGCAGACAATATATTGCTTAATGTCTCGCTGAAATCGCATTACGCTATTGCCGATTATGTTGAATGGGGTATTGGATATAGGTTTTAGTATAGAAGAAAATGGGCAGATTTAACAAGAATATTTATTGGCCAATATTGCTGGCCATACTCTGTTTGTTGCCACTGGCATGTGAAACCGACTCGTGCCTTCATGGAACAGGCTCAACTACACGTCAATATGTCGAAACAGGTTTTTTTCATCACTTGAATGTTAAAGGTATCTTTCATATAATTCTTGTCCAGGATACAGCCTATTATGTCGAATTCGAAGGGGGAGACAAAGTTCTTGATTATGTTTCAGCTGTCAATACCGACAGTATACTATGGCTTGATAACACAAACCGTTGTTTTTACCTGCGCAGCTATGAAAAAATAAAGGCCTATGTTCATTTCTCTCATTTGAATAAAATAGATCTTTTCGAAGTATCCCTTGTGGAAAGTATGAACCCGTTGGATTCGTTATATTATATGACCGTTCAGGGAAAGATGGCAGAGGTTAATATTGAACTGAACTCGACCCGTTTTGGATTTTATAACAACACCACAACCGGAGGATTATACACCTTCCGTGGTAACTGCGACAGGTTCTGGATAGCTGCCTACTATACAGCAAAATTTAACACGGAAGAGTTGACTGCAAGGATATACCAGGTAAATAATTCTTCCTTATCCGATTTATTTGTCATTGCCACCGAATCGTTGAGAGTAGAACTTCACAACAAGGGAAACATATACTACTCAGGCACACCGGAGATAACCGTCGATACAATATCAGGTTCCGGCAGGTTGCTGCCCTGGGTTGATTATTAATGTTAATCGGTCATTTGTTGAATTGTTGAACTGATTACCTGGTGAATCGATGAACTGAGTAATTGAATAGATGATGAGGAGACGCATTAAACTTTTGGCCCTTAGCCATTGGCTTTTGGCTATTGGCGGTTAGCGATTAACTGTTGACTATCAGTATAAAGTACAGAGTACAGAAAAATTATGTACGAAATATTGATTTGATAATAATAGAGTAAAGTTACCCAAAGCAGCGAGGAGTTTCGTAACGAGTTAAGTAGACTAATCCGCTGAATCCATAAACAGATGAAATGCTTGCCCGCCTATGCGCAAAGTGCATAGAATATTTTGCTCATCGAATCCATTAACTCTACGCTGTTGATTATGTCAGCATAAAACTCCAGCTTTAGCTAAAGCCAGACGACAACTATTTTATCGGAGCAGGCGAAGCCCGTGGAGTTGATTTTCCTGTTGAGATTCGGTAAACAATGGATTATTTTCGGCGATGCGATCAATGATTAGTATTTGCAGAAAATTGATATTTATGATTTTCTACCTATGGATTACATCTTTTTTTTCTACCTTATAGCCCCATTAAGACAATTTCTTAAATCAATTAATATACACTATTATGCAACGACTTCTGTTAACTATAATTGCCGTCATTACTGGCTTGTCAGTTTTCGCCCAGGTAAACAAAGATAAAGGGGAAGCAGTAATCGTTAATAAAGAAAAAGGGTATTTTTATGAATCCATTTTAAAGGATATAAATACGGTCAACGATTCGTTGAATAAATTGAATGAACAGCCGTTGATTGTATTTGAAATGGACCAGTCGGGCATTGATCTGCCCAATGATCCCATGCTGTATCATCCGGTATGGACGCAGCCTGTTGTATCCCAGGGTAATACGGGTACTTGTTGGTCCTTTTCAACCATAGCATTATACGAATCGGAAGTATATCGGCTTTATGGGAAAAAAGTGAAGCTTTCGGAATTATATACGGTTTATTGGGAGTTTGTTGAAAAAGCTACCCGTTTCATCGAACAGCGCGGTAATTCAAATTTCGATAATGGTTCCGAGGGGAATGCAGTGGCCAGGATATTTAAGAAATATGGAGCTGTACCTCTTTCGGAATATACCGGCTTGAAGAATAACAGGAAATTCCATTCACATGAACAAATGTTCAACGAGATGAACAGCTTCTTGCAGTCGCTGAAGGTGAGTAATGCATGGAATACAGACTATGCACTGGAAACGATTGAATCCATATTGAATTATTATATGGGGGAACCTCCTGCCAGTTTTATGTCAGAGGGGAAAAATTACACTCCCCAATCGTACCTGAAAGATTTCCTTAAACTCAATCCCGATGACTATGTAGAAATACTTTCCTATAAGCAGGAACCCTATTGGCAGAAGGTAGAATATAAAGTACCGGATAATTGGTGGCACAGTAAAGATTATTATAATGTCCCTCTCGATGTATTCATGGAGATTATAAAAAAAGGTATTAAGCAAGGGTATTCTATTAGTATCGGCGGCGATGTTTCGGAATCCGGAATAAGCCGCAAAACCAATTGTGCCATGATCCCCGATTATGATATTCCCTGGGAATACATCAATGAAGATGCCCGCCAGTTCCGTTTTTCAAATGAAACTACTACCGATGACCACGGCCTCCAATTGATTGGTATCCTGGAGAATTATAAAAACAGCGGGAAAGACTGGTATCTGATTAAAGATTCAGGTTCCGGTTCGCGCAATGTAGGTGAAGGAGATCCGCGTTTTGGATATTATTTTTTTCGGGAGGATTATATCAAACTGAAAATGATGGGTTTCACTATTCACAAGGATGCTGTAAAAGATATCCTGGATAAGTTTAATTCAAACTGATTTTCGGGTGTTAAAAACATTATTCTGCTCACACGGTCTATTAATTGAGGCGAAAATCAGAAGGATAGTAAAGTAAAATAGCCGGACGGGAACTCTCCTATATTACTACAGTTAAAAATCCACCCTCTGAATGCTTATGCCTGCTTTAATCGGGGGATAATCCTGTGATCATCTGCAGGCTTTTTTATTTCTCACAGAAAAACGCTGATTTCTTCGCAGATTTTGCAATTGAAGAGGGATCTGGCTTTTACTGTTTAACTGCAGGAAATACAGAGCGAAACCAGGGCATACCTGAATACCTAAACATTTCAACGAATTAGCCTCTGAACATTTTCACTAACAGTTTCCAGTTCAACAGTTACACCTTAAACAATTCAACAGGTATCGCAATCATTCCGCCTTATACCGGTTGAGTTCCATCTCGCGGTAGTCGGCTATTGTTACATTATGAAAATAGAAATGCAGAATATCCAGCCATGAGTAGCCAACACGGGCCATTTCCATAGCTCCCTGCTGGCACATCCCGACACCATGTCCATATCCCCTGCCATTGAACACAACAGTCTGCCCGTCGTCTTTAATTGAAAAATAGGCAGATTTCAGGTTGAAATATTCTCTTACTGCTCTCAGGTTAAGTTCAATGCCGTTGATCAGGATCGACCTCGATCGCATAGGGGTATCGAAAGTAAAATTGTACCGCTGGTAGTCGATATTATTTTTTGTATAGGAAGTAATAAATTTAAGCCATTCCTTCTTATCGACCGATACAGACCAGAGAGCCTGGGATGAAGCAGTACAAAACGGATCGTTCACCGATTTCAGGTATTCAAGGTCCTGTTGCCATACAACTCCTGCCGGAGCGGTCATGCCTCCGCAGTTACTATGAAAAGGAGACATGATCAGGATACCCTCCTGATCAAGCAAAACTTTACCTGCCGAGGATAAGGTTGCTTTAAGTATTTCAGGGTTTTGTGAATTTCTTCCTTTATAAGCCTGGCAATGAACTCCGTCACACAGATCAAAACCTTCTTCAGCATGCTTATAAAGATTTTTTATTGTAAACGTCCTGACCAACACCGCCTGGGCTTTATAATATTCAAACGGTGCGTGGTTACCTCCTTCGGCCTCAAGGACTGCGGCGATATATTTCTCCAGATCGAGTTTATTGATGATTAACAGCTTGTTATTTAGAGTGGTGACTGTCAGGTTATCATCATACTCTTTCACTTCTGAAACAGGATTTACAGGTTTAATTTCAACAATCCCGTCGTTCAGCGGACAGGTAAATTCCACCATCTGGAAATTGCCGATAAAATTTCGTTTATCCCTTACTTCAATTGAATTTCCAAAACGGGTAACATGGAATATTGCCCCTTTTTTATATTCTCCCATGATTTCACTTCCTCGCTTCAGCAAATAACGGCCCTGTTTAATATGCACGGTAAACGAGTTGATTTCCTTGTCGTTCAGTATTGATACTCTTATACTCTGAGCATCCAGGGTTATGGTATATATACAAATCAGAAAGGCTAAAGCGGTTCGCAGCATGATTATTGAGTTAAGAATTGATTAATACTTTTCGCTACACGGATAGATGTTCCGGGGTTACCCATGATCCCGGCAAGCTCTATGTATGAGTTCAACATATTATTCCTGTATTCGTTATCGTTCAGGATACGTTGTAGTTCGTTACCTATGTCCCTCGCCAGGTGAAATTGCAGCAATTCCTTTACAACCTGTCGGTTCATAATAATATTTACCAGCGAGAAAAACCGTATATGCACGAACGGACGGCCAATAATATAGGTAGGAGTGCTCAGCTTGTAAAGTACAACCTGTGGTACCTTAAACAGGGCAGTCTCAAGTGTAGCAGTGCCTGATACTACTACAGCAGCGACAGCATTCGAAAGCAGGTCATAGGTTTGGTTATAGACCATTCTGACAGGGTAGCCTTTGGTAAATTGGGTGTAGTATGCCTCAGGAATCGATGGCGCTCCGGCAATCACAAGCTGATAATCGGGAAAGTTATTGCAAGCGTTAAGCATTTCGGGCAGGCAAAAACTAATTTCCATCTTTCTGCTGCCTGCAAGGAGAGCAATAATCGGCCGCTCATCGAGCTGATTCTTTGCCCTGAATTCTGAAGCAATTTGTGGTTTGAAATCTGAGATTGCATCGTTAACAGGATTGCCAAGGTATTCGGCCCGGCAATTGCGCCGGTTAAAATATTCTTCTTCAAAGGGTAAGATAACATAGAGCCGGTCGACACTCTTGCGGATTCTTTTTATCCTTGATTTCCTCGATGCCCATACTTTGGGAGCTATATAGTAAACGGTTCTGAATCCTTGTTCTTTGGCATATTCAGCAATCTTCAAATTAAAGCCGGGATAATCGATCAGAATGACCACATCGGGTCGATAAGCGAGCAAGTCTTTCTTACAGAATTCAAGGGTTTTATTAATAGTTTTCAGATTTTTAATCACCTCCCAGATACCTATGAATGACATCATTCTGTAGTGCAGGGCAATCTGACCGCCGGCTTGTTCCATCAGATCACCCCCAAAACAACGAAACTGGGCTTGCCCATCGAGATTCTTCAGCTGTTTTATAAGATTGCCTCCATGAAGGTCGCCGGATGCTTCGCCTGCAATTAGGTAGTACTTCATATTTTATAATTCATGCATAATATTACAGAACAGGAGGCTTGTATTTTCATAGCACAAAACTTATGAATAACAATACTGCTGTCAGCACTGCTGTGCTTAACAGGATACCTTTGGCTATGCTTAGCTTATCCCTCCATATGAACAGGAAGAAGAGCAATGCATTCGGAAATATACAACGGCTCAGGAAAACGGGTAAAAATTTTATAATGATATCGCGGTAGTAACCTTCGATAAATGAAAAATGTTTCATCCTCGGATATACAAAAATCAGGTATAGGACAACAGGGATTATTACTCCTGCAATAATCCCCACGATGAAATTATCAAGTTTTTTCCACATCAGAATTTCCAGGTTTTAATGATTTCCATGGTCGAATAGCATGTCAGGTCGATTCGCAGCGGAACTACTGCAATATAGTTATTTTTTATGGCCCATTCATCAGTATCGGTCGCTTCAGGTTCGGTATTGAAATATTCACCCGTCAGCCAATAATAGTCATGGCCTGACGGATCAACACGCTGGTCAAATTCTTCCTGCCAGTATCCGATGGTTTGCCGGCATACCCGTATTCCTTTCAGTTCATTTTCCGGTAAATAGGGAATGTTCACGTTAAGACATGTATATTTTGGCAATCCGTTTTCCAGTACGCTGGCAGAAATACGTTTTGCATACTTCCTGGCAGCATCGAAATTGGCATCAGGATCAAAGCTGATGAGAGAAAAACCGATTGAGGCAATACCGTTAATCGAGCCTTCAAGCGCTGCTCCCAATGTTCCGGAATAATGAACACTGGCTGAACTGTTCGAGCCATGATTGATACCCGAGACCAGCAGGTCGGGTTTACGGGGTAGAAGCTGGTTAAAAGCTAGTTTCACACAATCGGTAGGAGTTCCGTTTACAGAATAAGCGGGGCAACCATTCAACTTCGACTTTTTAACGCGCAACGGATGTTTCACCGTAATGGCCTGCGACATTCCCGATTGGGGTTCGTTTGGGGCTACAACAATAACTTCACCCAGCGATGCAACAGCCTCGACCAGGGAAACAATTCCTTTGGCAGTAAATCCATCATCGTTGGTTACCAGAATTAAGGGTTCTTTCTTCATTTGCACTATTAATCGCTAAATTTAAGTTGTTGGTGCAAAGATAGAATTTTCGGTTCATTACTCTTGGCGATTCTGTTGAAAGAAATAAAAGATGAGATTGTCAGATTGATTTAAAGAGGAATAGCTTGTATCAGGGTTGCAGTAAACCGATACTGTCTCTTATTTCTCATCTGGACTGCAATAAGCATTTGTATTCACAATCCTTAATTAACTTTGGAGGGTACCGGGACATAACTTTACATTCCACAGTAATGAAAATGACAATAATCAGCAGCAATGTGCTGTTACATCCTGAATATCTGTAATAATAGCAGGTACCTATTTTTTATCTTTTCCTGAAGCACGGAAGGCCGCCAGCTCAACACTTATCTTTTCAAGCACCGATTCCTTCAGCGGATAGATAGCCATGAAGCCGGCTGCAAGCAATGCTCCGAGTGCCGGATATATGCTTAGCATCATCCGTATGCCGTTCTGCGTAGCTTCGGTTTGTTCTATATTGGCCTCATAACCATACAGTGCTAATATCCAGCCAACCATAGCGATCCCGATGGATGCACCGAATTTTTGTGACATGGAAGCAGCCGAGAATACCAGTCCTGTTGCACGGCGACCATGTTTCCATTCTGAATAATCGGCCGTATCGGCATACATCGACCATACCAGCGGAAATATGATTCCGGCATTGACACTTATCAGGAACTGGAAGATCAGGATCATGGTCATATTGCTCCTGTCTAAAAAGAAAAAGATAAAACTAAGGATAGCAGCATTTATCATGGCTATAAGGAAGGTGTTTTTCTTCCCTATTTTATCGGATACGGGTTTTGCAAGCACAACGCCTACAATATTGGCTGCCTGGCCTAATAGCAGGTAAATAGTGCTGATCGCAATAATCGTCGACGAACTGATTTCTATATTGTTTAGTCCTTTGAAGTAATATAGGAAATAGTATACAGCGGCTCCATCGCGTATGGTATTAAAGAATATCGTCGAAATACCGGCTCCCAGCAGAATAAACCACGGTCCATTCTTTCCAAGGTCCTTCAGATCGTCTCTCAGCGAGGTCTTAACCACTGTTGGTTTAACTTTTTCTTTTGTCAGCGCAAATGTTAACAGGAAAAAAATAACAGCCAGGAGCGCTATAACAATCACTGCTTTTTGTGTTCCCGACCGGTAATCGATCTCTTTCAGTGCTATTTTCCGGATCTTCACAGTACCTGCACTGCAACCTCTACAGGCAAAATCCCAATCTGCCAGGTCGGTTATGTTGTCTACCGGAACTATTCTCTCCAGTTTTATTTTCACATCGCTAGTTGCACCGGTTCTCAGTAAACCTAAGGTATCCTTCCCGGCAGGGAAATCAAAGCCGTAAAACTGGCTGGTGGTTGAATTATAAATCCCCAGGCTAAAGGCTTCCTTTGATCCGGTATTCACTTTTGCTGTCAGGAATAATAAGGAATCGACCGGATTCTCAGGCACTGAATTATCAAGTGTGCCCTCCCAGATAAATATATTTTCGCTGGTCTTATTTATTGTGTCAACAACCTGTTTTGAAACCGGGTTTGAAAACTGATTGAACGTTCGTGTACCAAATCCGTCGAATAAAGGTTGAAACAAGCCTAACACCAGGAAGCTGCCTCCAAAGGCAAAGATAAAACGATAGGTGGCCAGTGTGGTCCTTTGTTTACTGTCATCTGTCATTACTCCCATCAATGAAGCATACGGCACGTTGATCATGGAATAAATGATCATCATAAAAGAATAGGTTATGTATGCATAAACTATCTTGCCGCTTGTACCAAGCGAAGGGGTAGTAAATGTAAGTACTCCTATGATTCCAAAGGGCACTGCCATCCACAGCAGGTAAGGCCTGAACTTACCCCAGCGCGTATTGGTCCGGTCGCCCAGAATACCGACCAGCGGGTCAAAGGCAGCATCGCCGATGCGGGTAATTAAAAACATAGTACCGACTACGGCAGCCGATATTCCGAAGACATCAGTATAGAAAAACATGATATACATACCAAACAGTTTCCAGAACATGGAAGAAGCTGCATCGCCAAAGCCGTAACCGATCTTTTCACTAAGTTTCAGAGGCTGAATAATTTTTGTCATGGTGAGACGAGATAAATAGCAGATATAATTGTGTGTGGATGATGGTTATTTTTATGAAAGGCTAAAACTAGTGATTTGTTTTATAAATACAATCAGGTGTTTATCCTTCAACTGAAAATCACTTTTCACGGCGTGGTAAAAGGAATTGTTGGACATGGGCAGACAGGTCAATCAACTTTTGCCTGGAGTTTCTGAACCTACTTAATATCCTGAATGAACTTAAAACTGTTAAAAACCCTGGTCCAATTTCATTATTCAACGATATCTTAATATATTAGTCGTCCATTTGCTATAGGACGATGTTTTCTGACATTCATGGATAATCAGGAAAAAAAAATAGTTGGATTGATCAAAGAGGGAAACAAAGAAGCCTTCCGTCATCTTTTTGATCTTTACTACCACAGGTTGCTCCTGTATGCGAAAAGCTATGTCGAAGATCCCATTGAGGCGGAAGATATTGTGCAGGAACTCTTCTTTAATTTATGGGAGAAGAGAGAAGAACTTGAGATTCTGACTTCTCTCTCATCCTACCTGTTCAGGGCGGTGCATAACAGATGCCTGCAATACCTGCGACATAGAAAAGTGGCAGCTGAATATGAATTACGGCACCAGTTAAAAATGAAGGAGGCCGAGATGCTTTACAGCAGCTCCTCTGATTTTACATTCACGGAAGTTCAGTTCAATGAAATGCAACGGATTTTTGATCAGGCAAAAAAGGCCTTACCGGACAAAACACAGGAGATATTCACCTTGAGCCGTGATGCATCCAAAACAAATAAAGAAATTGCAGGGTTGCTCAACATTGAAGTTAAAACAGTTGAGTATCATATAACAAAGGCACTTAAGACTTTTCATTCTGCCCTCAGGGATTATTTTATCATCCTTGTACTATTCATCATACGTTAATTTCATCATTCAAAAAAATACCAGTCTTGTTTTAGGGTTGGTGACAATATAAACGTCTTAAATAAGGAAACGAACAGAAATCATGATCAGAAAAGTTGAGGAAATCATTTGGAGTTATTTTGAAGGAAACGTCACGGAGAAAGAGATCGATTTTATTTTCCACTGGTTAGATGAAGGAGAAGAAAATCGTAAGCATTTTGTTACTCTGAAGAAAACCTTCATGGAGATCTCGGCCCAGGCTGTTAATAAGGAATTCAGTGAGAGCGCATATAACAAATTCCTTGACCGGGTTAACCGATATGAAGCAGAGAGACAATCGGAAAAAGATTCAAGAATAAAACAACTCCGTGTTACAATCTGGCGATATGCATCCATTATCATCATCGCTCTTAGCGTTGGATTACTGGCATATTATGCCGGAAGCCGTTCATCGGTGTCCGACTCAAAAACATTTTGCGAGATTGAAGTTCCCTATGGAGCAAAATCGATGCTGATCCTTCCCGATAGCAGCAAGATTTGGTTGAATGCCGGCAGCAAGTTCAGGTATAACCGCAATTTCGATGTATCGTCGCGTGAAGTTTACCTCGAAGGGGAAGCTTTCTTCGATGTTCAGAAAAGAAAACATCCTATGGTTGTGCATACCTCGCACCTGGATATAGAGGTTCTGGGCACTACATTCAATGTTAAATCATATCCCGACGAAGATAATATTGAAGCAACACTTGTTGAGGGAAATATCAGGATCAACAGCAAAACATCCGATCGTCCTCTATTCCTCAAGCCAAAGGAGAAACTCACTTTTCATAAGCCCGATAAACAGATGCAGGTTAGTAGCTATGAGATTGATAAAACGGGTATTCAGGTTAAAGAAACCATTGCTTCGCGCGACTTAAGCGTAACGCAGCTGCTAAAAGATGTTGATATTGCAGAAGATGTTAATACAGATGAATCAACTTCCTGGAAAGATGGTAAGCTGATCATTAACAATGAACCGCTGGAAGAACTCACTAAAAAGCTTCAACGAAAATACGATGTCACTTTTATGTTTGACTCCGAACGCCTGAAGGAATATTCATACTCAGGTACGTTGCGCGATTTTCCGTTGGAGCAGGTATTAAAAGCGTTAGAGCTTACCTCGCCGATCAAGTATATGATCAGGGAAAAAACAGTCATTTTATACTATAATAAAAATTTTAAACCGATCACTCAGAATTACTAAGAAACTTTCTGCCTATGAAATAAACCCGGCGCAGGTCCCGGTTAGTAACCCGGATTATGACCTGCAATAATATACAAAAGCAAAACCTATGTAGAATTAAAATTCATAACTATGAGATTAACCCTAACTTCTTCTTCCTTTATGAAAGGAAGGTATTTTAAACGACTTATCCTGACATGCAATTTTATTGCATTGATAAGTTTGTTGGCTGTAACATATGCGACAGCCGCTGTACATGCCGAAGGCAAAAAAATAAGCATAAAAGCTGAAGACATTCAATTGCGGGATCTGTTCCGCGAAATTGAAAACAACAGCGAGTATGCATTTTTCTTCAGCGACCAGTATTCTGAGCTGGATAGAAAGGTTAACCTGGAAATCAATGAAGGGAATATCAATACCATTCTTGACAGGCTCCTGGATAAAACAAATCTCGATTACCAGATACTGGACAATAATTTTGTAGTGATCAAACCCAAAGCTAAGCTTCAGGAAACTGTTGTAAAAGGCAAAGTTGTCGATGCCGAAGGCAATGGATTGCCCGGCGTAAAAGTGTTGATTAAAGGAACTGATAAGGGTGCCATTACGGATATTGATGGTAATTATTCTCTTGCAGTTCCCTCTACCGATGCAATACTTGTGTTTTCTTCCTTGGGATATCAGGAAATAGAAATAGCTGTAGGAAGCCAGACAGTAATTAATATGGTAATGAAGGAGGCGCTTGAGGAAATCGATGAAGTTGTGGTAATTGGTTATGGCTACCAAAGGAAGGAAGCGGTAACAGGTTCTGTTGGATCAATTGGTGGAGATGAAGTACGTGAAGTACCAGCTGCTGATATGACAAATGCATTACAGGGAAGAGTGGCCGGTGTGGAGATGTTACAGACCAACTCAAAACCTGGCTCCACAATGCAAATCCGAATCCGTGGAACACGTTCACTTACAGCTGACAACGATCCTCTTATCGTACTCGACGGGATTCCCTTTTCAGGGTCTATCAGCGATATCGATCCAAATGGAATCAAAAGTATTGACATACTTAAAGATGCATCTGCTACTGCCATTTACGGATCACGTGGCGCAAACGGTGTTATTCTGATCTCTACAAATAAAGGCAACAAAGGACAGAGTGCACAGCTTAGCTACAATACTTATTATGGCTTCAAAAAGGTTATAAAGTACCCAATGATGAATGGCCATGATTTTTATGAGCTTCGTAAACTTGCAGATCGGTATGATAATGGATTAGATGAAGATTCAACAATAAATACTGACTGGCAGGATTTACTCTATAGAGATGCTATTGTTATGAGTCATGACCTGAACCTAACTGGTGGTACGGAAAATGGCAGTTACAACTTTGGTATTGGATACTACCTGGACCAATCTCCAATTCCATCGCAGCAATTTACACGCTATTCTATACGTGGTAGTATTGATCAGGCTATTGGTAAATATATTAATATTGGATTTTCTTCAAACAATATCTATAGCCTCACAGAAGGTGATCAAATTGGTCTTTACGGTGTCCTGAGTATGACACCCCTTGCTTCTCCATATAATGACGATGGTTCATTAAGACGCACCATCCGTATGGCACTGGATGAACCCTTTATGATAACTCGTGATGTTATTGATAATCTGGGTGATTCCTGGGTTAGTGAAACAAAGGCGTTTGCAGCGTATAACAACCTGTATGGTGAATTAAAGATCCCTGGAATTAAAGGCCTGAAGTATCGTATTAACCTTGGATCAAACATTCGTATCTCAGGTAAAGGTACTTTTACCGGAGAGGGAGTCAATAGTACCAATCCTTCAAATTCCTCTGTGGCTACCATTACTAATAGATATTCCAATGGTTGGATCGTCGAAAATCTGTTGAGCTATAACCGGACTTTTGCGGAAAAACATGATCTGAACCTGGTTGCATTATATTCCGCAGAAGAAATACAATACAACAAATCGCATGTTCAAGCCAGAGATATTCCCAACCCTGACTTTCAATATTATAATCTTGCACTGGCGACAGGTGAAATCACGGTTTCTCCTAGCGTCGATGTAAATGATCCTTCAAGAGAACCTTACCAGAACTATTATAAATCCGGATTGGTTTCATGGATGGGACGAGTAATTTATTCCTACGATGCCCGGTATATGTTTACAGCTGCTGTTCGTTCTGATGGATCTTCAAGATTAAGTGAAGGAAACAAATGGCATACCTACCCCGCACTGTCATTAGGGTGGAACATCGGTAACGAATCCTTTATGGACAATGTGTCATTCATTAATTCATTAAAGATTCGCACAGGATATGGACAAACATCTAACCAGGCTGTAGAACCTTATGCTACCCTGGGGAGTCTTGCAACAAGACCTTATAATTTCGGAGATCAGTATGTTACCGGTTATTATGTTAACAGGCTTCCGAGTAATCTTGGTTGGGAGTATTCCGAAACTTATAATTATGGATTGGACTTCTCTTTATTCAAAGGCAGGTTATCCGGAACAGCAGAGTATTATATAACAAATACCAAGGACCTTCTCCTTCAGGTGAGTTTGCCTCCTACTGCAGGAGCTGACAATGTCTACGGGAATATTGGTAAAACCAGGAATAAAGGGGTTGAGATATCACTCAATGGCAGAATCCTTGATAATTATAATGGTTGGAATTGGGAACTTGGTTTCAACTTCTACCACAATAATAATGAGTTGATTGCTCTTGCTTCCGGAGTGGAGGAAGATGTTGCTAACTGGTGGTTTGTGGGTCATCCGATCAATGTAGTCTATGATTATGAATACCTGGGAATTTGGCAGGAAGATGAAGCTGAGGAACTCGAATTATATGAATCGGGAGGTAATGTGGGCATGATTAAAGTACGATATACTGGCGAATATAACGAAGATGGTACTCCGGTAAGAAGAATCGGCCCTGACGACAGAGTTCCTCTAAAAGTTGATCCAGATTTTCAGGGTGGATTTAATACCTATGTATCCTGGAAAGGAATAGACCTTAGTATTGTTGGAGCATATAAAAAGGGTGGAATGGTTATCAGTACACTTCATTCGTCATCAGGCTACCTTAATATGTTAACAGGTCGTAGAAATAACGTAGATGTTGATTACTGGACTCCGGAAAATACAGATGCGCGGTATCCATACCCGGATGGTATTATAGAATCGGATAATCCCAAATATGGTAGTACCCTTGGTTATTTTGATGCATCCTATATGAAGATCCGTACAATTACTCTTGGATATAGTCTGGATAGAATCAACTGGATAAAAAATAACGGGTTGAGTAAGCTGAGAGTCTATTTTACTGCACAGAATCCTTTTGTCTTTTTCTCACCTTTCCATTCAGAAACAGGTCTGGATCCTGAACCTAATTCTTATGGTAATGAAAATTCTGCTGTAAACACGGCATATAGACAACGCATTCTTACAATTGGTACTAATACGCCTTCAACGCGCAACTATCTGGTTGGTATTAATGTAACATTCTAATAATTAAAACGATGAAAAAAATTCATATAAAATCTTTTATAATCGCGGCAATAATGGCATTGTTCCAGTTGTCGTGTAACGATATCCTGGAGGAAACTCCTCGCAGTTCGTTTACTTCTGCTTTCTTTCAGACTGAAGAAGGTGTTCAGGGCGGTTTAACGGCATTATACTCCCACTTGCGCTATATGTATGGATGGGCCTATTATTTTAATGCTTGTCTAACCGGAACCGATGAGGCTACCTGGGGTCAGAGTGCCGACATAAATTTCAAGGACTATGATATGACAGATGTTGGAGTAGTTCGTACCTCGAATCAGTCAAGTAACCAGGTATGGACGCAAGTCTTCCCGGTTATTAATACTGCAAGCGGTATTATTGAAAACGCTGCGTTGGCAGGATTATCTGATGCATTAATTGCAGAAGCGAGGTTCTTCAGGGCTTTTGATTACTTTTTATTGGTTCAGACCTATGGAGGAGCTCCGTTGGATCTTGGGGCCGGAAACCTGGCATTCAACTCGTCGGCTGCCAGAACCTCGGTGCGTAATACAGTACCTGAAGTTTATACAATCGGTATATTTCCTGACCTGATCCTGGCAGTGCAAGACCTCCCGGAAGTACCTCGTGTAACAGGAGGTGTTACCAAAACCGTTGCCCGTTATTTTCTTGCCAAAGCATACCTGACTTACGGATGGTGGCTTGAAAATCCAAATAACATTCCCACCTATCCCGAGGCAAGTCGGGTTGATCCTGATGGACATGATGCAGCATGGTATTTTCAGCAGGCATACGATATTGCTGTTGAGGCAATTGATAACCCAGGTCCTTATGGTTTGCAACCAACATATTATGATGTGAATTTAGGATCAAACGACCGTAATAGCGAGATATTGTTATGGGCTGATCATACTGAGGGAAGTGCCTTATACAATGGAAGTACCGACCTGGATTATAGTACAGGTTCTGTTCCGGATAATTTTGCAGTATGGATGATGACATGGAACTATACTGAAATCAGGAGTAGCTCTAGTAATACAACATGGGAAGATGTTAGTTCTGTTCAGCGAGAAGCAGTGCAGCACCTGGGACGGCCCTGGACACGTATGGCCCCGCCAATAGAAGTCTTTACCAATACATTTGCAGATAAAACAAATGATTCTCGTTACGACGGTACTTTTACTACCGTTTACCGTGCAAACTACGATAAAGCAGATCCGCCAGTTGAAGCTCCTGTTTATAATGCAAACTTTATGGAGGTTTATCCGGGGGACGCTGTACTCACTTTCCTTGATGAAGATCCTGCAACCGCCATTGATTACTCTAATACAACATATAGAAGTGGTGTAGGTGCAGGTGTACTTCCCGGAAGAGCTGATTATGTAGTGAACCCTTCAGGCATAAGCAGAATCATGTATCCTGGCCTTTATAAGTTAGGTACTTACCGTACTGATAATGATGGAGGATATGGGCATCCGAATTCAGGACTTACCCGTCCGTTTAATATAGCTAAATTCTCTGAACTCTACTTAATAGCTGCTGAAGCAGCAGTAAAAGGAGCATCAACTCAGGCCGGTAAAAGCGCCCGCGAACTTGTCAATGTATTGCGTGCACGTGCTGGTATTTGGCGTTGGGATAATAATGGTAACGTTGAAAAGATAGAAGATCATAGTAGTGAGATGATAGCTGCTACGCCTGCCACAATCGATATCAATTATATCCTTGCTGAACGTTCACGTGAGTTTTTCGGCGAGGGTTATCGCTGGTACGATCTGGTTCGAACGCAAAAATGGAATGAACTCGCTTCTGAATATACCATTTGCGGAATCGCTAAGGGGGATCACACCCCAGTTACTTATCAACGTACTATTGAACCTTATCACTATCTACGTCCCATACCACAGAATCAGATAGATGCTCTTGAAATGACCGATGATGAAAAAGCAGCATATCAAAACCCGGGATACACTAATTAATCAATAGTTAGCTGATTATTAAAAAGCCGCCAATAATTAGTTGACGGCTTTTTTTTGCGCCATCCACGGCAGCAGATCTGGTGGTGAGTATCCGCTCTGCCAAGTAGGTCATATACCCAAATTTGAACAATTGCAGCAGTTGGTATACAAGTAGTATCCATTCTACCAAATAGGTCATATACCTGATTTTGGCAATTGATACAATTGAGATATACAGGTGAACAAAGATTTAGGTTTTGTGGTAACAGATTATGTTATATAAACCAAGGAGGTCTCAAAGACTTTCGGAAACATCACCAATAGCTATCAGAGGAAGTAGAGTTGAAACTAGATTTATCTTGAAAAGTCAGTTGAAGCCATAGTAACGTGCGGCGACCCTATGATACCGAACAATTTTACCGTGTGGTTTTTAAAAGTATTCTCAATTCAACCTTCAACGCTTCATGTTTAAAATTTATACCCTTAGCTTATATTGGAATAGTGCAGGGCAATACTTCGGCTAATGCTGATAGTAAGCAGGTAATAAAAGTAATCACTACTGTCCGATTAAAATATTTTTAAATTTATAACAGCTGAATTTAAAGAGTATATGGATTTATCACCACCTACAGGGCTCAGGTATTTGCATGTGACTTTTTATACAGATAATTAGCCTCTGACGATGCTAAAAGAAAGTACCGCAGGTACTATATATTTGTAGAAGAGGCAATTATAATTAGCTTAAATGTGCTGTAGGTACGAAATATAAAAAACATTGAATTTAATCGAACAATAGTGCAAAGTAATATCTATTGAAAAAATTCATTTGGAAACTGTAAGGGAGAAGTGTGCTTCTTTTATCATAAAATCCTTGAAATTTTTTCTATTGCTTAATTCGGATTAATTTCGAAGCCACGTTACAATATGCAATGACAGCTTACCATTTTAGTCGGAAAGATAGTGACATCCTTTATATAACGAACCGTGAGCGATTATTTGTCGTAATCCTGTTTTTGCTGTTTATCCTAACAGGATGCGATCGTTTAATCGATCTTGATATCCCCGAAAATCCTGAAAACCCGAACCTGACACTTGAAGGTATTGAAAGTACGATCCTGGGTGTTTATTCCAAAGGAAGGTTTATTCATAGTTCCGACGATTATAGTGTCTTTAAATTATGCCATTCTGATGAGATCATGTTAGGGACCAATTTGCCTGATCAGCCTGTTTTTGAAGAATATGCAAAACTTACTTCGTTTACAGCCACGAATAAAGCTGTTCTGGAAATTTGGAATGGTTATTACACCGGACTTAAATATGCGAATTCTATCATAGAAGCAAAAGATGAAGTTATTATTGACGAAATGAATTCCGATGAGGTTAACCGTAAAAATACTGTGGTTGGTGAAGCATATTATTTCAGGGCGTATTTCCACCTGAGCCTGATTGAACGGTGGGATCACATTGTAATGATGGATCATGTTTTTAATAATCCTTCTGAGCCTGTTTCGTTGGCCGACAGTCTGGAAGTTTATAACCTGATCGTTTCAGACCTGGAAGAAGCTATCAGTCTTTTACCCGAAGCTGTTCCGGGGCAGCCGGTAAAGGTTTCAAAAGGGGTTGCCCGCCATTTGCTTTCGCTTGTATTCATGAGCCTGCAGCGATATCCGGAAGCTTTCATGATGGCTCAACAGGTTATCGACGACCCGGCCTACGACCTGGTACCATCTTCCAATATAGCGGATATTTTTTCCTGCCATCACCAGGATAACAGCGAGATCATTTTTTCGTGGCTTTTCTCTTCCGCTGACCGCGATAATCCGCAACGTTGTTCTGTGCAATTGATGCCCCTGTACAGCAAGATATCTGGTGTGACTATCTCCTGGGAAGGAGGCGGTCGTAACTGGTCAAGATTACTACCCTCGCCCTATTACTGGACACTTTTTGAGGCCGATGACCTGCGACTGGAGGCGTGGCATAAACGATTCTGGACTTATAATATTAATTCATTTCTGGATCCTTTGCCTCCCGGAGTATCACTCGGCGATACAGTTACCCTTGAAAATATTTGGCTGCTGGAAGAAAACCTGTATACTAACGATACAAGTATCCTGATAGCGCCAACTACAAGGAAGTATTGGGAAGACGGTTCTCTAGGAAGAAAACTTATTGATGCCGAGGGATACAGGAATATCATTTTGTATCGTATTTCCCAGGCATATCTGATTGCTGCCGAGGCGTTGATGAGAGACGGGAGGCCCGACGAGGGTCAGTATTATTTTGATAAGATCAGGAATAGGGCAGGATTGGCTAGCCTGCCCCTCACCGAGAATAATCTGATTGATGAACAGCTAAGAGAACTCGGCCATGAGGGGCATCGGTATGCTTTCCTGAAAAGGCTGGGTATATTATATGAAAGAGTTACTGAATATTGTCCGGAAGTCGGGGAAGTATACCAGCCTTTCCATACAAGATGGCCCATTCCTCAATCCTTTGTCGACATTTCCAATGTTCCCCAGAACGAAGGTTATTAATCCTAAATTGCGCTAATGCGTAATTTGGGTTAATGATTTGGACGAGTATAGCTGAAGCAGGGCATGCCTTGCCTCAACTATATATCAGCCAGCAAGTTATACAGGGCCTAAACTAAATTTCAACCCGAACAATCCTGCAATAAAAATTCTGTATAAAAGTCATCCTTATGAAGTTCAGGATCGGTCATCCTTTTAACAGATGCAATTGTTACGTTATGGGTTAATTATCTCTCATAGATCTAACCCAGGAAGTCGTTCCACCGCTTGTATTCCCTTTTCTGCCATGATTTATTATGGTATGCATAGCTTACAATCAGTGGTAATACGGTGGTTGCTTCGGCATATACCATTTGCTCATCGACAACCTGCACTTTTCCCCATGAGCTGGCTTCTTTCAGTGTGGAGGAAGAACAGGCTCCGTCGCGTACATCGGCAACAGTGATTTGCACTGCATACTCATGCATGGGTACTTCTTTCCCCAATACTTCGGCACATACGACCGTATCCTGTGCGAAATTCTTAGGTACACCGCCCCCGATCATAAACAAACCCGATGTTGGCGCCTCCATTTTGATCTTCGTTAATTCAAGGAAGTCTTTTACCGAGTCGATCGAAACATGTTTTTCCGGATTTTCCCATTGGTGTTTGACCAATCCGAAACCGGCGCTGCTATCGGAGAAGGCAGGGCAAAAGATGGGAACTCCGAGTTCGAAGGCTGTCTGTACCAGACTGTCTTTTTTCACGGAATTCTTTACCAGGTATTTCCCCAGTTCGGCTATAAATTCCCGCGATGAGTAAGGCCTTGGTTCCAATGTATCAGCCACCTTCCTGATAGTATCATCACATACCTGCAGTTGTTCTTCATCAATAAAGGTATCGTATATGCGGTCGATATATAATTCGCGCAAGGTCGTATCGGAAATATCGGTACGTCCTGTATAGTGTTTGAATCCCAGCGCTTCAAAGAAATCCATGTCAATGATCGATGCACCTGTGGCAACAACAACATCGATCATTTTACTGCGGATCATATCCACATATACCTGCATACATCCTCCTGCGCTGGTGCTGCCAGCCAGTGTGAGTATGTTGGTGCAGTTGTGATTGTTGATCATCTTCATCAGGATGTCCGCAGCGCGGGCCGTATCGCGCGAGGTAAATGACATCTTGCGCATGGCATTTATGATGCCTGTTGAATCAAACGATTTGATGTCGATGTGTTGGATGGTCTCTTTTAATAGGTCTGCTTTTTTCATTTTATAATAAACTTCAATTAATTTTATAATATCATTAACCACAATGAACACAAAGTTAAACTTATTCGTTGCCTTTTTCTTTGTGTGCTTTGTGTGAACTTAGTGTACTTTGTGGTTTCATATTATTGCTTTATAAAACCTGAGTAAGTATATCGTTATACTCACTCATCCGATTCGTAGTTAAAAGGGTGAATAATATTTCCATTGCTAAAATAGTACAAAAAGAAACTGGTCCCATAATTACGCTTGTTTTCATTATCCGGAACCAGAACTTTATCATGTGGAGAAATGAAGGATCTATATCCTGTTAACCATTCTTCCTGCGATTCTCATTGAATGATCGGATAAAAATAGTTGGTAAAGCAGAGCGCTACCAAAGCAGTTCCATACTTCTTTTTCGGTATGAAGCTTTCTTTCAGAAGGGTAATTTTACCCAACTTGTAATCTTCTTCAAACCCGTTGTAGTACAGCTCATTCAGACTGGCTTTCAGCATATCTTCCAGCACAGGTTCGGTGTAATCGCCGTTATGTTCACAGACGAGACCACCGAATTTTTCACCTGTTTGCCTGTTGTGCAACCAGCCATAAATAATACCTGCCGATACTCTATTTCCAGCATTGCCGTGAGCAACAGCCATAATAGACTCAATTACGGCGCCATGCGTAAATTCTTTTGGTTGCTCAACCAGGTTTGCAATGGAAGGAAGAATTGAAGAGTAGGTCATGATATTTGCCCTCTCGATGCCAGCATTTTTGAGGGCCAGATGATAAGAACCTGCGTGTATTGTGATATCACTTTCGCCGGTTCCTTTAGTAATAAAGTAATCTTTTGGGATTCGATTACCAATAACCAGACCCTTTTGGGGGTTATTTACCTCGCGAGAACTATCGCAAAGCAAATTACTAACCGACAGTTTGTTCATCTCATTAAGCTACATAAGATTATGTTTATTTTAATGCGAGCAAATGTAAACTAATAATTAGTATATGTGCCGAAAATAATTCACAAAATTGGGCACACCCGTATTAACCATGGGGTGTTATACGGAAAACTTTCACCTAAGTTTTTTATTTTAAGGAAATTAGTCAGCTGTATGAGGACATCTTTTTTATCAACAAGCTGCTGTTAATTAAATTTTTCCAGTAACACGCTTTTTTTTGCTGGAGCAACCTCCAACACAGTATTGTCTGACATTATAACCTGTCCGCCTTTTCCCTTTTTATAGCGTTTCAAATAGTGTATGTTGATCAGGTGCGATTTATGAATCCGGATAAAATCCAGGTCGTTCAATATTTCTTCATAATACTTCAGGGTACGGCAGATCAACCTGTGCGATCCGTCATTTAAAAAGAAATCGGTCATATTATCATTTGCCTGGCAACGGACAATGTCCCTGATAGTCACTACCTCGAAACCATCAAGCATTGGCAGCATAATTTTTTGCAGTTGTTTGTTCTCAATCCGGATATTGTCGATAAGGATTTTTGTACGAAGGGCATGCTCCTTAGATTCCTTTTTCTCTGCAATTATTTTAACGGCTTTTATCAGCTCGTCTATATCAATGGGTTTCAGGATATAGTATGAGGCGCTGAAATTCAAGGCTTTCATAGCATAATGGTCGTAGGCTGTCACGAAGATAGTCTCGAAGTTCTTATCTTCAATCTGATCGAGCAGGTCGAAAGCATTTCCATAGGGCATTTCAACATCGAGAAAAACAACTTCGGGTTTATAGCGGGCAATGACTTCAAGTCCCGTTTTTACCGAATCAGCTTCGCCTGCAATATGCACTTCATTGCAATACTTTGTAAGGTAGTTCCGCAAGGTTTCCCTGCTCACCGCTTCATCTTCTATAATTACTGCTTTTAGCATTGATATTCATCTTTGATTGTTATTCCAGTTGGTCAGATATTCATTTTATAAGGTGACAAATTGATGAGTGAATAGTTGATTGGTCAGGGAAAAAAATCTGTCATTCTACCGATTCATTATTTCATCAATCACTGTTGTCCGCTAAAAGTTAAAAAAATTATATGCCACTAAATCACCAAGGCTCAAAGAAAACACTAAGAAGTTTATATTTAGCCTGTTGCATAGTTGTGAAACCATTGTGTCGTAGTGTCCTTGTAGCATAAATTCTAATTTAAATTGTTTGAGCCCACTAAATCAATAATGCTAATAACTCTTGCTATGACCATACGTTACGATTATCCATTCGTTTTACCCGGACAGCAATGTTTCGTCAATAGCTCAACTACTCTCCCAATGCTTCGGGATACTCAATTACAAATCTTTTTCATAGTCCGTTCATATTCATGTTCTGATCCACTGGGATCCTTATTTTTACGACAGTTCCCGTTCCATCCTGGATGTTCAGGTCATCAATAGTTACGTGGAACTTCGTCTTATATATCTCGTTGATTATATTCAGCCGGTTGTGCGTATTCTTCAGTCCGGTTGAGGTTCCTGCTTTCTGATGCTTTGTTTTGAGTTCCTGCGATCGTTTTCTTCCTATTCCGTTATCTGTAATGGTTGCGGTAATATAATCGTTCGCTTTTTGGAGCGTAATACTCAGTTGGCCTTTCGTCTCGAGGTAGCGCAGGCCATGCCATATTGAATTTTCAATGTAGGGCTGGATCAGCATGGGAGGAATTCTTGTTTCATTCAGGTTGATCTCAGGGTCGACATCGACTGTGTAATCGAATTTGTCGCTGAAGCGCGAATGTTCCAGTTTTAGGTAGAGCTCTATTATATCCAGCTCGGAGGAAACAGTTACAAAATCATGTTTTGAGTTTTCCAACACCTGCCGCATAAGTAGTGAAAAGTCCGACAGGTATTTGTTCGCCTGTCGTTCATCATTTTGCGCAATAAAACTGTTCACCGAATTTAGTGAGTTGAATATGAAGTGCGGATTCATCTGACTCCGCAACGAACGCAGTGCAAGAAGCATGTTGGCTTTTTTCTTCAGTTGTGCGCTTCTGAATACAAAAAACGATGCTGTAAGCAGAACGGCAATTACGAAAAGTAATGAGTAGGTGATCTTCTTTTGTGTTCTTAATTCCTTCGAATTAAGTTCCTGCTCTTTCTGAAGAAGAACCATAGTTTTTTGATTCAATTCAAAATCTTTTTCAAGCAGATCGATTCGCTGTAATTTTCGGTTTATTGATGCGACGATGGCCAGGTTGTGTTTCAATTCCCGTTCACGTTGAGCATAGTTTGAATCGACCAGCGTTGTATATTCCCTGTATGCATCTAAAGCTTTATCAAATGCTCCCTGTTCTTTATATGCATCAGAAAGTGTTTTGAGTGCCATACTTTTCTGCGCAATATTGCCGGTTTGCTCCGATTGGTCAATACTACGCTGAATATATTCAACCGCAGCTTCAGGCTTCGACTGTTCCAGATAAATCTCGCCAATGGATAAATTGTCCTCAGCCTGTTCTTCCAGCTTGTTGGCTTCTTTGCTCAGTTCCAGCGATTGCTGCCTTACTTCCAGTTCTTCTTCATATTGCCGGTTACTTCTATAGGCCTTGCTCAGACTCCGGAGCGATTTTGTCTGAACATCCTCATCCTTTGATTCTTTGGCGAGATCAACGGCTTTCTTATAGTTTCTGATAGCTTCGTCGGAACGGTTTTGCTCCATGTAAATATCTGCTTTCAGGTTACTCACATTCGCCAAACCCGACGGGTTATTTTGCCTCTCTTCCAGTTTCTGAATAGCATCATATTGCCTGAGTGCCTGATCATACTGACCTGAAGAAGTATATACCCTTGCCAGGTCGTACCGTGCCGAAATGACCTCCCTGGCCATATCCCGGTCGTCGGCATAAGCAAGATACTTTTTATAATATTCAATGCTTTCGGGGTATTTTTCTGCCTTCTCATATGTCTGCCCTAGCAGCAGATATAGCTTTCCTGCTAGGACATCATTCCGCTCATCCAAACGCATAACGGCTTTTTGATAATAGCTGGCTGCAACATCGTACTGCTGTAAATTATAGCTTACCTTACCCATCATGATATAGCACCTGGCTTCGTTCAACCTGTCGTTTCCCACGATGCTTATTTCAAGCGCCCTTTCAACAAAATCGAACGATTCCTGGGGTTTAGTATCGAGGTACATCTCGGCTGAATCGAGCAGGATATCAACTTTTGCCCACTCAACCTGCAGTTTCGATCGACTGTATTGTTCTTCTTTCTGCGCTTTACTTTCAGAAGGCAGCCAAATGACAGCAGCTAACAGAATCAGAATATGTGAAAGTCTGTTTTTCAATTCGTATGTAAAAAATATGGATGTAAAAATAGGAACTTATTGGTCATTTAGAAAATCGAACCTTACACAAAGCTCTGAAATTCAATTTTTTTAAAGGCGATTTAAACACTTTACTTGCTGAAATTAACATTTACCTAAGCCGGATACACTGTTCCCTAATTCTAGCTTTCATGACTTGCCGATACCCGCTACTTTTAGCCTCATAATCAATTTGTTTTACAAA
The DNA here is from genome assembly GCA_964634105.1 of uncultured Bacteroidales bacterium. GTDB lineage: Bacteria > Bacteroidota > Bacteroidia > Bacteroidales > UBA10428 > UBA10428. The sequence goes on along the minus strand of CAZWIU010000007.1, from coordinate 5,543 downwards.
AATTATTCGTATGAAAACAACATTATGGTATATGCGGATCATAACTCTGACCCTTCTTCTGTCAGTGTTTACTCATTGTGCCGACCAGGCTAAAAGTCAGCAGACAGCTCCGACAAAGCCCGATGGAAAAAGAAGAATTCAGATTGCACTGTTACTCGATACAAGCAATAGTATGGATGGTTTAATTGACCAGGCCAAATCGCAACTATGGAGTATTGTAAATGAGCTTTCCGATGCCCGATGCGGAAGTGAAAGGCCTATACTGCAGATTGCCCTCTATGAGTATGGGAACGATAACCTGCCTTCTTCCGAAGGGTATATCCGGCTCGTTACTCCATTAACCTCTGATCTCGACCAGATATCAAAGGATTTGTTCGAATTACGTACCTGCGGAGGTAATGAATTCTGTGGCGAGGTGATCTCGAAAGCGCTGAAACAGCTCGAGTGGAGCAACTCTATCAACGATCTGCAGCTCATCTATATTGCTGGTAACGAACCATTTACACAGGGCAGAGTCAGCTACAGGACAGCCTGTACCCTAGCATGTGAGAAACATGTGATTATCAATACAATTCATTGTGGCGATTTTAATGAAGGTATCAATACTGCCTGGAAGCATGGAGCGGACCTTACAGGAGGATGCTATGCCAGCATTGAGCAGAACCGCAAAACAGTGTATATCGAATCGCCATACGACCATCGGATTGCCGAGTTGAACCGTTTGTTGAACGATACTTATATTCCTTATGGCTCACGAGGATATGAGAAGAAGGAAATGCAATCGAAACAGGATGACAACGCCATGCAGTACGGCTCGGTGAACTATGTAAAACGCGCTGTATCGAAAAGTTCAGCAGCTTATGATAATCGTTCGTGGGATCTGGTTGATGCCTCAAAGGAAAATGATTTCGACATCAATAAAGTACCTTCAGCCGATTTGCCGGAAGAAATGCAGAAAATGGGATCGGAGCAGAGAGAAGCATATATTGCCCAAAAATCGAAAGAACGTGCCGATATCCAGTCTGAAATACAAAAATTAAATCGCCAGCGCGATGAATATGTCTTGAAACAACAGGCTGCCGAAAGCGATCATAGTATGCTCGATCAGGCCATTTTAACTGCCCTGAAGAATCAGGCGAAAGAGCGCAATTTTACCATTGAATAAATCACATTAATAAGATAACATCATGAACCATAATTTCAATCATTCAGGTCGTAACTATGCAATTGCAGGTCTTATGATAATCAGCCTTGCCACATGCGGCCTTCAGGTAAACAACCCGCAGTTATCACAATCAAATACCCCCATTACTCTAAATAATGATTCATTGAAAATTGGTGATGCATACAGCTATAAAAATCTGCAGGTATTTCCTGTCGTTGCCCGATCGCGTGCCAACCAGCCCAGATTTATTGAATTGTCTGAAGCTATACGTCAACATAAGGTAGTGGTGAAAGAGACAGGAAGTGTAAATCAGCTGGCAATCGACAACCTATCAGACGATTATATTTTTATTGCAGCAGGCGATATTGTAAAGGGTGGCCGGCAGGACAGGACTATGGGCAACGATGTAATCGTTTCGCCGAAAGAAAAAGACCTTCCGCTGGAGAGCTACTGTGTTGAATCGGGTAGGTGGCAGCAGCGCGGCGATGAGGAATCAGGGCATTTTTCCGACAATACTAAAACACTCTCATCAAAAGACCTGAAGCTGGCGTCACGCCATCAGAAAAATCAGTCGGAAGTGTGGCAGAAGGTTACCGAGGAGCAACAGAAGCTGAATAAAAGTGTAAGCAATATGAAAGGGGAAGTTGTTGAGGTGCAGTCGGATGCATCACAAACCAGCTTGCAGCTTACGCTCGAAAATGAGGACCTCGAAGATATTACAAAGGAGTACAGAGATCATCTTTCCGGACTTAATAATCTGCCTGAAGGAACGATTGGCTTTGCATATGCAATTAACGGAGAGCTATACGGAATTGATATTTACAGCGATGAAGCCTTGTTTAATAGTCTGAAGCAGAAACTTTTTGATGCCATCATAGTGGAAGCAATTAGCGAATATGACAAGGATCTGTTATTCACGGAAGTGAAGACTGAAGCTGTGCTGACAATGCTTGGCGGATTTGATCAGACAACAGGTGAACGTACAAAAGTAAATAAACAAACTGCCGTGATAACTTACGAAACAGAAAATGTTGTTCAATTTGAAACCCAGTTGGCTGGAGAAGAAGATAAGTGGATCCGTAAAAACTACCTGATCAAAGGGGATGACTATACAGAACAAAAAAAACATAATTCCTATCACCAAAGAATGATTGAGTAGGGGTGTACATATAACGTAGATTATGAAAACAGAAATCCGGATCACTGTGATTTCTGTTTTTTTTATGGAGCATAGTAAAGTCGTTTGAGGCCATTCTTATTTCTAAGTTTCTTATACAGCACAGGCCTGAGAAAAATTATGTATTTTTGGCTCACTAACATTGAAAATAAAACATTTACAGAATGAAGATCTCATATCATTGGCTGAAAGATTTCATCGATCTCTCTGTGGGACCGGAAAAACTTTCGGAAATACTTACAAGCATCGGGTTGGAAGTTGAAGCGGTTGAAGAGTACGAGGAAATTAAAGGTGGCTTACGGGGGATTCTGGTCGGCGAGGTTCTCACCTGTCAGAAACACCCCAATGCAGATAAACTGAGCCTGACTACCGTCAATATCGGGAACAACAAGCCGCTCAGGGTAGTCTGCGGGGCGCCCAATGTGGCTGCAGGGCAGAAAGTTCTTGTTGCCACAGTAGGGACCGAGCTGTTCATGGGTGAAAAAAGTTTTAAAATCCAGAAAACGAAAATACGGGGTGAAGAATCGGAGGGCATGATCTGTGCCGAAGATGAAATAGGACTGGGAACGAAACATGAAGGTATCATGGTACTCGATGCAGAAGCTGTTCCCGGCACTCCGGCAGCACAATATTTCAATATTACAAACGATACTGTATATGAAATCGGACTAACCCCCAACCGTATTGATGCCGGATCGCATTTTGGTGTGGCCAGGGATCTGGCAGCATACTTCTCACAACAGGGTGAAATATCACTTCGTAAATGTGATGTAAATTCTTTTAAGGCCGACGATCACAACCTGATTATTAATGTAGCAATCGAAGATCCGGCAGGTTGCCGGCGTTTTACCGGGGTGACACTAACCAATCTCACTATCGGGCCTTCACCTGATTGGTTACAGCGTCGCCTTAAATCGATCGGACTAACACCCATAAGCAATATTGTTGATGTAACCAACTATGTTCTCCACGAACTGGGTCAACCACTGCATGCCTACGATGCCGATAAATTGTATGATCAGCGGATTGTAGTAAAACGGCTGAAAGAAGGCACTCCTTTTATTACGCTCGATGGTGTTGAACGTAAACTTTCGGAACAGGATGTAATGGTTTGTGATGGCAGATCGGGGGCCTGCATTGGCGGTGTGTTCGGAGGGCTGGAATCGGGAGTCACCGAAACAACGAAAAATATATTCCTGGAGAGCGCTTACTTCGATCCCATTGCAATACGAAAAACTGCCAGGAGGCACGGGCTGAATACCGATGCATCGTTCCGCTTCGAACGAGGTGTCGATCCGCAGAATACAGTGATTGCATTAAAAAGGGCCGCTATGCTCATCAAAGAGGTATGCAATGGGCGTATTAGTTCTGAGGTGATCGATGTTCACCCGGCACCCATCGAACCTGTCGTTATACCGATGTTATATAGCCACATCGACCGCCTGATCGGTATAAAGATCGACCGGCAGGTGATTAAGAAAATACTCCGTTCTCTTGAGATTGAATTGTTGAAGGAAGAGGGCGATACGATCGTTGTTAAAGTACCTCCTTACCGTGTGGATGTAACACGCGAAGCTGATGTTATTGAAGATATCCTCAGGATATATGGTTATAATAATGTCGGATTCTCTGAAAAACTGAATGCCAGTGTATCCTATGTATCGAAACCCGATAATGAACAGTTGGTAAATAAGGCCAGCAATTATCTGGTTGCAAATGGTTTTACGGAGATCATGTCGAACTCACTGACTAAAAAGGAGTACTACAGCGGACTGCAAACCTTTCCTGAAGATAAACTTGTCCCGATCCTCAATCCACTCAGTACCGATCTTAATGTTATGCGTCAGACATTACTATTCAGTGGTCTTGAAGCGATCGCACGAAATATAAATTTTAAAAATTCAAACCTCAGACTGTTCGAATATGGAAGGATATACTCGTTAAAAAATAACGATATCTCACAATTTGAAAACTTTGTTGAGAGGCCGGCCATCGGTTTATTTCTGACAGGCAATATGGAAGAACAATCGTGGGCATTGAAGGAATCGCCCGTGAACTTCTTCCATCTTAAAGCGTACTGTTTGAACCTGCTGTCGGGTCTTGGTATAGATTACTCAGTATTTTCTACTTCCTCACTTGACGGTTCTGGCGATATTTTTTCCGGCGGACTTGAATATCGATATAAAAATGAGTCTGTCATCAAAGCGGGTTTAATCAGCAGGAAACTCCAAAAGATATTCGATATTGAAAGTGATGTTTATTTTGCCGAAATACTTTGGGACATATTGATCCCATTGACACTGCGCAAAATAAGTTTTATCGGATTGCCAAAATTTCCGGAAGTCAGGCGCGACCTTGCTTTATTAATTGATGAAAGTGTACAATTTAGTCAGGTTGAGAGACTGGCTTTCGAGGCAGGCAGGCCACTTCTTAAGAAGATTAACCTATTCGATTATTACAAGGGAAAGAATATCCCTGAAGGGAAAAAATCGTATGCTGTTAGTTTTTTTATACAGGACCTGAATAAAACGCTAACCGATAAGGAAATTGATCGTATAATGAGTAAAATAACCGAGGCCCTGGTTAAAAACCTGAAAGCCGAACTACGATAACAACCAAATCCTATGGTTAAACTAACACTTATTAAGGGCGACATCACCCAACTCAAAGTTGATGCTATTGTTAATGCTGCAAATTCCTCGTTGCTTGGTGGTGGGGGAGTGGATGGGGCTATTCACAAGGCAGCCGGGCCCGGACTGCTTTCAGAATGTAAATCGTTGGGAGGATGTGCTGTTGGTGAGGCTAAAATAACAAGCGGCTATAACCTGCTGGCAAAATTTGTAATTCACACTGTCGGACCGGTTTGGCATGGAGGAGGCGATGGAGAAGATATATTGCTGATGAACTGCTATAAAAACTGCCTGAGCATTGCAGAGAATCTTAAACTTCAAACCATTGCATTTCCAAATATAAGTACAGGTGTTTACCGTTTCCCAAAAAGGAGGGCGGCCGGACTGGCACTTCAGGTTGTGAATCAATTCATTAAAAGCTCCGAAAATATCAAGGAAATTATTTTTGTGGCTTTCGACGATGAAGACTACGCAATATTCAAGGAACTATTGAAAGAAAAATAACTGTAGCAAAAGCCAACACCCAACACCCAACACCCAACACCCAACACCCAACACCCAACACCCAACA
>CAZWIU010000006.1:0-72165 GCA_964634105.1 uncultured Bacteroidales bacterium | reverse complement strand
GGTGTGAGAGGACGGCAAAGCTAATTTATGGAACTTTGCCTCCTACTTTAATTAAAGATTAGTAAGATCAAGGCGTATAAATGATTTTCCTTATTTCTGACCTGTCAGATGTATTCACCTGTAATAAGTAAATACCTGCTCTAAGTCCGGAATGACTCAGATCGATAATTATATCGGGGCTTAAATCAGAATTATAGATCAGCTCCCCTTCGACAGAATATATTCTTACATTCACAAGGCCTGTTATAGTTTCTTCGTGAAGGTTGATATTCAGAATACCGGTTGTCGGATTGGGATAGATAAGCATGTCTAAATTATCTGGCCCTGTTACAAAAGGATCTTCAATTGCTACCGGAGGAGTATCATCTTCGAAGGGCGATCCTCCTATTCTCAGAGAAGTTCTCCAGTAGTATGGAATTTCAGGATCCTGCGTTGGATTAAAATCTCTCGATACCAACGATGGTCCGTTTCCATCAGGTTCTTCAGGCCACGGATCATGATCATCGTATGTGAAATGAATAAGTGTTGAACCGTTTGCTTTCTTTATTAATACTTCTTCTCCGCTATTGGCAAGATTGCCGGAATAGTTCCCCGAAGCAATCATCCCGTAACGATTATAAAAGGTATTCGGTTTGGAAGCGATTACATAAAATTGTCCGGGCCCGAGAATAGTATTCGAAGGGAATGTAAAACTTATTGCAGAATCGATAACAATACCCGATAAGTTAAGTGAAGTAGTTCCTATATTTTTGAACTCCATAAACTCAAGATCGCCACTCTCGGTGGTGTCAGTACCTACAATAATATCCTGCGGATGATAGTGAATTTCGGTTACCTTCAGATTCGACAGATCATCATTTTGTGAGAATATTTTTATTTCCCTGATCGGGCTCCATGCACCATTATCGTAGATTCTGGCTTTTATGTTGGCAGAAGTACTTATATTCAAGACAGCCTGGTCTCCTGCCTCGATAGCTGCACCCGAAATTCCACCACCAACCAGTCTTGGGTCAGTATCATTCAGTGTATAATAGATAACTCCTGATGTATTCTTATTATTGATGACCATCTGAACAGGCGAAGTAATTTTAACTGCCTGATCGTATGTAACGATACCATTTTTGATAAACTCCGGATTAAGTAGATTGGGATACAATCCTTCCTGGCGAAGTTGGTTAATAACCAGATTTGTCCTTACAGGGAAGAAAGAGTTTTGCATCTGGTTAATCTGGGGCAGCCAGTTATCATCTTTTGTATACGGAGCGCTACTCTGTGCATCGCCCCATCGGGCCGATTCGGCTATTACAGCTATATCGATTTCATCGACTCGGTCTTTAAAACGGTTCCATGCTTTTGTCGGAGTCAATTCTCCATTATTTGCCAGCCACAAAGCAGCCCTGTCGGCAAACCGTAAACGGTATTCTTCATTTGCACACAGCTTATAGTGAAGCCATTGGGGATGAAAAGAATACAAATCGCTGACTGACATTTTATAGTCATCGGTCCTGTCTCCAATATTGACGCGATTTTCTGTAAGCCCTATCCCTGGCCAGACCTGATCCACAAACAAGGAATGTTCGGCATCGTGGTTGAAGAAGATATATCCCTTTGATTTATCATTTCTGTTTTCGATCGCATAAAAATTGTTGGGCCCTTTGTTGTTGCCAAATGATGAAGTGGGTGCATCGAAATTACCGGTATAGAAAATGGTGATCATATAATCGATCAGATTATCGATATCGACCAAGACCTCACCTCCCTGCACGGGTTTACCTAAAGCGTTTTTCCCTTCCAGGTAAAAGTATTTTGCATTATCCATGAATCCGGCATTTGTGAGGGAATAGATCCTTTGCCACGAAGTAATAGTTCCGTCGGTAGCTTCAACACGATATCCGTCGGTATTTACCTTGATAACATCATAATCTTCTGCTTTATCTCCAAAATAGTCGGAGGCAAATCGCGCTTCGGAGCGTTCCTGGGTTTGGTATATACCCCAGTACATGCCATTAATATATAGTTGATAGTAATCGCTTCGGGTGTATGGACGGCCCATATCGCGTTGCAAATCGCGCGAAAAGATTTCCCGGACCAGGGTGTTATTACTATAACCATTGCTCCATGCATAATTCTGTTCACACCGTAAATCTATTTTATCGAATTGGCTGACACCCTCATCGCCAAACAGCGGAAATCGTAATTTGGGATCACCGTATTCGGATCGGAAGAAAAGACGAAAGCCGTGTTTGGGGAAATAATTATGCCGGCTCCATCCTCCCCGGATTCTAAGCCCGGCATTTACATCAAAACCGGGTGAACCATCCGGATAGATGAGTGCAACATTACATTCTCTCTCCCACTCTATTCCATGGCCGAGTGCATTCACATATATACCTGTAACCGGATCAAATAAATTGCTATTATCGGTTATGATTGAAATTGTCGGAATATCCAACAGTGCATCGTCGATCAGCGAAGTGTACCTGGGATCGTTCACAACATCCGGATCCATATCATAGTCGATCATCTGATCATTCACATTGTAATTAGGCCAGTTGTAACCGGGATAAGATTGTGTCTTCACCCTGTTAAGGTAAATGAATGTTCTGGAAGAAGGATATGAAGGCAGATAACCATTTTTGGCAATAGATGCCCGCACAACAACTGCAGGGGTAGTCCCGCGACCTGCTGTACTATTCGGATTAATACTCACAGTAGTTGAAGCTCCGGCGGTAATTGCAGTGGCTGATGTCTGGGGGTTGCTCCCATCAAGGGTATACTTCAGGGTAGCCGAAGGATCGGGGGAGGTCATTGATAAAATGAAATTACTTGAATAAAAACCAGACGGGTGACTAAAAGTAATCCCGATAGTGTCATTCAATACAGGCGTACTTGTTACGGCATTGATGGAAAGATCAAAATAAATATCGGAGCTCCCGAGACTTGTATTAAAAATCTGAATGGCTATGATATTCTCGCCTTCCTGCAGATGTAAATCATTCCCAGATATAACAAATGTTTCAGGTGCATCATATTCATGCAGACCGGAGGAGAAGGCATTGTAGGAATATACTGCAGGTGCCAGCCGGCTGACTACTTCTTCTCCATTAATCCATATTACAAAACCGTCGTCATATATGGCATAAAAACTTGCCTGCAAAATATTTCCGATATTAAAAGCATTGAACGATGAACGAAGGTAAATCGTTGAGTAATTATTCTGCATATCGGTTAATTCGGTTCCTCCGGTGCCATCGCCATAACGGAAGGGAGCATTCCCGGTGCTCCATGAGGCATCGCTATATCCAGGATCCATCCAGGTGGATGGCAAAGAGGCTGCCTGGCTTCCTTTAAGATATTTGTATTGCGATTGGGTTGGAAAACTGATTTGGGAATACAGCTGATAGCATGAAACAATACTGAAATTTATACTTATAAAAAAAATTTTTAAGTAAAAGCTAATTTTCACGTTTATTCCTCCGATAATTATTGTCAACCATAAATTGATACGAATACACCTTATATTAGTTACTTTTATTCATTAATTAATGATCACAATAGGAGTGTGTTTATGCAAAAAATATACTTTAACTCAAACCGAAAAACACAAAAATCAATTCTATATAATAAAACCGGAAGGGTCTCATATTACTAACAGAAGGCAAATTTACCCGAAAATAGTAGTTCATTTATTGCTTTTTTAAACCGGTATAATTCAGCAGGGTTGTGAATAACTATTTTTTCTTCAACATGAAAAATAAGTATTTTCATCCGCCAGCTTATCCGGCAAATCTTTTATTCAGGCTTATTTAGCGGCTAATAACATGAAAGTTCTATTTATCGGGGGATCAGGAAATATTTCATCGGCCTGCTCTGAAGAAGTCTTGGGCGCAGGTCTTACTTTATTTCATTTTAACAGGGGGCTGTCAGATTATTACACTTTCGGTACCTCCTTAAAAACCATCTATGGTGATATTAACAAACCTGCCGATTGGTCTAAATTAGACGAATATGCACCATTCGATGTTGTTGCTGATTTCATCTGTTTCACGCCCGAACAGATGCAACGTAATATCGATTATTTCAGCGGCAAAACAGCACAATTCATTTTTATCAGTTCGGCCACGGTGTATAAAAAGCCTCCCGATCAATATATCATCACTGAAAATTGTCCCCTTGAAAATCCTTTTTGGGAATATGCCCGGAATAAGATCGGGTGTGAAAATATATTACGAGCCCAGGATAAATTACCGTACACGATAGTTAGGCCTTCCTACACCTATGGCAAAACCTGGATTCCGGTTGCTTTCACTGCCCGGGAATACAATCCTGTATACCGTATCCGGAAAGGGCTTCCACTTATATCGCATGGCGATGGTGAATCGCTCTGGGTAATGACTCATCATTCCGATTTTGCCAGGGCTTTTGTTACCTTGCTGGGTAACGATCGGGCATTATTCAATCATTTTCATATTACTTCAGATGAAGTCCATACCTGGGACCAGTTATACAGGATCATCGGTGCGTGCATTGGAATTGAACCAAAACTGATTCACATACCTTCCGATTTTATTAATGCATGCGTTCCGGAATGGGGAGCTGCCCTGTTAGGAGACAAAGCCCGGTCGGTGGTATTCGATAACTCAAAAATCAAAAGCCTGGCGCCTGGTTGGAAATCAACTATTTCTTTTGCTGAAGGAATTCGCAAATCCATTTCCTGGTTTGAAGAGAAACCGGATCGGATGGTAATTAACAAAGATGCAGAACTCAACATGAACAAAATCATACAAAAATTCTCACATTTATAACCTCTCACATTATGGAATATTATGTTGAACGCCTTAATCATGAGTTGACAAACATTATGCGCTTTTGGCAGGAGCATGTGATTTGCGATGGCAAGATTGCCACTCAAATTGCTAACGATGGTACTGCTGAATTTACTGCCCCAACGGGATGTATATATATTTCAAGAATTCTGTATGGCTCATCGGCAGCATGCAATCACCTTAAGAAATATGATTACAAATACATAGCTGACCTGGCCTATCAAACCCTGAGAACAAAACTGAATAACCCTTATGGCGGGTATTACTGGGCTACAGATGAGCAAGGCAACATCATTCACGACGATTATTATTCCTCTGTTGCACAGGCTTTCGTTATAAGCGGACTGGCTGAGTATTATGCCCTCACGAAAGAACCGGAAATCAAAAATGAATTAGTAAAGCAGATAGATTTTGTTGAGAGAACTATAAAACATCCTGCTGATGGAAGTTATTTAGATGGTTATAATCTGCAATGGGAAGCTCAACCACCACAAAAAAGATCACTTGGAACCCATCTGCACTTGTTGGAAGCTTTAATGAAATCGGTGGAAGTTCTGGACGATACAAAGTACCATGCAAGCATAGAAAATATCGTTGATATCCTCATCCGTCGGTTTGTCAATATTCACAAAGAAGAAGTTTATCACCAGTTAGAATTGTCATGGAAACCAGTTCCAAATGAAACGTGGTTGGGCCATAACGCTGAAGTTGCATGGATTGTGAAAAAAGCTGCACACGCAATCAAGAATAAAGAATACATTATCCCCAGCAAAGAAATTCTTATTGCGTTGGCAAATAATACAATAGAAAGAGGATTCGACAACCTGTATGGTGGTATCTTTAATCGTTTTAAAAATCATCGTCCAATTTCGACCATCAAAGAATGGTGGCCTCAGGCGGAGAGTGTAATTGCTTTTCTTGCAGCATATCGTGAAAGCAGCGACAAGAAATTCCTCAGCTATGCTATTCGTCTCCTTGAATATATCGATAATACCTTTTGTGACCAGCAATACGGTGAATGGTACGATTCTGTTTCGCGCGAAGGCAAACCCCTTGAAGGGATACCAAAATTACATATATGGAAATCGATGTACCATAATGTACGTTATTGCATCGAGGTTTCAAATCATCTTCAGAATATTTATGAAAGCAATTGATATCGAAAAGAATACATGAGCCGAAATGATAGCATTGTTGAAAAGATATGTCGTGCAGCAGAATAAAGCATGTATTAATCCGTTCAATACTTCATACAGTTCAGATGGGAATAACATATTGTTCATATGAATCTTAACCCTGTAACTCGATTAATACTCATTACTTCAATTCTTGTTATTTTAGTAGTTATTATTACTTTTTCATTCCTTACCAACAAAAAAAGTCGGGTTGACCTGCCTGATACCGAGCAATGTGCTGTTGACACATCACCTGAACAAAAACTGGTTCACAACTATGAGGATTTTTTTGTTAATGCTTTTGACAGCACAAATACTGTAGGTGCGGCATTAACTATTGTCTATAACAATAAAATCATGCTGCTTAAACCGTATGGAGTGAAAAAAACAGGAACAAACGATTCCGTAAATACACATACTATATTTCGTCTGGCATCGGTATCCAAAGGATTTGCCGGTGTATTAGCCTGTGTCCTTGAGAAGGACAGCCTGATTTCACTTGATGAGAGAGTGAGTACAATTATTCCGGGTTTCAGACTCAAAGACTCAATCAATACCTCCGAACTAACTATCCTGAATATACTGAGCCATACCACAGGTCTTGTTCCTCATGCTTTTGATAATCTGATTGAAGAAGGAGTCTCGCTCCCGATGATAATTCAGGAATTACCCACGGTTGAAATATCAGCAAAGCCGGGTGTTCTGTATAGCTATCAGAATGTTATTTTCAGCCTTTTCGATAGTATTGTATTAATTAAAACAGGAATGCCATACGACGAACTTCTCGAAAAGAAAATATTCAAGCCATTGAAAATGCGCGACGCTTCTGCCAATCCTGAAGTTTTCAGAAAGAAACGTGGAAATATAGCATATCCGCATTCGTATAGCGACTCTATTCCGGTTATGTTACCTGTTAATGTCGGGTATTACAATCTCAAACCTGCTGCCGGCGTGAATGCAAGTATCTCGGATCTCAGCAAATGGCTCCTTGCATTGCTGGGCAACTCCCCGCACGTTCTCGATAGTATTATTCTTGAGAAAATCATTACGCCGGTTGTTGAAAGCCCTCTGCAAAGGCGTTACCTCAGAAGCTGGGACCCGATTGAAGCAAAATATTATAGTCTGGGATGGCGCATATATATTTATAAGGGACGAAAAATAATTTATCACGGCGGATATGTAAAAGGATATCGTGCCGAGATTGCGTTTTGCCCTGAAGAAAATGTAGGAATCGCATTTCTGGAGAATTCGCCGAATGAACTTGCTTCCATTTGTGTTCCGGAATTTTTCAACAGATGGTTTGCTAAGCAGGACAGCATAATTTACCCTTGAAAAAACCACCTTTTTCATGTAGCGTGGTTTTTTATAACATCATTAAATGTAATTGATTTTTATTGGGCGCAAGGATTTTTTTTCAGGTTCCACATGGCAGCCCTGATTTGGTAGGGACCATTCTTTGATTGCTTCCATACCAGCATGTAGTTATATTCTGTGATATAGAGTTTTTTATCAGCTCCGATGGTATATTTAACGGTGTTTGTTCCAATTTCAAGCACGACATCATCATATACTTTATGTTCTTCGGCAGTCAGGGAATAACTTGATATTTTCTTACCTGATGATTTCTCTTTGGAGTAATATTCTTTAACCTTTTCACGGCTTTCAATGAGATCACCGTATTCACCTGCAAGGTGGCAGTTGGGTGAAAACAGCGCGGCAATACTATCGGTCTTCCCCTGTTTTATAAAAGTTTCCAGCTTCCTGTCTTTCTCCTGGATCTGCTTAATTATTTGATCCTTCTCTTCACTTGTCTGAGCTACCAGTAATTGCATTGATCCTAAAAGAACCGATAAACCAATGATTATCTTCTTCATATTATTCAATATTTATTTATGCCTTGAATTTCTGCTAATGTACGTTATATTCTTTCATAAGGATACATTTTTACAGATAGTGAAAAAAAGCAATAAAATATATATGGTATGATCCAGGAATAGATCCTCTGGTTTCAGCCTTTTAATATATCACATGTAGCCAGATTGAGGCCTTCAAGTTGTGCAAAAATAGACAGGGCTTCTTCTCTTGAATTCCCGCAAACCAAAGGATCGGCCTTAAATCCGGCGCAGACCTTTGGCCGGTCAGAACGATTATAGATCGAACATTTAAAATTATCTGTCAAATGAATACATTGGACACCGGCCGGCTTGCCATCGGGCATTCCTGGTAGCGGGGAAGAAATTGACGGCATTATGCAGCATGCCCCGCAATATTTTCTACATTCCATATTGAAACTTAAAAAGCCCGGTTGGCCGGGCTGATCTATAGAGAAATAAGATGCTTTCTGACGTTTTGCCAGTGAGAACTTCACCGGATGTCTGACAACGTATTAATATCTGTTGAATGAGCGACGGCCCTGATCCCTGCTGTCATTTTTGGGACGGGCTTTTTTAACGACTATTGCTGAACCTTCAAATTCAACACCGTCGAGGTCATTAATTGCCTCGTTAGCTTCCTGGTCGTTTGGCATCTCAACAAATCCAAAGCATTTTGATCGACCTGATTCACGATCAAAAATTACTTTGGCACTATCAACAGCACCATACTCCTGAAAAAGAGTGTTAAGTGATTCATTAGTCGTTTTAGGACTAAGCTTTGCAATAAAAATGTTCATAAAAATAAATTAATAAATTAAAATTGATTTGTTATTAAATCGGTTAGAAAGTCTGGGGAGAAACATGAGGATCAACACCAATAACTGTCAGAACCTGATAAACTACCTGTAAAAATAAATTATTATTCTAAAAAAAAAAGATTATCACTGAAAATTAACTGCATTTTCTGAGAACCAGTTCAGAAATTCTTCATCTGTAATGATGCGTTCGCCAAATTTTTTCTCAAAGATATCTTTGGCTTTAATCGGGATGAATTCGTATTCAATGTCTTTACTAAAAGTATTACGGACCGGTATGTAATATCCCTCAAGTCCATACTTATTATAAATCCTGTAATAGCTTTTTTCCTTTTTCATATTCCCTTTATTTTATAGGGCAGCTACTTTCTTTGAAACTGAAAGAAGCAGATCTTTATGAGACTTCCAGAAGTTAGCCTTTAACCAAAGATACAATTTCTTTACATCATCAGGTTCAAGCCAGCTTATTGATTTCTTAAGTTCCTTCCGGAATAATTCGCGATCATCAACCACATTTTCAAGAATATATTTCTGATGATCCAACATCGTATTTACTGACATAACTTATAACAGTTGTAGAGTTTAATTTTTAAACGCTTTTTTTTGTTTTTAGTACATCACGAAAATTCGTTTCTTACTTAATGCACGAATCGTCATAATTTCATACGATAAGTTAACCCTATCGTTACAGAAAACAAATTAACTTTTGATCAGTTCATAAAAAGAATCGATCAACAGATGAAATGCAGTATGTAAAGTATTATTCCTTCAAGCGACTATATTATCTCAATTTTTTTTGTTAATTTATATATTGAAAGAAATCTCATCAAACCCAATTCAGGTACAAGCAGGATAACGTAGGGTTAGTCTTTGAGTAACTATTTTTTGAATGTCATGCCTTTAAAGAAAAGGGATCTTAGCAAGGAAAATAAATACTTGCAGAAGGCACTTAACCGGAGTGAATCAATAGGTGTTTCCATTTCAAAAATTGCTGTTGATTTTGTATACCCGTCGAAACTCAGCTATGCCATAGATCGTGCTCTTAAAGAAATTCTCCATTGGTCGGGAGCTGAAAGAGCAGTTATTATGCAGGTGAATCCCGATGATCCGGAAAAAATGGGTATAGCGCACGAGGTGTGTCGTTTCGGGGTACTTCCTATAAAGCGATTCGCCCAGAATATACCCATGGTCCGATATCCTTATTTTGAAAAGAAACAACGCCACCAGGGGTATATAGCTATACCAGATGTAAAGAAACTTCCCGATGCTGAAGCATCGCAGGAAAAGGCTCTCTACAAAAAACAGCGAGTTGGTTCCATTGCCATATGCTCTTTTACTTCCCGTAAAAAATTCAACGGGTATGTAGGGTTGATGAACAGACGACCAGTGAAGGAATGGCCTCCTGAGATCATACGATTTCTCAAAACAATTGCCGTCCTGATAGAACATTCGCTCGAACGTATCGAAACCGAAAAAAAACTCATCGAAGAAAAACTTCGCGCTGAAGAAAGCAACAGGATGAAAACAGCTTTTATGGCCAACCTATCGCATGAAATACGTACTCCCTTAAACGGCATACTGGGTTTTACCAAGCTCCTGACTAACCGCAGTCTTACCCTTGAGAAACAGAAACACTACGCTGAGATCATCGACCTGAATTCGCATCAGTTATTGACTGTGATTAACGATCTGCTTGATATTTCGAAAATTGAAAGCGGCGTTTTGAAGCTGGAGTATAAAGATATTCGTATAAACGATCTGCTTACTGCTATTTATAGCTATTTTAAGAACGAACTTGCATCAAAGAACGAAGAAGTAGATCTGAAACTTAAAATTCCGGATCAAGGTTCCGATTATCTTCTTAATACCGATCCTGCCAGGCTTAAACAAGTTATCGATAACCTGATGAAAAATGCCATCAGGTTCACCCCCAAGGGAAGAATTACGCTTGGCTACAATGTAGGTAATAGTACTCTAAAGATTTACGTTGAGGACACAGGTATAGGTATCGATAAGAAACATCAGGCAAATATTTTTAAACGCTTCTGGAAACTGGATTCGTCTGTTGCCAGTCCTTTTGGAAGTAATGGCCTGGGCTTATCAATCACATACGACCTGGTTAACTTAATGGGTGGGGAAATAAAGTTGAATTCTGAACCCGGAAAAGGATCGGTATTTACTGTTGAGTTGCCCTTTTCCGGAAAGCCAGTTAAAAGTATCAAATAGCAGATCTGTCTTTATTTGTCGGTAAGATCAATGACGGTATAATTCAACGAGCCAAATACACCAAAGCCGCTTTCCAGAGTCGAGATAGCTGTTCTGTATTTGTTAAAATTCAGGGAAGTATTGGCATTCCCGTTATATATTGCAAGAGACGGATCATACCCGAAAATTTTCAACGATGCATTTACAGGATCGACTGGTAGCACTAGTTCGATATCCGCTGCTGAAGCATCATCTGTGATGATACGGCTGAGGAGAATGCCAAATCCCTCCGCAACAAGATAAATATCGAGCATTTCTATTAAGGTATCGGGAGCTACTGAAAATGACACTTCCCTTCCATTTATCCGGATTGTATTCGGCACAATGGCTGGCGGTGGAGGAAAGGTAGTTTCTCCCACAGCATCCGGTAAATCTTTATACTCACATATCATCCTGTAACGTTCCCGGGGTTGAGGAACAAAATGATCCAGCGGCCTGTAGAGTGTATCGTTAAAATTAATATCGGAAGGGACCAACGGGAATAAGAAGGTTTCATATACTGTATCACTTTTGATATGCTCTATCCGAACACTGGCATCGGGTATGATCTTAAAGCTATCCATCTCCAGGACAGGCCAGATTTTTTGAACGAACACGAACGATTTATTGAAATTACCGGCCGAGTCGGGACGAAGTACCCCGAAAATATTCAACCCTTCGATCGTATTCTCATCCGTAAATTTTGGCTGTTGATTAATGCCGAGGTAATATTCGCATGCCTGCATGAGAAGAAGGATGATACATGCACTAAGTATGCTATATTTCGTTCTGTTAGGCATAGTTTAAAATTTAATAGTATAACTCAACCCGACCGACGGGATATAGTTTGTACCGATAGCCAGGTATTTATCAGGCCATACCGGTATATCCATCGGAAAATAATATTCAACATTTCTTCTGAAGAACGTCAGGTTACGGATGGTAACCGTAAGATACGATTCTTTCGCATTGAAGACATCCGACAATTGTTTGCCAAAACCTGTCCTTAACCTTTTCCTGATACTCATATCAAGATTTATGTGAGGAGGCATTTTAGCATTATTTTTTGCATCGGGTTTCCAGATTGGAAACAGGCTTATTTGTTCGTTCTGCGGATCGTAATAATAGTAATCCTGCCTTATTCTTTCGATACTTCTGTAAGAGCCTGAAAGGAAGGTGAAGGAAAGATTATATTCCAGGGTTTTAGTAATAAAATAATTTCCTACGAGTTTCAGAGTATGCCTCCTGTTGTAATCATAGGGATACTTTTCGCCGTTGTTCAGAAATGGATATTGACGGTTAGCCCATGCCAGGCCATAACTGCACCATCCGGAAATATTCTTATACGCCCCTCTTATCATCAGTTCAGCCCCATAAGCATTGCCCGACCCCTGCTGCAATTTCTCGCTGAGGGTAATAATCTCCGATTCTCTCTGATTAATATCAAACGTATAAACACGCTGAATATCCTTATAATACAGGTCGAGTGAAAGAACCGACTGCTCGTTTAGTTGTTTCTCGAGACCAAGAATGTAATGTAACGATTTGCTGGGTTCATAGCCGCGTAATGGAAAATAGTAATCAACTGCCTGATTCATTTCGATCTCGTTTGTATTCATGCTGATTACAAATTGGTGATAAGCTCCCCATGCAGCACGTAAACGCATTCGGGCTGGCAATGAAATGACTGCATTTACACGGGGTTCATAGTACAAATCGAAGTCGTCGTATTGGGTGATCCTCACTCCCGGCCGCAGAATCAATGGTCCGGCTTCCAATTTATCCTCAACAAATAAAGCCCACTGGTTGGGTGAACGAATTAATGATCCCTGATCGATATCGTTTATCAGGGCCTCATTTTTAAAATTATACCGGTTGAAATCAATTCCTGCCGTCAGTGTGTTATACTTTGCCAGCATAAAATTCATCTGCGTTTTCGCAGATACATCACTAATGTAGTTTATGAAATCGGAACTCGATTTCAGCATAAAATCGATATATGTAGAATCGTTCCCCAGTACCTCGGGCAGGACGAAATCCATACCTGAAAAATTATCTGAACTATGGTAGGAATAATACACCTGGCTTCGCAAGTATATTCGCGGGTTGACTACCCATTTATGAATTATTGTAGCTGCACGGTTGGTCCACCGGTTTGTCATACGGAAGTAGAAGTCTTCGTAAAAATCCATTCCGATCGTATAGTCGAGATATTTATAAAAAGTATTCATCTCGATGTTGCTGCGGTCGTGCGATTGGAAATATTTAAGGGTCAACCGGTTTTTCGGGTTTATCCTGCATGTGTAGGAAAGGTTAAAATCGTAGAAATAGCTTCTGCTCTGAAAGATAAATTCCGAGAACATATCGAAAAAATAGCGCCCGGCAACAATTGCAGAACCCTTTTCACCGACCGGGAATTCAACAAAAAGTTTGGAATGAAAGGTACTGGGTTCGATCTCTCCGTGCAGTTCACTGCTATTACCATCGATTGTCGAAATATACATTACAGAAGAATTCCTTCCGCCGTATTCAGCGCCAAATCCTCCAACAAGCATATCAACCGATTTAATGATCTGGGTATTAAAAATACCGGAATTAATTGAAGCATGGTATGGATTATAGATCATTACGCCATCGAGGAGGACTGCATTTTCACCCGGTTCACCTCCTCGCACCGTATATAGTGGAGAAAATGGCTCGGTGCGATCAATACCGGGCAGGTATTTAACAGCAGAAAAAACATCATTGCTTGCAGTCGGGATAGATTTAATTGATTTCGCTGATAATTCAATCATGCTTGTTTCCACCTCACGATCGGCAGGAGCATCAGGTTTCGCGCCAATAATTGACACTTCAACCAATTCAGTGATCTTGGGTGCCAGCGAAATATCTGGCAAAACGATACTTTTCTCGCCAAGATCCAGCTGAAGGGTAGTCGGTTCATAGCCAAGAAAAGTGAAAATCAAGGTATGCCTGCCAGATTCAAGTCCGACCATACGGAAGAATCCGTAGCTATTGGAAATGACTATCCTGTTGGATGCAGAATCGGCTACTATGGCACCAACCAAAGTTTCTTTGGAGATTTTATCCACAATATAGCCTGATACGGCCAACTTTTGTGCATCCAATCCAATACATAAAAACTGGATCAGGAAGAGTACAATATAATAAGGTAGTTTCCTGTAATTCATTGCCTGCCCTGTTTAGATTTTCAAACCCAGTCCAATCACAAGTCCTGCCTGAAACTCAGGTCTTCTTACAACAACATAATTCATATTCTCTATGATACCGAAACGGAGTATCAAACCCTTTGAGTTTATTGGGTTAATAATAACCGACTGTACCGAAGATAATTCAAGATCAAAAAGTTGATACAAGGTAGGTTTGTCTCGTTCAACGTCTTTCCATTTACAGAAACCGATCAGAAAATTAAAATCAACATCGAACAACCAGCTGTCACTTCTCCTGAACAGAATATGCTTCGATTGTTTACCAATCGCAAACGACTGATACGAACTTGTATTCTGATACCGGAAAATGCCTGCAGAATACTCCGACCGGGCGTTTGTTTCGGGTCGTGTAAAAGAGATCTCACCCTGAAAACCCCACCAACGATATCCCATGAATGCTGTCGCCGTGGTATTCATGTATAACGATTTCACAGCTCTGTCGGCAATGAAATTTGAATACTGCTGCTGCGAACGCAGCGAAGAATCAAGACAGAGGGTCAGGAGATCAAGCTTGAATTCGGTTTGCCACTTTCCTATTACATTCTCCGTTGACTGAGCCAGTTTTTCTTTCTTAACCTGTGGAAGATACAGGTAATCGTAGAAAAAAGTTCCCCGGTAGATCCACGCATCGTTGACTTTTTCATACACCGGCAAATCGGCTACCAGGTATGTAAGAGACCGGAATTTCCCCTTCTGCTTTTCAATCTGAAATTTATTGATCTCAATCCTGTAATTTTTGTCGGAACTGTCGCAGGTTGTTTCCATTTTGAGCAGATTGGCCAGCGGCGATTGCAAATACACTTCCTGATCCACCGGAATGAGAAGGTATTTATTCTTGCTGTTATACCTCACAAAACGCGGATCCTCATCTCGATTATCCACTACCTCATCAATACAAATATTTTTAAGTTCAATGAGGGTATCCGGTTTAACATCGATATAGAAAGTATCCGGAAGGATTTTCTGTGAATACAGGTTCAGGGTAGCGATCATGAACATTACCCAAATAAAAAATCCTCTCCGTATCCCGGGAGAATTCACTGACAGAATATTCCTGATTAAATTATGATACACAATTGGGAGAAATATAACTATTCAACATGAACTGCCGTGCCGCTCGCCGATACCATCAGCATACTTCCGTTATGGCCAACGGTTTCGTAATCGAGATCAATTCCTATTACTGCATTGGCGCCCAACTGACGAGCATTGGCTTCAAGCTCTCTTAATGCATTATCTTTAGTATCACGAAGAACCTGCTCATAGGAACCCGAGCGCCCACCAACAATATCGGTGATACTGGCAAAAATATCTTTAAAGAGGTTAGCTCCTATTATTGCTTCGCCGGTTACAATACCGTGATATTGAGTAATTTTTTTTCCTTCAACAAAGGGAGTGGTTGTCAAAATCATGGTTTGATGGTTGTTGTAATTTCAGGAAATAAAAGTACAATAATTGTTCAAATTTACAACCGCTCTGAACAGGGAATTGAAAACAATTGTAATGCAGGACAGTCCTGGATTATATTATAAGTTGCTTATATTCGCACAATAATCAAATCGATGATGATGAAATCCATACTCCGAAAATTATCACTCATTGCAGCTTTTTCACAGGTAATAGCTGCGTTTGCACAATTTGCTCCGCCAAAAGACCTCGTAACTCCAAGTGCATCAGCTGAAGCCACTGCATTATACAGGTATCTTTGCAGTCTGTCTGGGAAAGTTACCCTTACCGGGCAGCATGACCAACCATTATTTGGTTCAGCATATTATCAACGTGTTTACGAAATTACAGGCAGTCACCCGGCGGTAAAAGGAATGGATTTTGGATTCAGCGAGCCCAACACGTTAGATGGTATCAACTTTCGTCAGAAACTTGTGGACGATGCCATAAAATACTGGAACGAAGGATCTATCATCACTCTTATGTGGCATGCTGTTCCGCCTGATATGGAAGAACCAGTTACTTTCAGGAAAGACATCCAGTCAAAACTTACCGATGAACAATGGAATGAACTTATAACACCCGATACCGAATTAAACAGGCGGTGGCAGTCGCAGGTTGATGTGATAGCATTTTTTCTGAAACAGTTACGCGATGCCCGGGTACCCATTCTTTGGAGGCCTTACCATGAAATGAATGGGAACTGGTTCTGGTGGGGGTTCAGAACCGGTGAGAACGGATACAGGAAACTATATAGAATGCTTTTCGACCGACTGGTGAACTATCATCATATCAATAATCTGATATGGGTATTTAATGCCAACGAGATAAGCGGCAACTGGATGGCTCCTTATGCGGATTTTTACCCTGGTCACAACTATGTCGATATCCTGGCCACCGATGTTTACCGGAGGAATTATCAGCAATCGGATTATGATCAACTGTTGGTGCTTGGCGAAGGCCGGTTAATAGCCCTTGGGGAAGTGGGAAAACTGCCAACTGCTGAAATTATTTCTCAACAGCCGAACTGGGTCTGGTTTATGGCCTGGTCGGAACTTGTATTGCAAGCGAATACGCAGGAAGAACTTACTGCCATTTATAATGCCGAAAACACACTTACAAGAGAGGAAACTGACCTGAAACAATCAAAATAGATTAACCACAGATTTTTTTGATGGCCGCTGCAACAAGGGGCACTCCCTTTTCTATATCGGCTTCGGGGGTATTTGAAAATGACAAACGAATATAATTATTCCTCTTCCCCTGGGGATCGAAAGTCTTGCCTACAACCAATACAACGCCATTCTCGATCGCCTCTTTCAGAATAAGGTTGGAATCGGTACCTTCAGGCAGTTGCAGCCAGATATAAAATCCCCCCCTGGGTTCCTGGAATTTAACATAGTCGGGCAAGGTAGCTTTCAGGGCTTTGACCATAGCTTCGGCACGCGAGAGGTATGCTTCCCTGAGAAAATTAATATAGGTATATATGGCGCCCGAACGTATGAATTCATCGGCAATTACCTGGGTAAATGTAGGAGAGCAGGCATCCATCGACTGTTTGCATAATTCCGATTTCTGGTAAATCTCCTCCGGCACAAGCATCCAACCAAGGCGCAGGCCTGGCCCCAGTATTTTCGAGAACGAACTTGTGTAGCAAATATCAAACCCCTGCGGATTCATTGCTTTCATCGGACAAACCCGTTTGGCATCCTCCTTATAAAAATACAAATCGCCGTATGCATCGTCTTCCAGTAAAGGTATATTGTGTTTCTGAAGTAAATTGATAATCTCATTTTTCCGGTTATTGCTATAAATAATACCGGCAGGGTTATGAAAATAGGGAGTCAGATAGAGCATCTTTGCCTCAGGGTATTTATCCATGGTCGCTTCGAGTATTTTTACATCGATACCATCCTGATCCAGTGGGATACTCTCCAGTTTAGCCTCATAGGAACGGAACGCTGATATGGCTCCGATAAAACATGGATTCTCCGTGATGACCACATCACCCGGATCGACATATACCTTTGTGAGAATATTAATTGCCTGCAGTGAGCCTGTAGTAATCAGTAACTTATTGTCGTCGACCGGCATTCCCTTTTTCCGAAGGAATTCCCTTAATGATTCAAGCAGCGGTGGATATCCAGGAGTAGGGCCATACTGGAAAGCTATCTCCTTCTTAAGAGCCGAAAGGCCACTATAGATCTTATCGACTGCATTAATGGGGAACAGATCGTTCCCCGGCATTCCTCCTGAAAAAGATATAATATCCGGACGGATAGCCAGGCTCATTAAATCGCGTATCTCCGATGCACGTAATGCCGATGTTACCTTTGAAAACCTTCTCATTAAACTGTCTCCCATTATGTATTATAACTGATAGATATCATTCGCTTTCTTCAACTCCATCTTATGTTTCTGCAATATATCTATTGTTTGCTGGATGGAATCGGTGCGGATGATCACCCATGCTCCGTTATCGACAGCGAAAGCATACATATATTCAATACTGATCTTCTCCTGTGAGAGTATACTTAAAGCCCGTGATAAACCTCCCGGTTCATGCGGAACGATCAGGCAGATAACATCGGTGCTGTGAATAGCAAAGCCATTCTCCTTGAGCTTGGTATACGCCTCATTTGGCTTGCTGACGATCATACGGAGTATACCATACTCGGCCGTATCGGCAATACAGAATGCGGAAATATTAATCCCGTTTTCGCCCAGTATCTGGGTAACCTCTGCAAGTCGTCCCGATTTGTTTTCGAGGAATACTGATAATTGTCGGATAATCATACGTTTTGATTTTAATTACAGCTTACGTTTGTCGATCACTCTTTTGGCCTTGCCTTCACTACGTTCAATAGTCTTAGGTTCAACCAATTTTATCGATGCGTTGATTCCAAGCGTGCTTTCTATATTATTCTGAATTTTTTTCTTAAGGCTTTCGAGCTCTTTTATTTCATCGGAGAAGAACTGGTCATCAATTTCGACCCAAACCTCAAGAATATCGAGGTTATTAACCCGATCGACAATCAGCTGGTAGTGAGGTTTTGTCTCGCTCATTTCGAGCAATACCGATTCGATCTGTGAGGGAAATACATTCACCCCCCTGATAATCAGCATATCGTCGGACCTGCCCAGGCACTTTTCCATCCTCACGATGGTTCTTCCGCATTCACAGGTATCGGTATATAACCTTGTAAGGTCGCGGGTTCGGTAGCGAAGCATCGGAAGAGCTTCTTTTGTTACTGTTGTGAAGACCAGTTCGCCGAGTTCACCCGGTGGTAATACTTTCAGGGTCACCGGGTCGATCACCTCGGGAACAAAATGATCTTCATAGATATGCAATCCGCATTGGTGTTCACATTCAGTTGCGACGCCGGGCCCAATAATTTCGCTAAGGCCATAGATATCAATTGCCAGGATATTTAGCTTCGATTCAATTTCCTGCCTCATTTCTTCGGTCCATGGTTCTGCACCGAAAACACCTGCTTTCAGGCGTATGGTGCTGCGATCGATCTTTTCTTCGTCCATAGCTTCGGCCAGGAACATGGCATACGATGGTGTACATGCAAGGATGGTTGATCCGAAGTCCTGCATGAGCTGCAACTGGCGTTTCGTATTTCCCCCGGACATTGGCAATACCGCCGCCCCGATTTTTTCTGCACCATAATGAACTCCAAGACCACCGGTGAATAATCCGTAACCGTATGCAATATGAATTATATCGCTTCTTCCTGCACCGGCTGAAGTTAATGTGCGTGCAACTACTTCGGACCAGATATTAAGATCTTTACGTGTATAGCCAACCACAGTAGGTCGGCCTGTAGTACCACTCGAAGCATGGATTCGTACGATCTCTGTATTAGGGACGGCAAACATGCCGAAGGGATAGTTATCGCGTAAATCCTGTTTTGTGGTAAACGGAAGACTACTTAACTGGTCAATAGTTTTAATGTCGCCAGGTTCAACTCCTAATTCCTGAAGCTTCTTTCGGTAGAATGGCACATTAAAATAAATCCGCTCGATCATTTCGCTCAACCGGGTACTTTGCAGATCGGCGAGTTTCTCCCGCTGCATGCATTCAATATGATTATTCCAGATCATTGTTTCTAGCTAAAGTGAAATCTAAGCCCAAATAAATAAAAAAACAATGATGTTTGTGCCTGATCGCATAAAAAAATAAAATACGTGTGATAAGAAAGTAATATGTCATAAGCATGTAAGCTTACCAAAATGATGAAAACGAAAAAGTAATGTTTCTACATAAAAAAACACTATCATGAAAAAGTTAATTTTACTGAGCATTGCCAGCATGCTCTTGATCGTGGGCAATATAAATGCCCGAATCAGTTTGCCTTCACATAATAAGAAAGCAAATGATTCATTATCGTACACCACTCTTACAGCTAAAATTGTCGATCAGATAACAAAAGACCCGGTTGTTTTTGCTTCGATTCACGATAACGGATCAAACATTGCAACTGTAACGAACTCCGAAGGTGAGTTTATTCTTAAGATACCGAACAAATCTATCCGGGGAAACATCACCATATCCCATATCGGCTATAAGAATAAAGAGGTTAGTATCAGTGCCCTCATATCGGGATTAAAGACGATCGAACTCGAAATGCATGTTATCCCGATTGAAGAGGTAGTAGTTAAGAAGCTTGACCCAAAGGCTATACTGTTTAACGCCTTAAGTAAAAAGAAAAATAATTACAATATCGATCCGGAAATGCAGACAGGCTTCTATCGTGAAACCATAAAGCAAAACAGGAACTATGTTTCAGTTTCAGAAGCAGTACTCGATATTTATAATGCCGGCTACAACGATAATTTTGACTTTGACCGCGTAAAAATATCCAAAGGGAGGAAGAGTAAGGACGTGAAAAAAATGGATACCGTTCTTGTTAAGTTCCAGGGTGGACCAAGAACTGCCATGTTCCTCGATGTTGTTAAAAATCCGGGAGTATTGCTCGATCCTGAAATGTTCCAGTATTATGAATTCCAGCTTACAGGTATTGTAAAGGTTGAGGACAGGAATAATTATGTTATCGAATTTGATCAGATCAGCTCGGTAGAGTATCCGTTATTTCAGGGTAAGATATATATTGATATCGAATCGTATGCAGTTACCGGAATTGATTTCAAACTGAGCGAAAAGAGCCTTGATGATGCTGCCAAAGTGCTGATTAAAAAGAAACCCGCCACCATGAAAATGGATGTTCTCAGCGGCAATTATCTGGTAAATTATCGCCTGGTCAATGGGAAATGGGCACTTAACTATGTGCGTTCCGAAGTATTATTCAGTGCAAAATGGGACAAGAAGCTTTTTAAATCAACCATAGCTACCATGTTCGAGATGGCAATTACCGATCGTGATTCGGAAAATATCGAAAAATTCCCCTATAAAGAAGCTGCAAAGTACTCCGATGTGCTTGCTGAACAGGTTGGTTCAACCGAGGATAAAGACTTCTGGGGTGAATACAACTATATCAAACCCGATGAATCGATCGAAAATGCTATTAAAAGGTTAGATAAAAAACTGAAAAGGAATTAATCAACACTTCTCTTCATAGACAGATAATGGGTTATGCCCGGTACAAAATACCGGGCTTTTTTATTCATGACATTATAGTTACCATAACGGGTGATTCAGTGCAACAAATATTGATTGCGCAGACAATAATCAAGGAGGTACGATAATGATGAAAATTTACTTTTTAGCAATTGGTAATGAAGAAAATTCCCCTGTCAGCGTTTGTTTCTCAACAGTATCAAGGATCTGGGTGGAATAGCTATCGTTCCAGTGATGATAGGCTGTTCATTATGTGAATTTTCCTTGCTTGTATCGATGAGCATTTCCCAATCGTGGCCAAGGGTTGTATTGGGCAATACAAAATCCACTTTCTCCCAGAAGCTGTTTACGATCATAAGAAGAATATCATCTTTAATGGGAATGCCCTCTTCATTAACTTCATTAATAAGCTCTCCGTTCAGCAGCATGCCCATACAGCGAATGAAATCGGTATTCCATTGGATATCGGTCATATCAGTTCCGTCATTATTGAGCCAACGAATATCTTTAACACCTGTTCCGCGAATTCTGCGGCCTTTAAAGAATCGTCGTTTGTGCGTTACGGGCTGGCTTTTTCTGATAGAGATGAGCTTTCGCGTGAACTCAAAGAAATTTTTCTGGTTCTCATCCCAGTTCCAGTTAAACCAGGCCAGTTCATTATCCTGACAATATGCATTGTTATTGCCATACTGTGTCCGGCCATATTCATCGCCATGCGAAATCATCGGGACACCCTGGCTGAGTAGCAGCGTGGCCATGAACGCTCGTTTACGTTCCTCTCTGAGTTTTATAATTTTTTCATCGTCGGTCGGACCTTCCACTCCTGAATTCCAACTGTAGTTAACACTTTCGCCATCTCTATTTTCCTCTCCGTTAATAGCATTGTGTTTATGATTGTAGCTCACCAGGTCGTGCAGTGTAAAGCCATCATGACAAGTTATAAAATTGATGCTGGATGAAGGTTGACGGCCGTCATCCTCATACAGGTCGCTACTTCCACTCAGCCGATAAGCCAGTTCCTTGACCTGGCTTTCATCACCTCGCCAGAATTTTCTCACACAATCGCGGTATTTCCCGTTCCATTCGGCCCAAAGAACAGGAAAGTTACCAACCTGGTAGCCACCTTCGCCAATGTCCCATGGTTCGGCTATCAGCTTAACCTGTGAAATAACAGGATCCTGATGTATGGTATCAAGAAAGGTGGACAACTTTCCAACATCAAACAGGCCCCTTGCCAATGCTGAAGCAAGATCGAACCTGAACCCATCGACATGCATGTCGTTGATCCAGTAGCGAAGACTGTCCATAACCATTTGAAGCGTCCTCGAACAGAGAAGATTAAGCGTATTACCTGTTCCGGTATAATCGGTATATAACCAGGGTTTATGCTGGTCGAGCCTGTAATAGTTGATATTATCAATGCCCCTGAAGCTTAAAGTCGGCCCCAGGTGATCACCCTCGGCTGTGTGGTTATATACAACATCCAGGATAACTTCAATTCCTGCCTTATGGTATATTTTCACCAGGTTTTTAAATTCGGTCACCTGCTGCCCGTACTGGCCGGTTGCACTATATTCGGCATGGGGGGCGAAAAACCCTATTGTATTATACCCCCAGTAGTTTGATAATCCCTTTTCCTGCAAGAACAAGTCGTGTGCAAAATGGTGTACCGGCATAAGTTCAATGGCTGTGATGCCAAGTTTTTTAAAATATTCTATGATCACAGGCGAAGTAAGTGCTTTAAATGTTCCTCTTTCTTCCGGTATTATTTTCGGGTGCAGTGCTGTGAAACCTTTTACATGAAGTTCATAAATAATAGAATCGTTCATCGGGATCTCAGGCCGGCGGTCGTCTTCCCAGTTAAAACGTGTATCAACAACCATGCACTTGTTCACTACCTCGGCGCTATTCCTGATATCTTTTTTGAAAGGATAGCGTTTATCGTGCTTATCGGGGTTAAACCCAAGCATTTTTTCATGAATCCTGGTAGGGCCGCAAATAGCCTTTGCATAAGGATCGATTAACAGTTTATGCGGATTAAACCTAAAACCTTCTGTGGGTTTATAACGGCCAAATACACGGTAAGCATACAACTGTCCCGGTTTTATCCCAGGAAGGTAAACATGCCATACAAATCCGGTAACTTCATGAATATTAATATAGGTATATTCTTCGGGATCGTCGGGCGACCGGAACAGGCATAATTTAATGGCCGCCGCATGCTCACTGAAAATGGCAAAATTTACTCCGTTACCATCCCAGTTTGCACCCAGCGGATATGGCTTTCCTGGTAATATTTGGCCTGAATATTTCTCCATCGGATATTTAAATTCCTGGTCTGAGTTGAGAATCAGGTTTGGTCAGATTACCCTCAAATGTATTTATTTTATGGTTTCTATTTCGATCTGTTTGATAAGTTGTGGAAAAATCATGTCGGACGTTAAAAATACGTTTGTACTTCAATTTTTTTTACTGAAATTTAGAAATGGAAGCGTTGACATAGCCAAATTAGGAATACGTAAAATACAGAACGATGCACAGACGACAATTTAACAGGAGCGCAGGTATCCTGATGCACATCAGTTCCTTGCCAGGAGAGTATGGCATAGGTGATATTGGTCCCCAATCATACAAATTTATTAAAACACTCAAACGGGCCGGAATGCACTTCTGGCAAATACTTCCTGTGAACCCTTTTGATATTACGCGAACGTATTCACCCTATAGCCCCCTTTCGGCTTTTGCAGGCAATACCCTGTTATTAAGTCCGGAGTTATTGATAGAGAAGAAACTGATCGACAAGGCAGACACTATAAAGACTTTTATTAAACCAGGGCATGTACATTATGAAAAAGCAGCCAGGCTTAAAAGAAAGTTGATCGAGAATGCTTACGGACAATTTAAAAAGCATCACGATAAGCGCATGAATGATCAGTTCCATGAATATTGCCAGCAGGAAAAATACTGGCTCGACGATTTTGCCGTATTTATGACATTAAAAAAGAACTTCAATCAGGCAGAATGGCAAACCTGGCCGGCAGAGTTGCGCGACCGGCACCAGGATGCGTTGAGACATATTCATAAAGAAAATGCGGATGCTATCGAACTGGAAAAATTCGGCCAATTCCTGTTTCATGAACAGTGGATGGTATTAAAAAATTATTGCCATGATCACGGAGTTGAGATCCTGGGTGATATTCCCATTTATATAAGTCATGACAGCGCAGACGTATGGTCACATCCCGAGTATTTTAAGCTTAAAGAAAATAAGGAGATGGCAAAGGTTGCCGGCGTTCCACCCGATTATTTCAATGATAAGGGACAACTATGGAATATGCCGGTGTATAACTGGGACCTCCTCCGTGACAAAGGCTTCGACTGGTGGGTTGAACGGGTTAGGAAAAACCTACAGCTTTTCAATGTAGTGCGCCTGGATCATTTCAGGGGATTTTCATCTTTCTGGGAGGTTGACGGCGGATCGGAAGATGCTATCAAAGGCCAATGGATTCAAGGGCCAGGCAGAGATCTTTTTGAAACATTCAAACATCATTTTCCTGAAATGCCATTCATTGCAGAGGACCTAGGAGATATCGATCAGCCGGTATTTGACCTTCGCGACCGATACCATCTTCCCGGA
The DNA here is from genome assembly GCA_964634105.1 of uncultured Bacteroidales bacterium. Taxonomy (GTDB): domain Bacteria; phylum Bacteroidota; class Bacteroidia; order Bacteroidales; family UBA10428; genus UBA10428. The sequence continues at coordinate 47,334 of CAZWIU010000006.1, read as the reverse complement.
ATGATCATACTCCAGTTTGCATTCGGAGAAGATATGCCCAAATCCATCTTTATACCTCATCATCATCGTGAAAATTCAGTAGTGTACACAGGTACTCATGATAACAACACGGTGAAAGGCTGGTATACTAACGAAGCGGGTAAAAAGGCAAGAAAGAATTTTCAGCGTTATCTTTCAAAAAGAATTACTCCGCTAAATTGTCATAAAGAAATGATCAGGCTTGCCTATAAGTCGGTTGCAAAAATAGCGATCATACCTATGCAGGATATCCTTGGACTAGGCGAGAAAGATCGTATGAATTACCCGTCTACAACCAGTGGTAACTGGCTATGGCGCATGAAAAAGAAAGAACTCGATAAACGTACCATCAAGAAATTACGACATTGGGGAGAGATCTATGACCGGATCACGAATTAGGTAAATCTAACAAGGATATTGCAGTTCATGCTCTTATCTTATGAGCATGCTTGCATTCCTGATCACTGCAACCGAACCTTTTTCTTTATCAAGAAGATCCTGAATACCAGCTGTATTTATCCTGGTAACATTAAGTATTTTACATGTGGCTTCATCCAGCGAAGTCATCATATAAATGCGGATACGATTTGTTTTAGTCATCATGGAAAGCGCTGTGCCTCCGTTACCTTCATAGTTCTTTTCGAGCATAGCAAAAGCATTCTCAAAGCTCCCGCTTTCGAGGTATTTAATGAAATAGTTGGAAGCAATTCCATCGATACACTCGGACAGCATTACCAGCTTTCCACCATCCTTTACAAAAGCAGCAGCATGATGAACAGATTTATGCGCCTGGATAAAGTTTATGTCTTTCGGATAACCACCGCTTGATGCGAGCACCAGATCGAATTTTTTATCAATCTTCGACCTGTAATAACTATCATGTTGGGTACAGGCAGCAACGAAATCGTTGTAATCTTTACCAATCATCAGATTACATACTTCGCCCTTACTGTTAAGAATACCATGAATTGAAATACGGTTGGGCATCAGGCTGTCAAACTCTTTCAGGTCTTCGGCAAGGGGATTACCATCGAGGTTCCCCGGTTGGCATCCCGTTTCGAGAATACGGTGTTTACGATCGAGGAAGAGTCCGTGGTTGTGGTAAATTGCCTTTCGTTCTCCAAGCCCAGGGAATAGTAGTTTTCTTCCTCCTCCATATCCGGCAAAATAGTGATGCGAGATGGCTCCGAAGGTAATCAATAGGGTGCTCTCCAAAATATCTTTTCGGGTTTTCACAGGAGTACCTGAAGATGTAACTCCAAGCTGAACAAAGACACTCTCATCGGAACAATTATGATGTACAAACCTGAAGTTTTTATAGGTATCGCCGTAGCTGTTCAAACTTTCTTCCTCAGTCTGACGGGGGTGTGTTCCATAGGCAATATAAAAAGTAATATGTTCTTTGCAGGCGCCCCTATTCATCAATGTTTCAGTTATCCAGGGCAGGAACGAAGGATATCCGCACAGGCGGGTTTTGTCGGAGACAATGATTCCGATATTGGCGTATTGGTTAATATCATCAGGAAGACAAGCACAAAGATCGGAACAGAACTTTTCCTTGTCACTTTTAAAAGCGGGTTCATGTACTTCGAGCGTTTCAGAATGTTCCGGGATATTGAAACTTTTATTGACCTTTCCGTATTTCAGCGTAATACTCATATTCTGTTCATTTAACACATCAAAGATATCATAATGTAAAAGGATTAAGCAAAAGCTTTGATGAATTAACAGTTTTATGGTCTATTCAGAGTTGATGTACAATCGGATGTACAGCAGAACATTGAAAACGTAAGCTGTTAATAAACAGGTGAAATTTATATAAGATTTTGATAAATAAACAAGATGATGCCCCAGTTATTCTGCCGATTTAACCTTCTTCTTTTTATCTTTTTTAGAAAATGCTCTTACTACGCCGCTTCGCTGCAATGCCTCCGAAGCCTCTGTAACTTCAATAATTCCCTTGTTCAGATTATTGAGCATAATATCAACAGAATCGGCAAATGCTTCATCGGCAATAAATTTATTCAGGGCATTATTTTGATCGTTGAGTTTCCTGCTCACTTCCGAAAGATTTGAAAGTACTGTTTCAAGATCTTTGCTTGCCTTGTTAAAATCGTTGGTGATAGAACTATCGGCCAACATTTTTCCAAGGATTCCTTTCCCCTTGTTCATCTTATCGGTAAAATCTTCAAGATTTTGTGAAATCAGCGAGATATTAATTGCTGCTGAATCGAGCCGCTGGCTAAATGTAGTGTCAACAAAAAGTTTTCCCATAGTCCCCTCGCCCTGGTTAATCCGCTTGGTTATCTCACTGAGGTTCCCCGAAATACTGGTGATATTCTCACCGGTACGATCAATCTGCGCAGTGAGATCCGAATCGGTAAAAAGTTTGCCGAAAATACCATCTCCCCGGTTGATCTTTTGCGTAATCTCAATCAGGTTATCAGCCACTTCGGTAATCTTCTCACTCGATTTTTTTATTTCTCTAATGATATCGTCGATACTTACAGGATTGATTGACGGAAGTTGATCGCCCGGTTCAATGTTGGCTGATCCCGATGTTCCGGGAAGTATTATTACAATTGTGTTACCCATCATTCCTTCTGTTCCGATAGTGGCCCTGGAATCCTTTTTAATATATGGTACAACACTTTTATTAATGGACAGCTCAACGTTAACCGATGTATCTGTGACTATTTTTATATCCATGATAGTGCCTACCTGAATTCCGGTAAAGCGAACATTATTTCCAACCTGTAGTCCGCTGACATCGCTGAAAATTGTAGAAATCCTGATGGATTGCTGGAAAAGATTCTGTTTTTGCCCCAGGATCAGAATAGCTCCTACAAAAAGAATAAAAGCGATAAAAATAAATCCTCCGACGCGGAGGTTATTGCTTTTGCTTGGTGCCATGGTGTTGAGGTTTAATTAAAAAATCCCTGAATAATTTCATTGTCCATTTTTTCAAGTTCGTTATACTGCCCGCTTGCCAATATTTTACCATTTTCCAGAACGATCAATCTGTCACCGGTAATGCGTGCACACTTCATATCGTGAGTAACAATAATGGCTGCTGTTTTATAGCGCTTTTTTATGCTGATGATAAGATCGCTGATACCGTCGGATGTAAATGGATCTAAGCCTGTTGTAGGTTCATCATAAAGAATAATCTTGGGTTGGAGGACAAGCGTTCGGGCAAGCCCGGCCCGTTTTTTCATACCTCCCGATAGTTCAGATGGCATTTTATCGATGGCATCGAGCAGGCCTACGCTTTCCAGTACGTCTTCAATAAGGTCGTTAGCCCTCTTCCCGTTAATACCCGGAGCATTCCTGGTCAGCGGGAACATCAGGTTCTCCCGCACTGTCATTGAGTCATACAGAGCTGCTCCCTGGAACAAAAATCCTATGTTTTTTCTTAAATCGTTCAGCGTAAACTCATCGAGAGCGCTTATTTCGTGTCCCAAAACGCGTATATTGCCCCGGTCATATTTTTCGAGACCAACAATACATTTGATAAGAACCGACTTACCCGTGCCTGAGCGTCCGAGAATAACAAGGTTTTCATCCATCGAAAGGCTCAGGCTTATATCCGTAAGGACTTCATTGTCGCCAAACGATTTATACAGGTTATTAATTTCTATTGCAAATTGCTGATATGTAGTATCATCAAAATTCATCGGACAATAATGATCTGGGTTAATTGAACAGCAATGAGGTCGATTATAAAAATGGAAAGTGAGGAAAGGATAACAGCAGTATTGGTCGCCCTTCCTACCCCTTCAGCACCTTTATTAGTAGTATAACCGGTATAGCAGCTGAGTATACCGATAAAAAATCCAAAGAAGAAAGTCTTGATTGTTGCCGGAATGATATCTGTAAAATATAATTCTTCAAACGATTCCCTGACAAATGCCCAGAAAGAGATATTGTTACTCATATTATAGCCAATGTATGAACCTATCAACGAAAGAAAATCGGCGTACATAACAAGAACAGGTAACATAATTGTTGTAGCCAATACACGCGTTACAACCAAATATTTCATCGGATAAACACCTGATACTTCCATGGCATCGATTTGCTCTGTAACACGCATTGAACTAAGTTCCGCTCCTATACGTGAACCAACCTTTCCGGCAAACAGCAGGGCAGTAATTACCGGCCCAATTTCTACGACAATGGAAATAAAGACGGTAGTGGGCACCCACGACTCAGTCCCGAATTCAGCCATAACCGGCAAGGTTTGCAGGGTTAATACAAGGCCCATGATGAACGCTGTAATGCCAATAAGGCCAAATGACTTAACACCAGCCTCATACATCTGCCTGATAAACTCGCGGTATTCAAAAGGTGATTTAAAGAAATAGCGGACAGATAAAGCTGTGAATGCAGACATCCTGCCAATTTCATCAAAAAAGATATTAACTCTTTCTCTCAGCATTTCCCTGTTGGTTAATCAATTTAGGCTTTGTGAAAGTAATTGATTTCCTAAATTAACAAAATTGAAAGGTAAAGTATGTTAATTCAATTTAAAATCTTGTTTCGGTAAACGAAATAATATGTCGGCAATCAACCTTCAGCGGTCGGGGAACAAGCTATAATAAAAAACTCATTAACAAGGAGGTTATATTTTAACGTAAGCTTTTCCACCCCGAATAATAAAATTTTACCCCAATGATTGGCATATTGTCCCAAATGACATAAATTTTAATCAAATAGTTGACATTTGTCATGTTTCTTATTTTATTTTGTAGCACTAAATAATCATTAATGCTCTGAATTCTCTCATTCACAGGAAAAAATGGTCATCGAAAAAACATCACTTAAGGAATTACAATCGATACTCCGCAACAACGGTTTTAAAACTATAATCCTGAATAATGAAAACGAGGTTAACCGGTTCATTCATTCAAAAATTCCCAATAACTCAAGGGTAGGCCTGGGGAATTCAATTACTACCTGCAAACTGAATATTCGAAATTTTCTGTACGCAAAAGGAAGCATCATTTTTTATTCCTGGGATGGATCGGAAGGTTATAATCGCAGCCTGGATACTTTTGAATCATCCTACTGGCCTGAGTATTACCTCACACGACTCACGGCTTTAACCTTATCCGGAGAAATACTGATCAAGGACTATTCAAAGCAATCGGCAGAAGCCGGGAAATTTCCGGAAAAGGTTTACGCTTTTATGGGAACAAACCGCATCGTAGAGCGATTCAATAATGCAGAAAGTATTTCCAAATATCCGATTCTCGCGAAATGCCCCCAGTCAATAAGCTTCACTATTGCTTTATTACCCTTCCTGGATTATTGAAAGTATTCCACTGTAAGCCATTATCGTTTCACAGAGATGTTATTGATTTGTTCAGGGGGATCATTTATTCAGTATGCCTGTGATGTTCTATTATTTTGAAAATCAGGAATTATTCATTAGCATTGTATACCGGTGTTGGCTCACTGACATATTTTAATGAATTTATTACGCAGTGTAATATCCTTTCATATTTTATTGAAATACATATAATTAACGTGGCTCCGGAATTAAAAAAAGATAGCTCTGAAATACTAAAATGCTTTTTTTTAAGTATTTATTATATCCATTAACACAAATTATTTTTCGCAATGGAAAACACTACTAACAAACCAACAAACAACAATGGCACCAAAGTGGTATATAATACCGACCGTGCCAACCTGCACGAATTCGGGTACACACGGGCAGGAAATGTCCAGGGCGACCCTGAAGTTTACTCATCCTATCTTGAACGTATTCTTAATGGCGACCTGGTAGATGAATCATATAAAGGCCTCACCGATAAAGAACGCGCCGAGAAGAAGGAGAAAATAAAGGAACTGGAGAAAGTACTTGAAGAAACAAAAAAGAACAACGCCAAGTTCGAACAGGACATCAAAGTTAAAGAGAAACAAATTGAGGAGCACCGCGCAGAATTATTACAGGTAAGGCAACGACAGGCTGAGAAACCGGATGAACTTACACGCGAATCGTTCAGCGTTGTCAGGTTTACCATAAATCTTTTAATTCTGCTGTTTCTGACAGGATACCTGTTCTTTTTCTATGTTTCGGCAGCCTATAAAGCGCTGTATGTCGACCTTGAAGGCATTGCCGAACGGATTGCTGAAGGACACAGTGCAGGCAGCATCATGCCACAACCCTATGAGCTTTCCGAAGCCTTACGGTATAACTACCTTTTATTCCTGGTGCCTTTTGTATTTTATGCATTTGGCTGGGCATTTCACGTAATTATCGATTTAAGGCAAAAAACCAAATTTATCTTTCTGGGTATGCTCATTGCTGTAACTTTTGTTGTTGATCTGTTACTTGCCATGATTATTCACAACAATACAGAAGCAGCCAAAGAACTTATGGGCCTGAATGCAATGAAATGGAGTCAGAATCCGACTTTCTGGATTATCTTGTTCATGGGCTTCCTGGTATATATTGTCTGGAGTATTCTCCTGGACTCGTTATTGCGTGAATGGAAAAAACGCCAGATTACCGCTAACCTCAAAAGCATTATTAAACACCTGCGAAAGGACGTCAAAATGCTTGAAGAAAAGATCATGCCCATTGAATTGATCCAGCATGAAATTGATATTCTCAGAGATGAAGTAAATACTTTTGTACAGGGAAATCTGAAAGGTTATATCGACCAGTTTACTACCGGATGGGTTTCATACCTTGCCCCTAATACGATGAAGGATACAAAAACAAAATGCCTGAATATACGGGATGAGTTTCTTGAAAAACATAAGATTCAACCCGGGATTGTTAAGGTTATTAAGCCTAAACGACTCAAGATTTAACCTATACTTTTAACATCTAATTCCGGAAATCATGAAACTATTCAATATAACGGCATGTTTTCTGCTTTTAATTTTAGTGGCTTGCCAGCCGCCCATGCCAAAAGAAAAAAGCCTTTCGGTAAAACATAATTATATCATTCTCCTCGACCTGTCGGACCGAATTATCGTTCAGCCGGAACAACCTGAACGTGATAAGGAAATAATACGTGCTATCTATCAACTGTTTGAGACAAAAGTGAAAAAGGACTTATATATTAAATCACGCGATGAGATTAAGGTGGTGATTGCTCCGCAGATAGGTTCAGGCTTACGAACCGATATTTATGAAAATGAGCTCTTTGTTAATATGGAGAATATAAAGAATGTGCAACGGCGCCCGAAAGAAGCTGAACGAAGAGACAATTTCTATAAGGCCCTCGATGACCTTTATAATAAAGCCAGATTCAGCGATGTGCCTTCGGAATATTATGGGGCCGATATCTGGAAATATTTCTATGAAGACCTGCAGACAGATCTTTCCCGCGATACGCTTACAAAGAATTTTCTCTTTATACTCACCGACGGATATCCAATTGTGGGCAAAGATCTTTCAAAACTACAACCGGTTAAGGAAAGCTATCCTGACCTGGAAGTTATCCTTATGGAGGCCAGTCCGAGGGAGAAAGATATGGAATGGGATCATATCATGGAAATGTGGAAAACATGGTTCGACTCAATGAACATCAGTAAATATACCTTTATTAAGAGGAAAGCGCTTGCAAAGGAGATTGAACAGGTGCAGGAGATTATACATGTGAAATAATTACACCCATCTTTACATATTAAACATAAAAAGTCGGAATGCCATCTAAGGCTTCCGATTTTTTCTTTACAGTCAGACTGATATTACAGTCTGCATTTTTTTGATGATACAACCGGAATTAATAATTGCCTGCCGAAAGAACATTCTGTAACCGTTGGTTATTTTGCTTATGTCTTTCGATAGCCAGGTTCACCAACCTGTCAATGAGTTCGCTATAGGGTACGCCTGAAAGTTCCATTAATTTCGGGTACATGCTGATCTTCGTAAATCCGGGTAATGTATTTATTTCGTTCAGGATCAGTTCACCGCTTTCCGTTAAGAACATATCTACCCGTGCCATACCTGAACATAACAATGCCTTAAATGTTTTAGCTGCCATATCCTTAACCCTGCTCACAGTTTCTTCCGGAATATTGGCCGGCATATCTAACTGTGCTCCATTGGCATCGATATATTTAGCTTCATATGAGTAGAACTCATGCCGTGGTATGACCTCTCCCGGGATTGAAGCCAGCAGGTCATCGTTACCCAGGATGGCGCACTCAATCTCCCGGCCTTTAATTGCTTCTTCGATAAGAACACGTCGGTCGTACGTCAGCGCTTTGGTAATTGCAGCCTGAAGCTCTCCCGAAGAAGCAACTTTGGCTACACCAACCGATGAACCCGATGCTGCAGGCTTAACGAACATCGGAAAACCAAACTTCTTTTCAGCATCAACCACAATTTTTGCTATGTCGGTACGGTTATCGGCAACCAGATAATCAGCTACTTTAATGCCCTCATGAATCAATAATTGTTTTGCCACCAGTTTATCCATCCCAATAGCAGATCCGATAACATCGGCTCCCACACAGGGCAGGTTCAGCATCGACATATATCCCTGCAGACTGCCATCCTCGCCAAATGTACCATGGATAATAGGAAATACAACATCCAATGTTCCCATTTCCCGGCCATTTGATAACTTCAATATCCGGTTCAGATTCCCTTTCGGAACAAGTGATATCTGTTGATCGGACCTGACTTTTAGACTAATTTTTGCCGGATCGTCGGGATGGTAAAGATAATCGTTGCTGTCAGGCAGGAACCAGTTGCCCGATTTATCTACTGCAAGAAGGTAAAGATTATATTTCTCCCGATCAACAGCATTGGAAATTGACCTGGCCGATTGAAGCGATACTTCATGTTCTCCTGAACGTCCGCCAAAAATTAATCCGAGATTTAGTTTCATGTGATTTAACCCCATTTTAGTAGCCTCAAAGTAAGGAAAAAACATGATGTACTGCACTTATTTACCTCATGTTGATATGAACAATCTGGCGACTTGGCACCAAAAATATTTCCCGTGCAATAGAGCAACCTAAAAATTCACGATTTTATATAACTAACCTGCTGTCCTTCAGCCCGCAAGCAACATGTTGAGTATTTAGCTTAATTATCAAAGGAAAGATTTACCAACTATTTTTCACTTCTTCTTGTGCTAAACTAATACTTTATTACTTTTAAGGCCTGATTTTACCTGCAGGAAAATCGTGAACCTATATCTTCATAGTTAAAAATATTGAGCATACAATGGAGAAAAGCAAACTTACAACCAGGGAATTTTTAGTTCCCTTCATCCTGATATCGTCACTTTTCTTTTTATGGGGTATGGCGCACGGTTTACTCGATGTGCTTAACAAGCATTTCCAGGGAATGTTTCAAATGTCGAAAGCCCGATCAGGTTTGATCCAGTTTTCGGTATATACGGCCTACTTTCTGATGGCCCTGCCAGCAGGTATTTTTATGAAGCGATTCGGCTATAAAAAGGGTATTATTTTCGGCCTGCTTCTCTTTGCATCCGGGGCATTTCTTATTGCAGGAACAGCCCGTTTTGAATCTTTCTGGATATTTCTTACTTGCCTGTTCATTCTTGGTTGCGGACTGACAACGCTGGAGACAGCTGCCAATCCCTATACCACAAAGCTTGGCCCTCCGGCAACAGCAGAGCGGCGTATCAATTTTTCACAATCGTTTAACGGACTTGCCTGGACAATCGGACCTCTTATCGGGCTTTATATTTATAAGAATAATGATACTATTGAAGGAGAAAAGCTTGGCTCACTTATTTTGCCTTATATACTAATCGGTACTGTCGTTCTGATTGTTGCATTATTTTTCCTTCGCACTGCGCTACCCGAAATAGAGGAAGAAGCAGAAGACAAAAGCCGCGATGCCAACCAGACAATATCGTTACGCCGTCAGCGTCATTTTATCCTGGGAGTCCTTGCCCAGTTTTTTTATGTGGCAGCACAAACCGGAATTTTCAGTTATCTTATTAACTATGTTACGGATACCAGTCTGAATCCCCACTGGGATAAAATGTATGGACCTGTATTCCTTTCCATCGGTTTTGCCTTATTCCTGGCGGGACGCCTTTCGGGCAGTTATTTGATGCGCTACGTTAAGCCCACGAGAATTCTGGCCTTATATGCTGCCCTGTGTTGTATTTTACTACCGGTTGTTGGTGCAACTCTTGGCTGGATATCACTGGTATCGCTATACCTTATCTTTTTCTTTATGTCGGTTATGTTCCCTACCATATTTGCCCTCGGAATAAAAGATCTTGGGCCACAAACAAAAAAGGCTTCATCGTTCATTGTGATGTCAATTGTCGGAGGCGCTTTATTCCCTCCGTTTATGGGACTGATTGCTGACAAAACATCCATGTCAATAGGTTTTCTGGCTCCCATACCCTGTTTTGCATTTATCCTGTACTATGCGCTGTATGGCCATATCATTAAAGTATCTCCTGCACTGAATAATGAATAATCTATTGAAGAATTGCCATGACACTAATACAAGCTATCATCATTGCCATTGTTGAAGGTCTGACCGAGTTCCTTCCCATATCATCCACCGGGCATATGATTTTAACCTCAGCTGCCCTTGGTATGCAAAACACCGAGTTTTTGAAGACCTTTGAAATTTCGATCCAGATAGGGGCTATAATGGCCATTGTTCTCATGTATATCAAACGATTTTTTCGGGGGTTTGAAATATATAAGAAATTAATTGTTGCTTTTATTCCAACAGCCCTGGTAGGTTTTCTTGCTTACAACTTCATAAAGGATTACCTATTCAGCCCATTGATCGTTTCGATATCGCTGATCATTGGGGGCATCATACTTATATTTATTGATAAGACGGTAACAGGAAAGACCACTCAATATGCCGAAGTAGAGCATATGTCAATGAAGCATGCATTTTTTATCGGTCTGGTTCAGTGTATTTCGATGATTCCGGGAGTATCACGCGCAGGAGCAACCATTGTGGGCGGTGTATATAACGGGTTAAATAAAAAACAGGCAACTGAGTTTTCCTTCCTGTTGGCAGTCCCCACCATGCTTGCAGCTACAGGTTACGACCTGATCAAAACTCCCCTTGTATTCACCAGTCAGGAGATTATCCTGTTAGCCGCTGGATTGATAACGGCATTCATTTTTGCTTGGATAGCGGTTAAAATATTCCTTGTGCTTGTGGAGAAATTCGGCTTTATTTACTTTGGCTGGTATCGAATTTTGATCGGATTGGTATTCCTGGTTTTAATCTTTATGAAGGTGATTTAGAAGATTTGCTGCCTTAGCTATTCTTCGTCTTTATTCCCCGAATGAAGCTTTGCTATTCTTTTCTGCAGTTTCTTTTTAATTGAATTGTATATAAATGGGATGGCCGTTATCACAATCAGAAAAATGACTATGTATTCCAGGTACTCTTTTGTATTCGGAACATATTCACCCATAAAGTAACCGGTCAGTACAAGAATATTCACCCAAAACAAAGCTCCAACCAGGCTATAGAGGAAGAATTTATAATATTCCAATTTGACAATGCCAGCCACAATAGGGGCAAAAGTCCTGACGATAGGCAGGAACCGGCTCAGAATGATAGTTTTTCTACCATATTTTTTATAGAACTCATCCGCTGCAACAAGGTGTTCATGCCTGAAAAATAAACCCGATTTGCGTTTAAACAACAACACCCCCACGCGTTTACCAAACGAATAGCCAACCATATTGCCCGCCACAGCAGCAATAATTATAAGAGTAACGAGCAAAGCAGGGTGTACTTTCAATATTCCGGTTGAGCATAGTAAACCGGCGGTAAATAAAAGGGAATCGCCCGGAAGGAAGAAACCAACAAATAAACCTGTTTCTGCAAATACAACAAAAAGGAGAAGATACAAACCTCCATATTTAATAATACTTTCGGGGTTTACCAACTCTTTTAAAAAATCGAATACTGCATCCACCCTTGTGCCTTTTGAGAATAATAATTCTCTAAATATAGTCGATTTTATTTTTAATGGCTAAAATTAACAGGGTATAGCCGTATGAACCCCGTTTGTAACAATGAATTTTTCGCGGTAGTCTTCCATGGAACGCCTGATAAGCTCGTGGACTTCAGTAATGCCAAGAATATGGGTTATCACGGTATTGGCTTTATTCCCCGGAAGATCTTTATAAGTCAGAAAGTAATGCTTGAGCCTGTCAATAACAAGGTCGGCTACGTCATGTATATCATTATAATCGCCATATACAGCATCGCCATAAAGTACGGCAATGAGTTTATCATCCGCCTCATCGCCGTCGATCATCCTGAAACCGCCAATCGGCCGGCACCGAACGAGAATATCGCCATGATGAATATCCTTTTCGGTAAGGATGCATATATCAAGCGGATCGCCATCACCGCTAATTCCCGTACGACCTGTTTTACTCATGGTAAGCTCTGCCACGCGCCTGCCGGAATATGTCTGGGGTATAAATCCATACAATGCCGGGACTACATTTGAATATTTCTGAGGGCGGTCGAGGCGCAAAAAACCAGTTTCCTTATCAACCTCATACTTAACTGTATCAGTCGGGACCATTTCGATATAACTGGTAATCAGATCAGGTGCATGGGGACCTATATCTACACCATGCCAGGGATGAGCTTTATACTTCATACCCTTCAACTTGCCGGTATGTGCCATGGTATTATTTTTCATAACTATTGCTGTATTACTTAATTCTTAGAACGCAAGATGATTATTTATTTAATATCATTAATGTCCGGTTAAATTCAATGTTTTATATTTCGTACCTACGGCACTTTTAAGCTAATTATAATTGCCTCTTCTACAAATATTTAGTACCTACGGTACTTTCCTTTAGCCTGGTCAGAGGCTAATTATCTGTAGAAAAAGTCACATGCGAAAGTTTGAGCCCCGTAGGTGGCGATATATCCTTATTCTCTTTAAATTCATCGGTTATGAAATTTTAAAAAATATTTTAGTCGGACAATAGTGATTTAATATGATAGTTACGATATCAAGGCTTTTGCATATCATCAACAAATTACAACAATACTTCTGCAGAAAAGTTGATAAAAGGCATGTTTTGGCCGGAATATGGCAGCTGAAAGAAAAATGTATGCAAAAACAGGCTTACAGGTGAGGAAAGTACCTGTACTATTGACAGTGTGTTTTCATTCTTTGATTATTAGCCCATCATTCCTTTTGTGTTGCCAGCACCATTTTTATCCCCAGGCTGTTACCGATCTGGAGGACATCAACAAGGTCCTGAACATTTAGCTTGGGTGAGAAGCGCAATACAATGGTCGGCGATTCGATCCCCCGGATACGGTATTTAAGTTCCGGGCTAATTTTACTGAAGGGTATCTGTTTCTGATCAATGTAATATTTTTTATCCTCAGTTACAGTCAGATTTATCTGTGCTTTGTTTATTGCCTGGGATGATTGCGCCCTAGGCAGGAGTATCTTGATCACGTTTGGATTGCTAAGAGTAGAAATGATCAGGAAGAACAGCAGTAAGAAAAACATGATATCGTTGAGTGAAGTAGTAAATACTTCGGCCTCAAACGCTTTTTTTCGTTTTATTTTCATTGCTGCAACGATTTAATAAATATCAACGATTCTTCCGAAACACGCTCAGTGAAGCGGTCAATCATCATCTGAAGATAATGATAACAGACATAGGCTATAACCCCTACGATAAGTCCGGCACCACTACAGATCATTTTCTGATACAATCCGTCGGCAATGATACCGATGCTGATATTGTCGCTCAGCGAAATATTATAGAAAATCTTGATAACCCCTGAAATTGTTCCGATAAATCCAAGCATCGGGGCAATCCCGGCAATTATTCCGAGGTATCCGGTATTTCGTTCCATACGCGCTACTTCGTTATTTGCAGCCGTTTCCATCACCGATTCGATTTCTTTCACAGGTTTGCCGACCATTGAGACTCCATGTTCGAAGATACGGCCCATCGAATTGTTGGCCTGGCATATGTATAATGCTTCATTGGACTGACCCTTTGCAATTTCATCGATCAACATATAGGAAAAACCTTTGACTGCCTTCCGGTTCTTAGATATATAAAGTATTTTCTCAGTAAATACAAAAATCGTTATAAGAGACAGAAGGAATATCGGGATCATAATGATCCCCCCTTTCGTCAATAATTCCAACAACGAAATATAAGGCTCATTGGTCTGCGTTACAACAGGAATATCAGCAAGAAATAGCATACGTTTTAGTTTTAAATATTAATAGTTCTCAGTATTTCTTAAATATTATATCCATTGAAAAAGTATAGTCCCTCGGAATGCCTTTTACTTCAGCCGGCGTCCAGGTGGGTGAAGTAAACAGCACTTTCAATATCTCATTTTTAATTCGTGTATTCGTACAACCAATAATGGCAGGGCTTCTTATTTTGCCTCTCTTATCTACAACGAACGAAATTCTCACCCGTTCATTATAATCTTTATCAATATCCTTCGGATAGTCGAATTTTTCAGAAAACCATATCCTGAAATATTCGCATTCTTTATCCTGAAAGCGAGGCATCTTCCCCTGGATTCCAAAATTACCATATTCTCCATAACCACCAAATCCATTTTCAGCAAGAATTTCACCGGTATCCGAAAATGCGTCATTCCCCGAAATAGTATCGGCAAACAAATTCGTATCATTCTCCGGAATAGTATCGGTTATACCTTTAACGATTTCGGTATTTTGAATTGATGTTCCTGTATTCTCGTTATGTTTTTCTTCTTCGACAACCGGTTTCTGTTCAATCGGTTTAGTCCCTGGAGCTCCTTCTTCAGTAACAGTTTCGAAATACATTTCGGTAGTGTGCTTTTTAAAGAATACCAGGTTTATCATCGACATCTCGTTCACATAAGCTATAAGGAACAGGCTGGCATGAGCGCTAACAGCTACCAGTGCAGCAATCAGAATCCGTATAACCTTTCTTTTATCCATTTTCACAAAATACGATTGAAAGATGCTTTCAAAATCTGTGCAATTTAGCCCGAAAATTGCTGATGCAGGAAATAATTTTCTACTAAGCTCTAAAAGTATGCAATAGTAACTTTTGGATTTATCCGGTTAAGAATTTTTAACGTTTATAATGTCTGAAGGTTACAGTATAAAAAAACGATGAAAAAGGCTATCCATTACCTCTTGTATTTTCTCAACATCCCTCTTGAACTCATACATGGGTGTGGCACTTGAGTCAGATTGGTATTATAAAATCATAGTAATGTTAACCTTCACTAAGTACAATAATTTTATCTTTCACTCCAACGACAAATGTTTTCGATTTTTCAGGATTTAGCTGTACACCGAATTGTTTACCGGGATTATCTTTTGCAAATGCCAGCTTGTAACCGAGGGCTGTTTCACCCTTTATTGATGCAGCCTCGAGAAGCGTATAGAAGTTAATTTCGCTGCCAACATTTACATACTCCCGCATGGGTTTAAGGTATATCTCAGAACCTTCGGATGCAAATAAAATATCAAATACTTTTTTCAAATGTCGGTTTTCAGAAAGCTGGGTGATCATCAGACTGATAATATTATCGCTTACAATGAAATCGTCAGCTTTAGTAATTTGAGCAAGTTCGCGGTTTTGCACATCAAACATTTCGCTGACAATGCTGAAATCAATTTTCTTTTGTTCCGAAATATTCCTGAGATGCAACAAAGTTATCAAAGTCTTTGCATCGGCTTCCTGTATCTCCAGACCCTGGTCTCCAAGCACAACAATCTGCCGGTATGAACTAACATCGAGAGCGTCCAGTACCTGACGGTTTGTAATATTTCCCTGTCTGAAACCGATTACAAGGTTCTTTAACTGTTGCGAAAGAATTGTAACCTCCTGCCCGGTATTTTCATTTTCAGCAACAACCAATAACTCTGAACCTTTGATCACATAATTATCCAGCTCTTTAACAATGCGATGACCCTTGCTATTCCAACCAAGGATCAGGTTCTTTTCCCTTTTTGCAGGACCTTTTTCTCCTAGAATAATTTCCTCCTCACGGATGTTGAAGTCTGTCCTTCCCGATAGTATGATTGTATCATCATCTTCCGAAATTGCTATCAATTCATCGCCCGCACCGATCGTATGATTCATATCGGGGTTAATAAGAACAGTACCATCGGCTTTTTTAATGCCCATAACAGCTGATTTTTCATAGGCAAAGAGAGCGGCCTTATAACTTTTCCCGGTCAGCGATTTTTCCTCCTTAAAATAGATCTCATCTCCTCCGAAGTCAAGTAATTCAGTATAAATTATACTTAATCCTGACTGTCTGCAGGTTTGAGCTGTGATGCGTGAAATAAGATCAGCGGACAGTATATAACTTACTTCATCTCCTCCGACCAATATGGCTGCCTCCATATTCTCCTCATCCCTGATCTCTGCTACTATATGGTATTTCCCCTGACGCCGGTTTGGATTATTGGTAATTGCCAGCACCGATTTAATTGTATGCGTATCGGGATTTTCGGTCTCAGGCGACAGGATGATAATTGATTTCGCCTCATTGAAATTGGTAATTGAAAGATCAACCAGGTTAAGGGGTGAGCCTGTGCGACAAATAATCTTGGTATTACCTGTCGATGGAAAATGCATCCGTATATCGTCCTCCATTTCAACCTTGTCTCTTTCAGACATAATGACAATTCGTGCTTTTTTCTGGTTTTCATTGGCTTTAATCAACTCCGAGATAATATTCATTATTGTAGGTGTCCAACCAAGGATTAGTGTATGACCGCTTTCAATAACTTTTGACCGGCCTTTACGGATCTCTGTCAATTTGGTCTCAAGTCCGGAATTTAACACACCGATCAGGGCACTAACTATGAATACTCCGCCCAGGGTTACAAAAAGCATAATCAACCGGAATCCCCAACCGGTATCACCTCCAAACGTACCTGAATCGAGCGTTCGTACAAGGCTTTGCCAGAAAGCCTCCCAGAAACCCAGTTTTTCTTCCGAAGGGTCTTGGGTGATCCCTAGTACAGAAATAAATGCACCGCCAATAAACATAACCAGGATTGAGAATATACCCAGCCAGGCAATGAGTGATATGGTACCTTTCGACAGTGTATTTTCGAAACGATAACGAAGTCTTTCTTTAAAAGTGAATTGGTTTTCCATAGCAGTTTGTTGAATTGCAGGTGATAAAAGGATATTTTTTATTTTTTCTATAAATCTATGACCAGGTCTTAATCCAGGTTGTACAATAGCATAATAGGTGATTCAAATCTAATAATTTTAAGAATGAATTTCTTCCTTGTGAACAAAAAGGGACTACTATTTTTGATCCCTTCCCTTGAGATCATATCAATTCTTTTGAACTATAATAGTGCTCAAAATAATAAATTGGCGGATAATGAATTTTTGTATGTATCTTCAGGCAACCTTAACTAATTTCAGGGCATCCTACAATAAACGTTTTCCGATGAAAAAGATTCATGTAGTTGTTTTACTGTTGCTATTTTCAGGATGCGAAAAAGAACCAACCGAGCTGCTCGTTGGAAGTTGGAGCAGGAATGATAAAGCGGTTGATTATATTATCACTTTCCTGGAAGATGGAACGTATTATTGGAATATACCTATACCGGGGCTTGATCCGAATACCGGCATGGGAAAATACTCTGTAAAGGCTGATGCACTGGTAATGATCGAGTCCGGTTGGTTTGGTCAGGCTACATACAAGTATTTTTATGAAGTCGACAGAGAGAGCCTCTGGTTATCAGACCAGGAAACCGGATTGGAATGGACTTATAACCGGAATCGTAAACACTGGTTTTAGAAACTTATTGCATACGATTTTTTATTCGATAACAGGTTATTTTTCAACTGAATATGGTATTCAATTCCATCGTATTCCTGATTTTCTTTTCAGCCTTCTTCCTACTGTATTGGATATGTACATTTAAGATGCCTGTAAGAATCAGGAATCTGTTCATTCTGATCGCAAGCTATCTTTTCTATGGCTGGTGGGATTGGCGGTTTTTAAGCCTGATTATCTTCAGCTCTGCTGTTGATTTTTCCCTGGGACTAATGATCGTCAAAGCAGAAAAACCGGCACATCGAAATTTCCTGTTGGCTTTGAGCCTGACCATCAACCTGGGAATACTGGGATTTTTCAAGTACTTTAATTTCTTCGTTAATTCATTTACCGATTTCTTCTCCCTTTTCTCAATTCACCTGAACAAGTCGACTCTGAATATTATACTTCCTGTCGGGATCAGTTTCTATACGTTTCAATCGTTAAGCTATACCATCGATATTTATAAGAAACAGCTCCATCCTACAAAAGACATTATTGCCTTCTTTTCTTTTGTTGCATTTTTCCCACAACTTGTTGCAGGCCCGATCGAGCGTGCGAGAAATCTCCTGCCACAATTCAGCAGGCGAATAGAATACGATTATATGCGCACGATTGCAGGCCTCAGGCTGGCCTTATGGGGTTTCTTTAAGAAAATTGTGATTGCCGATAATCTTGGCTTACTTGTGGACAAGATATTCGACCCAGCATTCCAGGGAAACGGAATTACTGCACTGCTGGGGACTTTCTTTTTCTCCTTCCAGATCTATTGCGATTTTTCAGGATACTCCGATATCGCCATCGGTATATCGAAAATGCTTGGTTTCGAGCTAATGAGCAACTTTAAGACTCCCTATCTTTCAAAAAGTATCACTGAATTCTGGCATCGCTGGCATATTTCACTTTCTTCCTGGTTTCGCGATTATGTGTATTACCCGCTGGGAGGAAATAAAAAAGGATCGTTAAGAACTTATATAAATCTGTTTGCAACATTCGTGCTTTCAGGGCTCTGGCATGGAGCTAACCTGACCTATGTTTTGTGGGGTGCGTTACATGGAGCAATAATCATTATAGAAAAAAGATTCCGCTTGTTTACAAAGGGCTATTACAGGGTGATTCTTGTTTTTTTTATTGTTTCGGTTTTCTGGCTGCCATTTCGTGCCAATTCTATTGAACATCTTGAGTCTATCATCAGCAATGCTTTTTCTCTTCCGGTCAATCTTCAACAACTTTCAGATATATTAATAAATCAGTTTGGAATTATTAAGTTATCTCTGTTCACGATCGTTTTTATTCTCTTTCAATGTATAGAAACAAAGATAGGAACGGGCGACTTTAATTCATGGGTTGAAAAACAGCAAAAGCCAGTTCGACTCAGTATATATTATTTGGCGGTAATTGTGATTTTATTGATGCTAAATCTCGATGTCCGTCCCTATTTTATCTATTTTCAGTTTTAATATGAAAAGAGTACTCATTTATATCCTTCTGTTTATATTGCCGATATTCTTACTGATCATTCTTATCCCGGTTAATAAAAGGTACAGATATCAATACCTTGAGAATGACTGTTTCAATCATGCTGTGTGGATATACGACAGGATTTTTAAGAATGACACTCCGGTTGATGTTGCGTTTTTTGGCTCATCGCATACGATCACCGGCATAAATGAAATGGAGATTGAGAAAAACTTAACTGATACAGGTCTTCATGTGGCAAATTTCGGGTATTGCCGCCTTGGAAATAATCTTACCTATGTCTTGTTAAAAGACCTTCTAAAACAAAAACATCCTAAACTGATTGTAATAGAAGTCAGGGGAGATGAGGATTGGTTTAGTCATCCGGTATTTCCATACCTGGCTGACGAATCGGATGTATTCCTGCCCAAGGTGTTAGTTAACCGTGACCTTTTTAGCGATCTTTATTTGGCATTCACATATAAGCTTCAAATCCTGCAGAGAATTATATTTAAAACCGCCCCTGAAGTTCCTGTCAAAAAGGAAGTGTATGGCTTTGCTTCAACAAACGACACTGCCTCGGATAAGGAAATCTCAACAGCGAACAAAAGACTACTCATGAAACCAAGAATTATGAGTGAAACTGAAAGAAACTTTCAGTTGAAATTTCCAAGGTCCTATAATAAAAAGGTATATGATTTATGTTCCCGTAATGGCATTGATATCTGTTTTCTTTACCTCCCCCATTTTGCTCCACCCTATAAAAAGCCGTTGGAGTATGAGACATACCTTAAGCATGGTATAATCCTGTATCCTCCCGATGCAATCATGTCGGATCCTCATAATTGGGGTGACTCAGAACATATGAACAAGGCCGGAGCAAATAAACTGGCAATATGGTTGGCCCATGAGTTGGATTCACTTCCCTCTCTTCATTAAAGGGAATGAAAAGAATAAAACTGATGTACTCTTTGTTTATAAACTCCATTTTTTTTATTTCTGTCACATCTTTTACTTTAGCATAAAAAAACCTGCACAAGATGAAAAAATGTAGCATTTGTATCGTGCTTATCATATTCTCTTTTTTCCCGGCTGTCTTCTCTCAACCTGTTATCGTAAAACTCTGGCCGGAGGGTGTACCCAATTCAATAGAGAACAGCCATTACAATGAGCGTATTGTCAAAGCCTGGGGACGTGATAACTATGCAGGCGTGAAAGATCCGGAAATACAGGTATATATAGCACCAAAAGAAAAGGCGAATGGCACTGCCATCATAATTTGCCCGGGAGGCGCATACTACCGCATAGCCTACATGAAAGAAGGAGAACCAATAGCCAGATGGCTGAATGAAAATGGTATCACCGCCATTATCCTGAAATACCGGTTGCCTTCCGACAGTATTATGAAGACCAAAGAGATTGGCCCATTGCAGGATGCTCAGCAAGCTATCCGTATTGCCCGAAGGAATGCCACAGTATGGGGAATCGACCCTGATAAAATAGGCATTATGGGATTTTCAGCCGGTGGACACCTGGCTTCGACACTTTGTACTCACTACGATGAATCTGTTTACAATGCAATCGATTCTACAAGCGCCCGCCCTGATTTTGCGATCCTGGGCTATCCGGTTATATCAATGATGAGTAGTTTAACCCATATGGGATCTCGTATAAATCTGCTGGGGTACTCACCTGATACAGCTACTGTGGTTCATTTCTCGAACGATCTTCAGGTGAATCGCGAAACGCCCCCTACATTCCTGTTTCATTCATCGGACGATGGCGCTGTTCCGGTTGCTAACAGTATCAATTATTATACAGCCCTGCAGAAAAACAACGTTCCCTGCGAACTTCATATATACCTGAGCGGTGGGCACGGTTACGGGCTTGCAAAAGAAGGCAAAACTGAAAAACAATGGCCATCAGCCTGCCTGGAATGGTTGAAAGCAAGTGGATTCTTGAAGCCAGAATAAAGATCAAAAGGCAGGTTCCATGAAGAATACCTTGTATATCAAATATGGTTTCATTATTGCCGCTATTCTATTCCTCCTTCTTTGTCCTTCCCGTTATATCTATAATGGAATTTCGTTGTGTTTATTCCGTGAAGTAACCGGGATTCTTTGTCCCCTGTGCGGCATGACCAGGGCAAGTTACGACCTGGCCCATTTCAGACTTGCTTCTGCTATGAATTACAACCCTTTGGTACTTTTTCTTCCTATTATGCTTGTAATTGAGATCACCTACGATACAATACCGAAACCAGTGATAAAGAAAATACGAAAAGGAATTTTCATACTGTTCCTGATCAGCCTTGTCATATTATTTGCTGTAAGAATAGTGTTCTATGTAAAGATGAGATGAAGTTCTTTCAGAGCAAATTCCTGTCTTTCACTTCGAGGTATTTATTTACCAGGTTGACTGAAAGGTCGGCGGGTTTTGTTAGAACTGTGAGGATACCATGTTTATTAAGTTCCTTTATGATCAGGTGTTTGTCGTGAATGAATTTCTCAGCGATTGTTTGAATATAAATCTCTTCAACCGTTTGTGCAGTTTTATTTCTGATTCCCGTAATTTCAGTATTCTCAAAGATGATAACGAGTACCAGGTGGCTTTGTGCTATACGTTGCAGAAATGACATCTGCCGCCCAAGCGATGCAAACGATTCGAAATTGGTATATAGCACAAGCAGGCTTCGGTGTGTTATCCGTCGTTTGATTGTGATATACAGAAGTTCAAAATTCGACTCGTTAAACAGTGTTTCCTGGTTATACAGCACCTCCAGCATCTTCACAAGGGTATTATTTCTCCGCTCAGCAGGGAAAAATGCATCAATTGTCGTATTGAATGTTATCAGGCCCGCTTTATCGTGTTTGTGCAAAGCAGTGTTTGCCAGCACCAGTGATGAATTAATGGCATAGTCGAGCAACGTCATCTGCTCGAAAGGCATTTTCATAACCCTCCCCATATCGATCAGGTTATAGATCTGCTGTGAACGTTCATCCTGGTATTGGTTGGCCATAAGCTTACCCTTTTTTGCCGTGGCCTTCCAATTAATAGTACGGTAGTCGTCTCCTATCACATAGGCTCTTATCTGGTCGAATTCCGAATGCTGACCGATACGGCGTATTCTCTTAATCCCGGCTTCGGTGAGCCGGTTCGAGATAGCCAGGAACTCGAATTTCCGTATATTTAAAAAGGAAGGGTAAACAGGCACCATGGCCCTTGTCTGGTTAAATGAATATCGCCTGTTCAGCAGGCCAATCCGGTTTGTCACAAACACGTTCGTCTTACCAAAATGATATTCCCCTCTCCGTGTCGGTTTCAACGAATATTCGAGCGTTTTTTCTTCAAAGGGTTTTAACTCAACCGATATCATAAAATCCCGTATCTGAAATTGAAAGGGTAATTCGTCGATTATATCCGCTTTTACAGGGAAAAAATGATTATTGCGGATGTAAAGATTAACCTTGTTATTATCGCCGTTGGAAAACCTGTCGGGCAGTTCACGAGTAAGAAGAATAATATCCCTGCCTGTAAAGAAAAGTAACGATAAGTCGGTGAATAGAATGAGTACAAGTATTATCAGGCTTATTTTTGCAGCAAGGAAGGCCGGATCGTAGAAGAAGCCGGCAATAAAAAACAGGGCAATGACGATTGATGCCAGGTAGAAACGGTTATTAATATAAATACTCTTCAGCATTTGCATAAGCCGGCTTTTACCGAGGTACTTCAACCGATGCTATTACACCGGTAATGATCTGTTTTTCATCTTCGCCTTCCAGCTCTTTCTCGGGGGTAAGATAAATCCTGTGATTCAGAACAGGCAACAGGACCGATTGTATGTCCTCCGGAATTACATAGTCCCTTCCGCTAATAGCGGCCAGCGCCTTGCTTGCTGCCAGGGTATTTATTGAAGCACGCGGCGAAGCGCCCAGGTATAACGAGGGGTGGTTCCGTGTTTTGTTGATGATTTCTGCAATATACTTCATCAGGGGTTCTTCGATATGTACACACCGTATCTGTTTCTGGTACTCCAACATCTGGTCTGCTTTCAGCAAAGGCGACAGCGCCTCTATTTCGGTCAGTTCCTTCCGCAGATGTGACTTTTCGATAATACGGAATTCTTCTTCCACCGACGGGTAGGTTATTTTGATCTTAAAGAAGAAACGATCGAGCTGTGCTTCCGGAAGCCGATAAGTACCCTCATGTTCCAATGGGTTCTGTGTAGCAAATACGAGGAACGGATTCTTCATCAGATAGGTTTTCCCATCTACTGTAACCTGCCGTTCTTCCATAACCTCAAACAATGCCGACTGGGTTTTAGCCGGTGCCCGGTTAATTTCATCGATCAGAATGATATTTGAGAAGACAGGGCCCTGGTTAAATTCAAACGATCCGCTTTTGGTATTGAATACAGAGGTCCCGGTAATATCCGATGGCATGAGGTCGGGGGTGAACTGAATGCGTGAAAATTCAGCAGAGATAAGTTTCGCCATTACTTTCGCAGTAAGTGTTTTGGCAATGCCCGGCACACCTTCGAGAAGCACATGCCCATTCGAAAGAATTGCGATGATCATAAGCTCAACCATATCATCCTGTCCTACGACCACTTTGGCTATTTCTGCTTTCAGCTTATCAACGGTATTCTTCAGTGCCTCGAATACAACCGGATCTTGTTTTATTTCCTGGTCATTCATAGAATTTAATTTAGTTACAATGTTTATAGAAATTATCTAATAGTCTGTGTAATTCAACAAGCTCATTCCGTCCCAGCTCCTGTTGTTTAAACACAGCATTGGTTTTATGAATAAGATTTGTTACAACCTCCTTATCAACGCCCGACTTTAATGCAAGTAACCGGATATTTTCTTCACCGTCAGAAGTATCGTGTATATAGTAGCGATTGCGTATAAATTCATGAAAATACATGATCTTCTTATTGGCCAGGTCTGCATGGTCATGACGGCGAAAATACAGCCTCCCGACCGTTATTAAGAATTTGAGCGAAGCATTTTCTTCCGGTTTAACAACAGGTATTGCCCGTTGTTTACGTTTCGATCCAAAAATAAAATAAATCAGCAGTACGGCCATCATCAAGTAATACCCCGATCGCAATGAGGGCTGAGACAGAATATATCGTACCGGCGATAAGTTAATCATCCTGCCCGGTTTATAATATTCATCCCATATTACATTCGATAAGGGCAGAAAGGAAAGTGACTTGCAGGCATATCTATAATCGCTGTATAGAAGATGATAGTTACTGAAAGCCAATGGCTGGCTATGCAAAAAAATTGTACCCCTGCCAAATGAGGTTACTATAAAATTTGGTTTCCCTTCCCTGTCGGTTCCCAGCTTGACCGTACTCAGCGTATCATACCGGGTAAAATAACTTGTCGGCATCCTGCGGCTGAAGACCGATTCAGAAAAGGTATCGTTAGCAAGCTCTATCAATCTCAGAACAAACTTTTGTTTACTGAGCCATGATGTATCGATTATTGGTGAATAAAGTTCCAGATGAAGTGTATCGGAAAGAAGGGAAGGGAATGATAATGCTGAAAGGAATACCGTATTTCCTCTTGCGACAAAATCCAGCAATGCTGATTGCGTAGCTTCATCGGGATTAAATTCGTTACTGATGATGATGAGATTATGTTTTGCCGCAGTATCAATTTCCGAAATGTTGTACAGGTTATCGTTGTTGACCGATATATTGCATCCGGGGAATATTTCGGTGAGCATGTCCTTCATGATCCTGCATGCATAAGGAGATTTGCTATGACTTGTGAAAGTCATCTCCCAGCTGATCGCTTTTGGCATGTAGTGCTGTACTAACACCAGGATGGCAAACAGAAGAAAAACAAGTGTCAGTATGATCTTATTCCATGCTTTCATTCAGCCTTGCCGAAAATTGGTTAAACTCCGATTCTATATCTTTATATTCCTCGCCTGAAAGCGGATAATTTCCATACCATATTTTATTATAAATTCCTGTTAAAGCGATAAATACATTTCGTGTCGGCAGGTCCGAAATTTCTCTGCTGTATTCCCGGTTTGTCTTCTCCTTTGAATACCTGATAAGCTCATGTATCTCCAAATCTTTTAACAGTTTCAGGTGTAATATACGAATTGCCCCTCTGTAATTCTGTTGTGATAAGAGAATTGCAATAGCTTTGCCGAAATCGTACTCCTGGGTGAGCATATCAATTTCATCGAAATCGGGGGCAGGAATTTCCTTATCCGTATAAAATAACTTGTAGAATTTTGTTTTCGTTACCAGCAAGTACAGCAGGAATATTACAGCCACGGCCAGAATAATCCTCGACAGAACGGGCATGATCTTTAAAATCTTCAGCCCTTTACTTAGAAATCTGAGCAGTCCCCTCCACAAACGTTCAAAGAATGTATTATCCCCCGGTGGAATATACTTACCTGAATAGGCATATTCTTCATCGGCAAGATACGTATTAAAAAAACTACTGTCAGGCTGCCTGAGCTGCGATACCTTTAATTCATCTTTCAGATTTCGGGCAACATGAAGTGAATCCCCGGCTTTGGCGACCGGGGATATGAAAAATATTAACAGTATAAAATAAAGTTTCGTATTATGCGCAAACATTTCAGGAGATTTGATCCACCTTTTCCTGCAACGATGGCCTTTCTTTTGCTTCCCTCAGACTGAAAAAATGAAAAGCAATAGCAACATAGGGTATTGTAAACAGTATATAGGATATTAACGATGTAATTGAATTCATGATGTAGTATCCTGTTGTAAGATTAAGCGGTTGGGCAGGATTTTTAAAATTTGTGAATAGTGATTTAAAACCCATCAATATAGATGGTATAGAAAGGAGAATACTGATAATATATATCAATATGTAAGCAATAAGCAGAATTCCAAATGTCAGCCACCATTTTTCTTTCGTGAGTTCGAAACTTCTGCTAAATGCATCCCCAAAGCCTTTTTCCTCATACAGCAATGCCATGTATATCAAGCATAACGATACGCCGAGATAAATACCCGGAATAAGGCAAAAAATTAACCCGATGAAGGTTATTATACCTACTACTATCGAAGTTCCTAAGACCGGCAAGAAGTATTTTGCTACCTGCTGCCATATATCGCCGAGCGTGAACTGGTCTTTTCCTTTTGTAACGTATAGTTTTATATATCCATAAACAGTACATATCAGCGAAGTCATTGCTACTATGTAAACAAGCATCATGAGTCCTGCATATTTATAAGTATTACCCATCATTGAAAAAGGGTTTGAGATGTCCGACGGATCCATGGTGCTGAATTCATTTAAGAATTTCTGCTGTTCAATTCCTATCAGTACATTTAAGATAGCAGTAATGACAAGTACAGGCAGCACAAAGTATAGTATTGCTTTTCCAAGGAGTTTAAATTCCTGTCCGATAAACGCGAAGGTAGCATTGAAGACCTCGCCGAAATCGCGAACCTGTTTAAAGTTAATGTTTGTCTTTTCCATAGTATAATTGTTTTAAATAGAGTTTCCGTGGATAGTAGAAGAAATAGAAAAAAATGAGCAATAAAGACATACCTATAATCGAAAATTTTAACACATAGGGCGCTTGTGTATACCGGGTTACAAAACCTTCTAATGAACCAGCAAGAATAAAGACAGGGACCAGTCCAAGAACCATCTTTGTCCCTTTTATGGCTCCTGCCCTGAATGACTGAAGCCGGGTATGCGATCCGGGAAAGATGATGCTGTTTCCCATCACAATGCCGGCTGCACCGGCAACAATAATGGCAAAAATCTCAAGTGTGCCATGAATCCAGATGGTGGATACCGATTCGAGCAGCATTCCCTTTTGTGCAAGAAAACCCTGGAATGTGCCCAGCATAATACCGTTTTTCAGCATGATATAACCAGGGCCCAGTGCAGTGAATACCCCGAAGACAAATGCCAGAAATGAAACATACACATTATTTATGGTAATACCCAGGAACATCTCAACCTCATTCATACTTTTGTATACCGCCATCGGATCGCCCTTTTCTATATTGGCCAGGGTCATATTCACGTAGGCATCGCCCATTATTATTCTCACAAACTCAGGGTCGTAACGATTAGAAATTAGTCCGATGAGTACTGCTGCCAGGAAAATGGTAAAGGATACCACGATCTCCTTCCGCACCGAAAACATCAGCAGGGGAAATTCATGTTTCCAGAAGGATAGTATCCTGCCCTTTCTGACAGGCTGATTCTGATATATTATCTGGTGTGCCTTTTGAGCTAACTGGTTAAGATACGCTTCTGTATTTGTATTTGGATAATAGGTGCGGGCATACGCAAGGTCATCTGTAAGCTGAATGAAAAGATCAGAAATATGATCGGGATTGGCCTTAAGACCGTGCATCAGGAGCTTCTCAAACTCCTCCCACTTTTTTTTATTACGGTGTAAAAAACGAATTTCGTGCACAGAATAAAACCTCTTTTAATTAAGTTCGTAAGATAAAAAAACTTTTACACGTTTCGATCAATACGCGTTAATTTATGGAGAATATTGCCATTCAGACTTCACAAAACATTGCCATCGAACAGACTGTAGCAAGCATTGGTGAGAGGATAGCTGCCGCGGCGTTAGATTATCTTTTCTTTTTTATTTATTTCATGTCGATATCGGTATTTATGGGAGCCATTACCCAGAATGCACCGATGACAATGATTATTCTGGCGCTGCCTGTATTCTTTTACCACCTCATCTGCGAGACTGCCATGAACGGCCAGAGCTTCGGTAAAAGAATAATAAAGATCAAGGTAGTAAAGATCGATGGCACAAAAGCAACTCTTATTTCTTACCTGATCCGGTGGATATTTCGCCTGGTCGATAATACCATCTTGCTCGGAGCCGTCTCTACCATCACTATAATACTGAACGGGAAAGGCCAGCGGCTGGGTGACATTGTGGCCAATACAACCGTGATACGCTTAAAAGAAAAGTCGATTAACGATACTATCTATATGAACCTGCCGGAAGATTATAGCCTGGTATTTGAACAGATTTCCAGGCTTTCCGAATCGGATATCCGCACCGCTAAAGAAGTCCTTGACTTCCTGAACGAGTCGTATGTCAGCTATAATGCACAAACAATAGCCATAAAAGCCAAACAAGCGCTCGAGTCCAAAATGGGAATTCAAAGTGATATGCCAAATGGAAAGTTCCTGGCAACCGTTATACGCGACTATAATTATATACACAGTAAATAGTCATCCTGCATGTTGGATAAGGTATTCAGCAGATCAGGCATTTTTAATGCGTAATTAGGTTAATATGAAAAAACCCCGCAGCTATGGCGAGGTTCTTTCTCAGATAAATTCCTTTGATATAAATTCCTGTTGTTAAGACCTGAAAATCGTCAAAATAGTTGCATCCGGCAATAAATTAATCATATTCCTGGGCTTTCACCATAACGGTACCTTTTAGCTTAAAGGGTTTACCATTCGGATAGATACCGCTGGCTTCCCATGTGTATTTACCTGCCGGAGCAAGATGTGCGCCCAGGTATCCATTCCATCCCTGCTTGATCGTATTGGTGGAAAATACTTCCAGGCCATTCTGAGCATAGATTGTAAGCCGGTAGTTTTCGGCGCCATAGTTCTTGGGATAAAAGATGGAAGTTTCAGCGCCTGCTTTCTCATAGTAACCATCGTTACGTTCAACAGGATTAGGCCTGAAATTAAGCGGGAACGATAACTCGTAATTCTTTTCAATAAACCGGGTAGTAAGGCTTGCTGTATCGCTGCAACCATTGTCGGATGTTGCGACCAGACTAATTTTATATACTCCGAAATCAGCATAGGAATGTTCCGCTTTATTACCCACGGTCTGTCTTTCGTCACCAAAGTCCCACGAATAGTACGAAGCTCCAACCGTGTTATTTTTCAGGATGATTTTTTTATTCTTTATCTCTGAATTTTCAACATCAATCTCAAAGTTTGCTTCCGGCCTTTTAAGGACTTCAACTTTCTTTTTGGCAGTGACGGTATTTCCATCCTTATCTTTTACCGTCAGAATAACGTTATATTCCCCTGCTTCCGGATAGGTATAAACAGGATTTCTTTCGCTCGATTTATCTCCTGTTCCAAAGTCCCAATCCGAAACCAATCCGTTGGGCGACTGGTTTGTAAATTTAACTGCCAGCGGCGCACATCCTTTGTATTCGGTAATGCTGAATTCTGCTTTCAGGAGACCAGCCGGGTTATTACTATTTTCATTTGACCGGGTTTGTCCGATGGTAGCTGATTTATCTGTATTGTCAGCCAGAATACCTGGTTGAGCCTGCTCTTCACTGACAGCAGTAACAGCATTTTCCTGAACCTTCTCAGCAGTTTTTTCCAAAGGCCTTACCAGCAATGCAACTGAAGTAATGCCTCCAATGAGAAGCGCCGTATACACGAAATTTACTTTACGGGGATTAACACTCATAAAATCGGATATCCACAATCTTGTCCGCAATTTACGCAATACACGGGACGAAGGGGTAACAGCCTGTTGTTCACATGCTGTCCGAAATAGTGATTCAAGTTGGTTCGATTTCTGCTCCATTTATATCCAATTCAGTTTTTTCATTTCCCGAATCAGCCAGTTCTTGGCCCTAAGGTACTGAGTTTTTGAGGTACTTTCTTCAATATTAAGTTGCTCAGCAATCTCTTTGTGCTTGTACCCTTCAATCGCATACAGGTTAAAGATCATCCGATAGCCCTCAGGCATCTTTGCCAACAGTTGAAAGAGCTCTCTTTCCTCAAATGCTTTATCGGGAGAAAGAGTAAACTGCAGTTCATAATCTTTAACCGTTTCAATTTCTTCATGGTAATAGTGCTTTTTCTCTTTATGATAATGAGTGATGGCAGTATTGACCATAATTTTCCTCAGCCAGTTTTCGAAATGTCCTTTGCCGTTGTACTCTTTGATATTACGAAGTACCTTGAAAAAGCCTTCCTGAAGTATGTCTTCCGCCTCCGTTTTATCAGCCACATACCTGATACAAACGGCAAGCATCATGGGAGCGTAATAGTTATATAGCTCAATCTGTGCTTTGCGCTTGTTCCTGATACAACCTTCAATGACCTTTTCAAGATTGAACATTTCGTTCAGATTAATTACCAGTGAAATAAAAAAATAGTTGCATGGAATAGTGTGAATAAATCTATCTATATAAAATTATACTGAAAAATCAGCGTTTCCAAGATGTGAAGGTAACGAATATCACCAACATATTCTTACCCCGAACACTGAAACATACCCTGTAAAATGTCAGCAGCAATTTTTTACGGCACATGATGGTGTGAATAAAAAAGACTGGATCCGCTCCATTACATAAGCGAAAAAAGAATTTATTACTTTTAATAAAAACTGACCATACTATGGATATTTCAACATATTGCATAACAAAAGGCAACAGAGCCAGGTTATCCGATGTCAAAACAGGCGATACCGGCAGCTATCATTCGAAAAAAGACGCAAAAGAAAAACTCGATGAGAATATTGATCGGCTTTCCGAATTGCAGGAGCTGCTCTATGCACACGACCAATACTCGGTCCTTGTAATCCTTCAGGCAATGGATACCGCCGGCAAAGACGGAATTATAAAACATGTAATGAAGGGGCTTAACCCGCAAGGCACTCATGTTCGAAGTTTTAAGCAGCCGTCGAAAGAAGAGTTGGATCATGATTACCTCTGGAGGGTTTCACCGCATCTGCCGGAGCGCGGACAAATCGGCATCTTTAACCGGTCGTATTATGAAGAAGTTTTGGTTGTAAGGGTACACGATCTGATAAAGACTCAGCATATTCCCGGTAAATTTGTATCGGACACTATATGGAGAGATCGTTTCAGGCAAATACGCGATTACGAGAGGTACCTGACTGAAAATGGCACTGTTATTCTTAAGTTTTTCCTTCATATCTCGAAGGAGGAACAGAAAAACCGTTTGCTAAAACGTATTGAGGATAAAAGCAAGAACTGGAAATTCTCGGACGCCGATATCCATGAACGGAACTACTGGGACAACTACCAGCATTGTTATGAAGAGGCTATTCATGAAACCTCAACCGAAGAAGCTCCATGGTATGTGATCCCTGCCGATAAGAAATGGTATGCTCGCCTGGTGGTATCGGAAATTATTGTTCGTACACTCGAACAGTTAGATCTGCGCTTCCCTGTTCTGGATGAGGAGCAAATGAAATCACTCGAAAATTGCAGGAAATTGCTGCTTGCCGAGAATTGAGCTCCATAAAAAATTGAACCCCGGCTCTCTTGGTACCGGGGTTCTTCGATAATTCCTAATGATTAGAAAAAAATCGTGTTTAAGCTGTCTGGTAATAAGACCAAAGAAATATTAAAATAGTTGCATGGCCTCTTTTTTATTTTAACATTATGATGGTAAAGAGCCGGTTGAGAAGAACCTCAACATATCCGGAGTGAAGCTATAAAAGGTTGCTGGTGAAAGGATCGGAACAAGTATTTATGTTGAATCTTAAAAGATGTATTCGTTTACAACATACATGTATTTAACAATACCATACAGAAAGATATCTTTACATAAAGTTTATTTATTGTTTTGCTTTAAAATCAGAATTGCCCTAACTTGTGATCTGCATAATCTAACTTTCTATTAAGATGTGTAAACTTCAACGAAATGCCTTCAGGTGTAGTATTCATAAAGTACTGACGGCAGCTTTACTGATTCTTTTACCGCTCAGCATCTTTGCTCAATTAAGTAATATCTATTTCGATCATTTATCGGTCGAAAACGGATTGTCACAAAATAATGCCAATGTTACTTTCCAGGATAGTAAAGGGTTTATCTGGATCGGAACTGAAGACGGACTGAACCTGTATGATGGTTATAGTTGTAAAATCTACCGGAATCATCCGAACGATAATAACAGTCTAAGTGATAACTATGTGCGTTCCATCGTGGAAGATAAACGGGGAAGGCTTTGGATTGGCACACAGAATGGTTTGAACTTGTATAACTGGAATACTGATAATTTCAAACGTTTTATGGCCGATCCGGATAATCCGGACGGATTGCTGACCAGCGGTATTCAAATTCTTTTTATCGATTCGAAGGACAGACTCTGGATCATGACCGAGTCGGGTATAAATATTATGGATATGGCCACATTTGCCATGCAGAAAATTGTGCATGATCCTCAAAATCCAAATTCTTTACCTTCCAATATTCTGAGGTATATGGCCGAGGACAGGAACAGCCGTTACTGGATAGGAACCTATGGAGGGTTATCGCTTTATAACGAAAAGAACAAGTCATTTACCAACTATACATACGACGAAGCTAATCCTCGCAGTTTAAGCAGCAATAAAATTCAACGGCTTCTGTTAGACTCAAAGGGACGATTATGGGTTGGTACATTTGACAACGGACTTAACCTGATGAATACCCTCGAAGGTTCCTTCACCCGTTACCTGGTCGATCCCCTGAATAAAAGAAGTATACCAAACAGCCTGGTGAACAGCATTGCAGAAGATAAAACAGGAAATATCTGGGTGGGAACGTCAGGAGGGCTATGTTTACTGAATGAAACGACGGATGATTTTACGATCCTTCAGAAAGAAGCTGAAAACGATGAAAGTCTAAGCAGCAACGACATTAATCAAATATTCTTTGATAACACCGGTCGAATGTGGGTGAGTACCCGTTTTGGCGGTATTAGTATTTTTGACCAGGGGAAGAAGAAATTCATTCATTATAAAAATCAGAAATCGAATCCGGCAAGCCTCCTGGGCGATAATGTCACATCCTTTGCTGAAGATAACATGGGTAATATATGGGTAGGGGTCGATGGCGGCGGATTAAATTACCTGAACCACACAACGAATGAATTCTCACATATCGTATCCGATCCAAATAACCCTAAAGGGCTTACCAATAATAAGGTTCTTGCTTTACGGATGTGCAGCGATGGAAAACTCTGGATCGGCATGTGGGCAGGAGGTGTTGATGTGTATGACCCGAACACAGGAACGTTTAAGCATTACCGCCACAATCCTGCCGATGAAACAAGCCTGTCGGAAGATAATATTTTTTACATCTTCGAAGACAGTGAACAGGAAATATGGATTGGCACCTGGGGAGGAGGATTGAACCGCTTTAACCGGCAGACTGACAACTTTACCCGTTATACTCATAATCCCGGCGATAACTCTTCCATCGCTAATTCAGGATGCGTTATGATCACCGAAGATCATTTTGGATTCATCTGGATCGCTCAGGAAGGAGCCGGAATCAGCATCCTGAACAAGAAAACAGGCAAATTTGATCATTATAACCGGACCGACGAACCAGGTTCGCTCACAAACAATGCTATATACTCTATCTATGAAGATTCGAAGAAAAGGATCTGGGTTGGAACGAATGGTGGCGGACTGTGTTTATTTAACAGGGAGAAAAGAAACTTCACAGCCTACCGCATGGCCGATGGCCTGCCAAATGATGTAATCAACGGAATTCTTGAGGATAATGAAGGGAATCTCTGGCTCAGCACAAACGAGGGTATATGCAAATTCAACCCCGACAGTATAACATTTAAGAATTATAATGCAAGCGACGGACTTCAAAGTAATCAATTCAGCCGCTGGGCATTTAAAAAACTTTCCACGGGCGAATTCCTGTTTGGCGGAGTGAATGGGTTTAACCTGTTTTCCCCCGAAAAAGTTATCGATAACCCGTTCAAGCCACCGGTGTACATTACCGGATTTAAACTTTTTAATGAAGATGTCAGGATCGGGGAAAAGTCGATCCTGAAAGAAAGTATTATTGTGAGTAAGGAAATTGTGCTTAAGCATAATGAAAATGTTTTTTCTTTTGATTTTACCGCTCTCAGCTACCGCCAATCGGAAAAAAACCAGTACAAGTATATGATGGAGGGGTTTAACGAAGACTGGATCAATGCAAAGAACGAACGAAAAGTTACCTTCACAAACCTCGATCCCGGCCGGTATATATTCCATGTTAAAGCTTCCAATAACGATGGAATCTGGAATGAAACAGGAGCCAGCATAAAAATCAGGATCATTCCCCCCTTCTGGCTCAGATGGTGGTTTATTACTCTTGTAGTGCTGGCGGTAGGGAGCCTTGCCTATTACCTGATCCGGCAGCGTTTAAGCATGTTGAAGCACGACAAGCAGATACTGGAAGAAAGTATCCGGGAGGGAAAGGCTGAAGTAGAACGACAAAAGAACGAAATTGAGAAACAACGCCTGGCGCTTCTTGAAAAGGAAAAAGCAGAAGCGATACAGGTCTGGTTTAATGCAGGGTTGGCAAAATTCAGCAACCTTATCAGTAAAAATAAAGAAGATGTCAACGGGCTGGCCAGAATTCTTATGACAGAGCTTGTGGAATACCTCGACGCCAATATCGGAGGTATGTATATTATTTCAGAGAATGAAGATGGAACAGAACAATACCTTGAAATGGCCGGGTATCATGCCCCTGACTTTAAAAAAGCAGGAGAAGTCAGGATCATGATCGGTGAAGGGTATATAGGCACCTGCTTTAAAGAGCGTGAAACCCGCATTATCGACAACCTTCCCGAAGGATATGCAAAACTCACGTCGGGATTAGGCGAAACACAACTAAAACATCTGGTAGTATTGCCTGTAAGAATGGATGAAATGGTGCTGGGTGTAATCGAGATCCTGTCGTTGAAAAAGCTCGAACCTTATAAGATAGAATTCCTTGAAAAACTCGGAGAGCTTGTGGCTGCCACTCTGCTTACAACACGCGCCAACGATAAGAACAGGCAAATGTACGAGCAAATAAAACTCAAGACGGAAGAAATGGCTGCGCAGGAAGAAGAGTTGCGTCAGAATCTTGAAGAAATGTCGGCAACCCAGGAGGAAATGGCCAGAAATCAGAATAATTTTGAAGCCATGAAACAGGAATTCCTGCTAAAAGAAAAAAATCTTAAACAGGAAATCAGCAACCTGAAAAAGGAATTGAAAAAGAGTAAGGAATAACTGTTTGCTTTATTTAAAAGATCATCGCAGCAAGTACTAAAAAAATCAGCCTGCCTGAAAAACCACCTGGATTCCTGCTCTTTGGCAGGAATGTTTTAATCTCAAACAAAATGACATTCCTGGTGTGACGAGGGGAGTTACTGGGAAGGTAACAGCTTCACAATAGTTCAATACTCATAAATTAAAAGGATATCCTGAATTAATCATCTCCCTGACCCAAACTAATTTGCCCTTTTCCTGTTCTTTTAATAATTTAGTGATACTTCCAGGTACTAAGAAGTCGAAGCAGCTATTCTGACTTACCAGTTTTATTAGGTAACAAACAATCCGGTCATGAAAAACAAATCGCAACAAATCAGCCGCAGAAAGTTCATACAGCAAACAGGGCTTGTATCAGCAGCAGCCTTAACCCTACCATACCTGGGTTTTGGGAGAACTATCCAACCTCAGCTATTACGAAGGCCTTTTGGAAAAATACCTTTCGAAGTCACCACCTTCGGACTCGGCGGACAGGCATCGTTGCAATGGACACCGGAAGATGTGGATCCTGTAGCTATTATCATTAAAGCGTATACCCTGGGAGTTAATTATTTCGACACATCCAATCTGTATGGCCCAAGCCAGATGAATTACGGCAAGGCTTTCAGGCAACTCGGACTGGTTCCCGGCATCGGCAATTACGATGAAGGTAAACGGAAATCGATATTCCTTACAAGTAAAACACATTTGCGCTGGGCAAAGGGAGAAAATCCTGCCTATACAACTCATAAATGGAGCAATGGCAACCCGGAACTGGGCGCTATTGGCGATATAAAAAGAACGCTCACCCAGGTATTTGGCGATAACCAGGGATATTACCCCGAAGATGCCTATATCGATATGGTGCTTCTGCATTCCATTAGCAGTATGGATGATGTGGAATCGGTTTATACAGGTTATGAAAAAGTATCTCCCGAAGACGAGAATATAGGAGCTATTGCAGCACTGGTCGACTATCGTGATGGCACAAATTATACGGGACTGAACCCGAAAGAAGAAAAGCTCATCAGGCATATCGGTTTCAGCGGCCATTTTTCACCGATCATCCTTTCGGAGATGACACTCCGCGACACAAAAGACCGGCTCGATGCCATCCTGGTCACCATCAATGCGAACGACAAGGTATATCATACCATGCAGCATAATGTTATTCCGATAGCTGCAGCAAAAAACATGGGGGTAATCGGAATGAAGATATTTGCCGACGGCGCCATGTATACCAAAGAGGCCCATTGGACACAGGGGCCGCACGAAGTGGTTCGTACCATCGGCGATAATGTGCTTGACAGCAAACGGCTCATTCAATATTCACTGACAACCCCTGGGGTTACAAACATCATTATAGGTATCGGGCAGATAAGCGATGACCCTGCCTGTTGTCAACTCACGCAAAATATTGCAAACTCACAGGTAAACAGCGGCGATCTTTCCGAATCGGATCGCCTGAATATTGAAGCGTTAGCCCTTCAGGCAAAGGGAGGAAAAACGAATTACTTCCAGGATGAGGAAGCCAGGATGGCTTTTGTGCGTAACCCCGAAATATCCCAACAAGTTGTGGACGGCAGACGTATTGTAACCTTAAAATGGCATTCGGCATTCGCTAAGTCGGAACCCATTAAGCAATACGAAATATACTGCGGCAGCCGTTTGATAAAAACCTTCCCCCACATACGCCAGACAAGCCTTATTCCTTTTGATTTCTTCGATTACCCCAGGAAAAAATCATCGCTCATATATAAAGTGGCCGCTGTTGATACCAAGGGTAACAGGCTCGAGAGCGGTGACCTGAAATTGGAAGCTGTGTAATTCAAATTTTTGTCGAAAGCGGAGTAAAAGGCATCCATCCAGGTTTTGTTATAATAGAAATTCTTAATAGATTGCGCCCGCACGTTAATAAAATTG
This sequence comes from uncultured Bacteroidales bacterium, assembly GCA_964634105.1. GTDB lineage: Bacteria > Bacteroidota > Bacteroidia > Bacteroidales > UBA10428 > UBA10428. The sequence continues at coordinate 10,093 of CAZWIU010000006.1, read as the reverse complement.
CATACACCTTATATCCTTATCAACTGATACCTTCTACCTATGTCTGAAATACCCGGCCAGCAAATAATTGCCGAACAGTTTAATACTGTCGATGATACCCAAATAAAAGAACCTAAAATGCCCGTAGCTGTTTTTATTCAGGAGAGCAATGACCTGTTGTTATGGTGCCGGGACGATCGTAAAATACTGGAATCAAAAGGCCTCGACTGGTCGCTTGCAGAAAGGTTACCTGAATATCTTACAGCCCTGAGTAATATCCAGGCTCAGTGGATCAATGAAAGAAACCGGGAACAGGAAATTGTTAAAGCATGGAAGGAAAAGCATACTGAAGCGATTAAGTTACGCAGAACCATTATACGTGATTTCCGATTCGCGTTCCGTGATCAGCATGACCTCCTCAGGCAAATACCTAATCTGCTTAATGGGAAAAGCAATGCTGCTCTGATACAGGATCTGAATAACCTCTCCGTATTCGGAAAAGCACACCTCGTTGAGCTTGAAACCATTCGTTTCGACCAGGGATTATTGGAACAGGCAGCCGAAAGCGTGAAAGAGATGTCCGCGCTGCTGGCTTCAGTAAACGCATTCCGAAAACGCCAGAGCGAACTCATGTTGCTCCGCAATAAGGCCTATACAATATGTAAAAATTATGCCGATACCATTCGTATAACCGGAAAATATGTCCATGATAATGACAGGGTTCGACGGAAAGGTTATACCAGCGAATACCGGCGAAAATGGAATAGACTTACCAAAAAATGAAAGAAAAAATACGTTCATCGTCAAAAAACATGATTTATACATTTCCTTTTTCATAACTATGCTGACCCCGGCATATTTTTTATTGTCCCCGGAATAAAACTAATTGTCCCCGGTAATTATTTAGTTGCCCCCGGAATAAAACTCATTGTCCCTGGAATTATTTCAGATGTCCCCGGAATGATTTGATATACCCTTTATACATATTTAATTATACCGCATCATTTCATTAAGGATCGTAGTGATTAGCGATAAGCAATAATCATTGGGAGATAATAGTTTACCATACTATAGGATTTGGTTGGGCTTAATCCCTATATTGGAAATTGCCAGGATGTTTTCAAAATATTCAATTACAATTTATTAATTGTTTACACACTGTTGTCCGGAAACAGTTTAATAATTTATATGCCATGAAATCACCAAGGCTCAAGGAAAACACTAAAAAGTTTATATTTAGCCTGTTGCTTATTTGTGAAGCCATTGTTTCGTAGCGTCCTTGTGCCATAAATTCTAATTTTAATTTTTTAAGCCCACTAAATTAAAAATGCTAATAACTCTTGCTATAACCATACGTTAGGATTATCCATTCGTTATGCCCGGACAGCAATGATTGTTTACATTCTTTATGTGTATGTTGGTTTAAGACAGCTTACGGGAAAAACGGCAAGTCCAAAAATAAATCGGAATTACGCAAATTTCAAAAGGTCAGGACATTCCTTTATCATTCATATGGCTATTCGAAAAACTCTTTAAAGGGTAAGTTCTCATGAACTACATTTTTCTTTTGTTACACCCCATTCCTATATCAGAATACATCGGGTCACGGTAGTAAATTGCTGAAGGGTATTATAATTATTAACATCGCCATGGAGGATACACAATTTTATTTAACTTTTGGGCCCCTAATATTTAAAATGCTAACCTGATGAATGGACAAAAAAACCTGACAAGAAAAATTGTACCCCTTTTCAGAGCTTCTTGCGCTCTGTTGCTGGTACTTTTCATCATGCCTGCTATAAAGGCAGGTAGCAACTCTATCATTCAACAGCAGGGCCAGGTAACGGGTACTGTTGTTGATGCAAATTCCGGAGAAGCAATTCCGGGTGTTTCGATATTGGTAAAAGGAACAAACCGTGGTGTCATCACCAGTATCGATGGGAAATATAGTATTGAAGTATCGCCGGACGATATCCTGGTTTTCAGCTTTCTTGGTTATAATACTGTGGAGATTCCTGTTGGAAACAGCACAGTGCTTGACATTGAACTAACTGCCGAGATCATCGACCTTTCGGAAGTTGTAGTTATCGGCTATGGTACACAGAAGAAGAGTGACTTAACCGGAGCTATCACTTCGGTATCGAGCGAACAACTAAAGGCGCAGCCTGTTAGCAGTATCGACCAGGCATTGCAGGGTAAAGCTGCCGGGGTTATTGTGCAGCAATCGTCCGGATCGCCTGCAGGAGGTGTTTCTGTATTGGTACGTGGAGCAAGTTCTATAAACGCATCAAGCCAGCCGTTGTATGTTGTTGACGGAGTTGTTATCAGCGACAGAAGCCTGGGTGGAACTGCCAACATCGGAGACGGCCAGGGCGGACAGACTTCCAATCCCATGGCCGCACTGAATCCTGATGATATCGAGAGTATTGAAATTTTAAAGGACGCTTCAGCAACTGCTATCTATGGTGTTCGTGGTGCGAACGGAGTGGTGCTTATCACAACCAAACGGGGAAGCGAAGGGAAAAGTAATCTCTCCTTCAATATGTACTATGGATATCAGCAGGTTCCCAGAAAACTTGAGGTGCTGAATTCCCGGGATTATGCCCGGTACAGGCTGATGCAGCATATGAACCAGATCAACAATGATACGTATCCGCTTTACGAATCTGAGCTTGATATTACTGACGACCAGATTCCTTTTACAACCCTTCATCCCGATTCCTTCCCGGTCAATACCGACTGGCAGAGCGAAATGTACCGCACAGCCCCCATGCAGAATTATCACCTTTCTGCCAGCGGAGGAACCGGAAAAGTGTTGTACAGCCTTTCGGGTGGATACTATAAAGTGGATGGTATCATTATAGGTTCATCCTATAACCGGTTAACTCTCAAGACCAATATCGATGCGAATGTGACAAAATGGTTCCAGATGGGAAATTCTGTTATGTTCAGCTATTCAAAAGAAGATATGAGTTTCAACGATGCATATTATGGCGGGGGTATGGTAGAACGCGCTTTGCAACAGCGCCCCGATATGGCCGTGCGCGACTCAACCGGTGCTTATGCCGGACCTTCGGTTGAGCTTGAGAATGCCCCTGATAATCCTATAGCCGCCGAGCTTGAAAAACAGAACGATAATAAAGTGAACAGAATTATTGGAAATATTTATGCCCAGGTTAATGTTATCAAAGGCCTGAATATAAAATCGGTTTTTGGTACTGACTTATCGAATTCGCGGACTACCATATTTGAACCTTCTGTAAATCGGGGAACTGTATTTGTCGAATTCGCTAAAATGCGTGAGTCTATCCAGCAAAACACAAACTGGTCGTGGGAAAATTATGCTACTTACAACTATAATTTCGCAAAAGCTCATGATGTTACCTTAATGGCCGGTCTTAGCAGAAACTTTGCAAAATGGGACCAGTTCAGCGCTTACCGCGATAATTTCCCATCGAATGAATCGCGTAACCTGGCATTAGGATCATCAGAAAATATGACCAATTCTGCCTATGCCGGAGAGGTGGCAATGGAATCTTTCTTTGGCCGGTTTATATATTCCTATAAAGACTATGTTACAGTAACGCATACCTCACGTATGGATGGCAGTTCCAAGTTCGGGGCAGGCAAGAAAAGAGAATATTTCCCTTCTTTTGCCCTTGCATGGAAAGTGACAAGCCACGATTTTATGAAATCAATCGGTTTTATTAACTTCTTAAAGTTGAGACTCGGTTATGGTGAAACCGGGAATGACAATCTTGATCCGACAGAATTTCTTGCCCGCTTACGGCAGGTTGAAGTAGCTTTCGGTGAGACCGTTTATCCTGCCTATGAGCCGGATGGAAAAGATAATCCTGATTTGCATTGGGAAAGAGTCAAGTCTTCCAATATCGGGTTGGATCTCTATATGTTGAAGAACAGACTTCAGCTTTCTACCGACTTTTATATTAAAAAATCGGTAGATATGATCATTGTGTTGCCTATGTCGGCTACCTCTTCTCCTTTTGGTTCTCCCTGGTCAAACAGTGCCAATATGGAAAACAAGGGTTTTGAATTTAGTCTGACAAGCTTTAACTTCTCGGGTGATTTTAACTGGTCAACCACCGCTACATATTCCTATAACAAGAATAAGGCGATAAATCTGCAGGGAACTCAAATCGATCAGCGAATCAGAACGCAGGATCCGATGATTACAAGAACCAGTGAGGGCTATCCTGTGGGGCAATTTTACGGATTTGTAACCGATGGCCTGTTCCTGACCCAGGAAGAGATCGATCACCATGCTTTCCAGAACGGAGCATCAATTGGTGATATACGTTTCAAGGACCTGAACGGCGATGGTATCATCAACGACAACGACAAAGCTTACATTGGAAATCCCCTTCCCATGCATGTCTTTGGGCTGACCAACGATTTCTCCTACAAAGGTTTAGATCTCAGTATTTTCCTTCAGGGAATGAAAGGAAATAAAGTTCTGAACCTGGTACGCAGAAATATGGAAGCCATGAATGGTACTTCGAATCAGTTTACCATAGTGCTGGACGCCTACACTCCGGAAGATGTTTACCTCAATACACCTGGCGGAAATTACCTGGTGGCCGCACAAAATACGGATACCGATGTGCCCCGTATGACACTGCAGGACCTGAATAATAATAACCGTATCTCTGATCGTTGGGTTGAAGATGCATCATTCATTAAGATCCAGACTGTTACCCTGGGCTATACATTGCCTCCGAAAATAACCGCCCGGATCAATGCAAGCAGACTTCGTGTTTATGTAACCGGGAAAAACCTGTATACATTCACAAAATACTCTGGATATGAACCAGAACACGGCGCGCTTAACAACAATGGGCTGTTAACCGGCATTGATCTTGGTAATTACCCTGTACCACGGTCATTTGTTTTTGGTGTAAACCTGGATTTTTAACCCACTTTAAAGAAAAAGAAGATGAAAAAGAATAAAATATACGCAATTGTTCTGCTTCAGATAGTAATTATGATCCTGATGGCATGTAACGATGACTTTCTCGACAGAAAGCCTCTTGATACGCTTGTTACCGGGAATTTTTATGCTACCGCGGAAGGAATACAATGTGCAGTTAACGCTATCTATGCGCCGTTTGGTGAAGAAGGATTCAACGGTAAGACAATCTGGATGATTGGTGACGGAGCCTCTGACGACGCTCAGGCAAATGGTGTTGACCCGGATTATATCCCGATAGATCAATTCACCCTCGCAAGCGATAATGCCCGTAATGCAGATTTGTGGCAACTCCTCTATCGTATAGTAGCGTTATGCAATATTGTAATTGAGAACATCGATGGTAATTCTGCCGAACAAAATATCCTGGATAGAGTAAAGGGTGAAGCGCTTTGTATCAGAAGTTATGCATATTTTGTCCTGGTTCGTTTATATTCCGATATACCGCTGATTATCGATGGCATGTCTGCAGAAGAACTATTGGCTCCTGAAAGAACCTCTGCCTCTGAGGTGTATACAAAGATAATAGCAGATCTGCAGGAAGCTTCCCAGCTTCTTCCTCCCCGAAGCAATTATACCGGGGATGATATCGGAAGGGTAAATAAACACACAGCTATGGGAATCCTGGCAAAGGTATATATGACCATTGCAGGTGACCTGACAATGTATAATACAGAGACTCATACAGATAATGATGTCCAAATCCGAAGTATTGCCGATCCTTCCAGCTGTTATACCGAAGCCCTTGCCCTTTGCGACTCGATCATTAACTCAGGAGAATTTTCATTACTGCCCAACTTCAGAGACCTTTTTACACGCGAAGGAGATAATTGCGCTGAATCAATCTGGCAACTACAGTTCATTGGCTGCGGAACACGGCATGGATCGGGCAATATGATGCAGGCTTTCTGGGCACCCTGGCAGTCGCAGATAACAGGTCAGAGTGATGGTTGGGGAACCCATAGTCCGCATGCAGATTTGATCAGGTGCTATTATGACAATCCTGAAGATCTGATCATAACCGGAAACCAGGTTGATACTAATGTGGTTCCGCCTACCGACCTGCGTTTCCGTGAAACAATCATGTTCCCCGGTGTTGAGTACCCTGAACTTCCTGTTGGCGATGAAAATACACCTTACGTTCTGGCCTATGGATACGGAGCAAGTGGCTTTGCCTGCAAGAAATATGTGATCGGCAAAGGAACTGATGTATGTGCTATGAAAGCGCCCAATAACAGCTATTTGCTTCGTCTTGCTGATATTTATCTGCTGAAAGCCGAGTGTCTGGTGGAACTTAACCGCCCGGCTGAAGCTGCTTCGGTGCTCGATCCCATCCGCACACGTGCCGGCAAACCTGGTATATCGCCTGCTCTCAGCCAGTCGGAAATGCGCGATGCAGTCCGCCTGGAAAGAAGAAGAGAACTAGCCCTTGAACAACACCGCTGGTTTGATATCCTTCGCTGGGGTATTGCGTACGATGTACTGGCCGCGCAGGATATTACCCTGCCGCCGGAACGCAGGTTGTTCCCTATTCCCAGCACCGAGATTGCTCTGAATGAAAATCTCATTCAGAACACATCGTATTGAAAGAATGTTAAAACGTATTAAACTGACAGATCATGAGAAGAATAAAAAATATTTTCCTATTAATAATCGGGCTAGTGTTGGGTAATTTACTATTTACCGGATGCGAGTTCGATGAGCCCTTGCCGACACCATCGGCTGATTTTTCTGTATGGTGGACCAACCCGGAAACCAATGCCTTTGAACAGATTGCTGAACCTTTAACACTGTATCTTGGCTATTCATATACCTTTATTGTCGATGGCAGCGGGCAACAGTTTGTTTTTTGGTTTGGCACACCCGGTGATCCTGAAAGTAAAACACCCAATGGTACGGATTTCGATGACCGTGGACAGAATCACCTGTCCAAAGGGAAAGTAGTGGTAAGCAACAATCGCGTTCTTTTCACTTACGATACCGAAGGCTCTTATGAAGTTGTGCTGGTTGCTTCAAGCTATAGTTATTCAGAGGATAAGTATGTTGAAAGCCTCACCAAAAAAACTGTTCAGGTAGTTACACGTACCGGTAAATAAAATAATGTTGCATGCATAAAAAAAGACCACTCTATGTGGTCTTTTTTATTGGTATATTATGAAATTATAGCCTTCGGTTATTCTACCCGGAATTCAACCAGGTATCCTTCTTCCGGTTTAGGAATGTAAACCCAGTTCCAACTGCTGATGAGCATATCACAAGGACCTTCGTATTGAACTTCAATCTTATAAATGATCTTTTTATTCTCAGTGTCTTTTAATACTTTCCTGTTGTATATCACGCTGCAACCTCCTCCCGAAGTTCGCTTAGCCAGTAAAGAATACGCGTTGAAATCGATTGGAGCTAACGACGCCGTGTCACAGCTGGTATTCAATGGGTGTATCCGAATTGAATCTTCAAAGGCTTGATATGCCTCATTGTCATTAATGATTATTTCTTCATTAGCATAACCAGAGATCCCGTAAAAACAGGTCCCCAACAAGTTATCATGAAATATGCACTGATCGGTGATATCTATGACCCTATCCTTCTCACATGCCAGGAGCAATAACGAAAGTGAAATCAGACTAAAAAATAACTTCTTCATACCATAGTGTTTTATAACTCATAGGTATGATGAAATCTCCGGATCTTTGGTTGCGTCATTCAACAATGCGATCCTGAGACAATTCAGATCAAATGCCTGTATCAATCATTATCCAGGTGAATTTCTGATAGAGGCCGATTTTTATATTGGCAGGACGGAGCCCGGTATCTTACAATAAAAAAGAAGCTCGCCTTCGCTCCGGTTCCCGGAGCTTCGGCGAGCGAAGTCGGGGTGGTCAGACTCGAACTGACGACCACCTGCTCCCAAAGCAGGTACGCTAGCCAACTGCGCTACACCCCGTTATGTACAAAACATTACTTACCTAATTAAAAGAACCTTGCTTAAGCCAATTCCGAAAAATAGAAAATCTTCTATTTTCGTAATTTTTCGGGAATCCACGATTTAGTATTGAAATCAAAGATTTCTACTAAACCGGGACTGCGCTACACCCCGGATTGTTCATCTTAGCTTTCCACAATCGCAAAGGTTCCGATCCGGAACGATAGCGTTTGTTAAGATGATTCTATCAACTATCATACTCGTTGATCTAATCAACCACTCTGTTTAAAACAGAGGTAAATCAATCCTTTTTCAAAGCGCGGACAAAGGTATTAATTAATACAAATTATACAAACCCGATTTCAAAAATACTACGATACAATTATAATTTACGCCTTTTCCTTTTGATTTGCTTCTCCCGTTCTTTCTGAGGTTTCGACTTATAGTAAAGAAAAATATGACAGTCCCATGTGCCTCCGATTTTCCTGCTTGCACGAAACTTCTTTTTCATCCTGTTATTCTCAACATAACGATTTGTATGTTTCGGCGGATGCCTGTAATGAACCCTGGGTGATCTTCCGGAATTAACCTGACTTTCAATCTGTGCTTTAAGTTGCTCATGAGGATAAGCAAGCAGGAGGAGGCAAACAATAACCGGATAGAATAATTTTCTTCTCATATCGGAGTAAGCTTTGTGGCCTTCGAAGTTAAAAAACTCTGTCTGATTCGACAAAAAAGAACGATAGAGAGCGACTCATACCATAACGATCATGTTTGCCGGCAAATAACCTTTTAAAACAGGAACGCATAAATACTGTGTAACCTGCCAAGGACGATAATGCATAAATATTAGTATTTTTAGCCCGGAAATATAATCATCGATACCATATGAGAAAGAGGACTCCATTCCCGGGCGTATTTTGGATAGCGAATTCCATTGAAATATTGGAGCGGTTTGCATACTATGGTATCTTCATGGTATTTTATGCATACATGGAACATCTGGGTTTCGACCGGGGAGACCTGGGAATCATCCAAAGTATCTTTCTTTTCATTTCTTATTTTATACCTGTATTTGCCGGCACATTTGCCGACCGGTTTGGCTTTAAAAAGGTGCTCATCATTTCATACCTTGCATATATTCCTTCTATTCTCCTCCTGTTGGCAGTTAAATCATTCTCCGGTATCGCTCTGACCATGTTAAGCATTGGTTTTGCTGCCGGTATTTTCAAACCTCTGATCTCGGCAACTGTCAGGTTAACCACCGATAGTACCAACAAAACATTGGGGTTTGGTATTTTTTACATGATGGTCAATATCGGTGCATCGGTGGGCCCTGTTGTTGCGGGTAAACTCAAAGCCATATCATGGAATCACGCGTTCATTATGGCAGCAGTTGCTATCACGGTCATGTTCTTAATTACCCTGTTATTTTATAAGGAACCTCAAAAAGAAATTCAAAAAGTACGTGCCGGTAAAAAACTACTTGAGATATTCAGCACACTTACAGATATTAAATTTCTGGTCTTTCTGATATTACTGGGACTTTTCTTCTGGTTTCCTTTCTGGGCATTTTTTAATATATGCGCAGCCTTTGTTAATGATCATATTGCTACGGATAAGTTATATGTTGCTTTCGAGAAACTCTTTGGCACCCTTATCGCGCGGCTACTGGCGAGAAATGAAAACGGCACCTGGCTGATCAATGGAGAGGCTATTGCTCATACCGGTTATATAATTCTTATTTTTCAATATTTTATATCCAGGATTTTTGAAAAGAAAACTGCTATGCGCTCATTTATATTCGGACTGGCTATTATAGCTGTCGGATTTGTTCTTCTTGGCGTGTCAGTTCATCTTGCACCCGCAATGGTCATGTTAGGCATTTTTATTTTTGCCATTGGTGAAATGATCACCTCTCCAAGAATTCAGGAGTATATAACATGGATTGCACCCAAAGAAAAAGCCGGACTTTATATGGGGTCAAATTTTCTGGCTACCTGCATTGGCGCATTGATGAGTGGTTTATATACCAATTTATTCGGAAAGTTCGAGCAGCTTCAGCATCCTGAATATATCTGGTATGTCCTGGCTGTCCATACTCTCATCTCGGTCCTTGTGCTTTATTTTTTCATCAGGTATGCAGGTGAATTTAGGGTTTGCTGATTTTCTCAGCATAAATTATTAGCAAAAATTAAATTTAC
>CAZWIU010000005.1:0-77187 GCA_964634105.1 uncultured Bacteroidales bacterium | reverse complement strand
ACTAAAGTTGCCGCAATAAAATTGCGGGGATTTAACCATTCTTGAAACATTAAACAATTAAACTCCCAATGCTTCGGAATAAACAGCTATAGCCGCACCGGTATTCCCTTTTGATGCAGGAAGGCCTTCAATTGCGGAACGGTAATTTCTTTAAAGTGAAAGATACTGGCTGCGAGGCCGGCGTCTGCTTTTCCCTTCTTAAAAACCTCTTCGTAATGTTCCATATTCCCGGCACCGCCTGAGGCTATCACCGGTATCGAGAGGCTTTCGGAAAGGTGTGCCAATGCGTCGCAGGCGAAACCGTTTTTTGTGCCATCGTGATTCATTGAAGTAAAAAGAATTTCACCGGCTCCCCTTTCCTCGCATTCCTTCGCCCACGAGAATAACTCCTTATCGGTCGGAATTCGTCCGCCATTGATATAGGCTGTCCACCTTCCCTGTTGTTCGAGGGCATCGATAGCAACCACAACAAACTGACTTCCAAAATTCAACGCCATCTCGTTTATAAGTCCCGGATTACGGATTGCAGCAGAATTGATGGATACTTTATCAGCACCGGCACTAAGCAAGGCTTCAATATCGTTTAACTGGCTTATACCTCCACCGACAGTAAACGGAATATTAATATGATGAGCAATTCTTTTCACCAACTCAACGAACGTTTTTCTGCCTTCATGCGAAGCAGTAATGTCTAGGAAGACTAATTCGTCAGCGCCCTGACGGGCATACTCGGCGCCCAGTTCAACTGCATCGCCGACTTCCCTGATATTAACAAAATTAATCCCTTTGACAGTCTGCCCGTCCTTCACATCAAGACATGGTATGATACGTTTTGCTAGCATTCTTTACAATTATATGATTTAGCTGATCACCAGCTTTTCCAATTCATTCAATGATATTTTCCCCTCATAAATAGCCTTTCCGATGATGGCTCCTTTCACCCCCGCTTCATCGAGTTTATACAATTCGTCGATAGCCGTAATTCCTCCGCTCGCGATGAGTGATAACTGATGAAAATGATCCACCAGTTCTTTATAAAGTTCAATAGAGGTACCTTCAAGCATGCCATCTTTCGCAATATCGGTACAAAGAACCTGTTTCACACCTCGATTCAGGTAATCGCTCAGAAAATCGACTATCTCAATTTCAGAAGTCTCCTGCCATCCTGAAACAGCAATTTTTCTTTCCCTGACATCGGCTCCGAGTATTATTTTTTCCGGACCATATTGATCGAGCCATTTGCAAAAAAGATCCCTATCCTTAACTGCTATGCTACCAATAGTAGCCATGGAAGCACCAGCATTAAAAACTATATGCAGATCCTGATCCGACTTAAGGCCCCCTCCAACATCTATCACAAGACTAGTTTTTGCTGATATTTTTTCAAGGACTTTCCAGTTTACTACATGGTTGGCTTTTGCGCCGTCAAGATCAACAAGGTGTAATCTTGTTAATCCATGATCTTCAAATGACCTAGCTACTTCCAATGGATCTTCATTATAGATCTTCGTGTGCGCATAATCGCCTCTGGATAGTCGCACACATTTCCCTTCTATCAGATCAATCGCAGGAATAATAGTCAGCATACCTCAATAAAATTTTTAAGAATTTTTTCTCCGACCGGACCACTCTTTTCAGGATGAAACTGGGTAGCATAAAAATTATCTTTCTGCATGGCAGCACTGAACGGAACAATATAGTTGCAGGTTGCTATAGTATGTATACCGAGCGTTGCGTAAAAACTATGCACAAAATACACATACTGATTCTCGATTGAAGTATCGAATAAAACTGACTTCAACCCGGAAATGTCGTTCCAACCCATATGAGGAACCTTTGTTATATGTTCCTTACCGGGTGCAGGATTAAAACGAAGTATTTCCTCATTGAAAATGCCAAGGCATTCAACATCGCCTTCGGTACTATGTTTACACATAAGTTGCATCCCCAGACATATTCCGAGCACCGGTTGTTTTAAAGAACGTATTACTTCATCAAGACGATGCTTTTTCAAATAATTCATTGTTGTGCTCGCTTCGCCCACACCGGGGAAAATAACTTTATCTGCCGATCTTATTTTTTCGATATCATCGGTAACCTCTGCTTCAATGCCCAGGCGCTGCAGGGCATAGTGGACCGACATGATATTTCCGGCATTATATTTTATGATGGCAACTCTCATTATTATTAATCTTCCTACTTAATTTATTGTTGAATTGTATTTTTGTTTAATTGTTATTCGCTTATCTGAATTTGAAACAATTACACTCCCGATGTTTCAGGATAAACAGTTAAACAGTTACTTATTCAAATACAATCGTTCTGTTATTATAGACCAGGGTTCGTCGTTGAAGATGTAGCATAATAGCCCTGGAAAGCACCAGTTTTTCGATATCCCTGCCTTTCATAATCAATTTATCAACAGAGTCGGAGTGTGATATATTTATAACACCCTGATCGATTATGGGGCCGGCATCCAGGTCGGCCGTAACATAATGACTGGTTGCGCCGATAATTTTAACACCTCGCTCATAGGCTGAATGATATGGTTTGGCACCCGGGAATGCTGGCAGAAATGAATGGTGAATATTGATAATTCTATTCGGATAGTAACTAATAAATTCATCGCTAACCACCTGCATATAGCGGGCCAGAACGACAAAACTCACATCGTGCTTTCTGAGCAATTCAAGTTCCTTTCTTTCCTGTTCCTGCTTATTATCTTTTGAGATAGGAAATACATGAAAAGGAATATTAAACTGCCTGGCAACAGGTTCAAGATCGCAGTGATTACTAATAATCAATGGTATGTGAACGTTCCATTCGTTGGAATGGACCCTCGACAGGATATCGTACAAGCAATGCGACATTTTTGAAACAAAGATTGCCATACGGGGTTGTTCGCTGCTGAAATAAAGACTCCAGGACATCTTGAATTTGGCAGCGATCTGTGTTCCAAAAAAATCGGCGATTTTTTCAGGCGGTATTAAAAAATCTTTAAGTTCCCATTCAATCCGCATAAAGAAAATACCAGCTTCGCGGTCGACATATTCATCGAGACTAATAACATTACCATTATTGTTATCGATAAATTCTGTGACCGAAACCACGAGGCCTTTCCGATCGGGGCAATACATCAACAGGATGGCAGTATCTTTTTTTTCCGGTTTAAACATTATAAAACACCTTTTGTGGATGGTAGCTCATAGTTAAATATATCGCGCTTAATGGCCATTTTAATCGCACGCGCAAATGCTTTAAAGACAGCCTCTATTTTATGATGTTCATTCGTACCCTCTGCTTTAATATTTAGATTACATCTGGCTGCATCAGCAAAAGATTTAAAGAAGTGGAAGAACAATTCCGTAGGCATATCGCCAACCTTCTCACGTTTGAACTCAGCGTCCCAAACAAGCCAGGGTCGCCCCCCGAAATCAATCAGTACCTGTGCCGAGCAATCGTCCATGGGTAAAGCAAAACCATAACGATCGATCCCTCTTTTGCTTCCAAGAGCGATATAAAAAGCCTCACCCAGGGCCAGCGCAGTATCTTCAACAGTATGATGTTCATCGACCTGGAGATCGCCTTCGACGAGTACCGATAATTCGACTCCTGCATGGCGCGCAATCTGATCGATCATATGATCGAAAAAACCTACGCCTGTTGAGATCATTCCTTTTTTGCCACTATCAATATCAAGATGAACCCTGACTTCTGTTTCACTTGTACTTCTGACTATGTCGGCAATACGAGTACCGGCAGATAAAAACTCATACACTTTAATCCATTCGCTGGTCATCAGCGAGCAGCTATCATGCAAACCCGATGCTTCAAGTTCATCCTGAGTAATTTTATCGGACAGCAGGATACCCTTTGCCTTAATGTTTTTTGCCAATTCGATATCCGTAAGCCTGTCACCAATCACATAGGAATTCTGCAAATCGTAATCACCCTCGATGAAGTCGAGCAATAAACCCGTTCGAGGTTTACGGGTATCGGCATAGTCATCCGGCATGGAACGGTCAATGAAAACATCAGTAAATATTATCCCTTCGTTTTTAAAAGCTGTGAGCATTTTATTCTGTGCGGGCCAGAAATTTTCTTCGGGAAATGAAGGAGTTCCAAGGCCATCCTGGTTTGTTACCATCACCAATTCATATTCCAGGTTATTTGCAATTTGCGATAATGCCTGAAATACACCCGGTACAAATTCCAGCTTCTCAAGCGAATCGACCTGTTCGTCCCCTACAGGCTCTTTTATAAGGGTACCATCACGATCGATAAATAATACCTTTTTCATATAAAATTTTAGACATCTTGTACGTCAACTATGTAATATAAAGCAGTCCGGGTGCCAAAGATACTGCATAGTTATGAAATCACGGTTTAAAATCATTCAATGCTTTCAACAATGCTTCACTCTCTGCCGGAGTTCCTATCGTAATACGAAGACAACCCTCGCACAGGTGAACATGCGACCGGTCCCTGACAATGATTTTTTTATCAAGTAAATACTTGAACATCTCCTTTGGATTTCGAAAACGCACCATAAGAAAATTTGCATCGCTCGGAAGGATATCAAGCACCCATTTGCTCTCAGCCAGTTTTATGCGTAACATCTCGCGTTGTTCCAGGATCATTTTCACCCACTTGCTTTTTTCTTCCGTCTTCTCCAATTGTTCCAGGGCGTACCGCTGAGTAAGTGTATTAATATTATAAGGATATTTAATACGGCTGAGGATACTGATAATTTCCCTTGAAGCAAATGCCATTCCCAGCCTGATACCTGCCATACCCCATGCTTTACTCAATGTATGTAAAATAACCAGGTTGGGATAGTTATTCAGGAGCGGCAACAACGACGGTTCCTGAGTGAAATCAATATAGGCCTCATCAAGAACAACAATTCCGTTAAAGTTGTCAAGCATGAATATAATATCATCTCTGAATAAGATGTTGGATGTAGGATTGTTAGGAGAACAAAGGAAAAGCAGCTTACTGTTATTATCGGCAGCCATGAGCATGGCCGATTTATCAAGCTGGAATTTATCTGTAAGCGATACTTCACGGAATTCAACATTGTTAATGTCGGCACATACCTTATACATTCCGTATGTTGGCTTCATGCATACAATATTATCGACTCCCGGTTCACAAAAGGCCCGGATTAACAGATCGATTGGTTCATCACTCCCGTTTCCGAGAAAAATGTTTTCATAGTTAACTTGTTTGATCCGGGCCAGTTTTGTCTTCAGTTTTAGCTGAAGCGGATCGGGGTACCTGTTCACGTTGCTTTGATAAGGATTTTCGTTGGCATCGAGCAGGATACCATCGCCCCCTGAATATTCATTCCGGGCTGAAGAGTAGGGTGTGAGTTCAAGAATGTTTTTTCGTACTAACTTGTTGATTAAATCCATGGTCATGTTGATTTTATGTTGAATTCCGTATGCGCAGAGAAACAGCCCTCTGGTGGGCGATCAATTCCTCCGCTGTCGCCATTTTTTCGATAGCTGGTCCGATCTGCTCCAATCCTTCTTTTGATATCTTCTGAAAGGTGATCTTCCTGTAAAAACAATCCAGGTTAACACCGCTGTACGAGGTTGCCCAACCGTTTGTTGGAAGAACATGGTTCGTTCCCGAAATATAATCGCCTGCACTTTCCGGGGTATAATCACCCAAAAAAACAGAACCTGCATTGATTACATAGTTGGCCAGTTCATCAGCGTCGGATGTCGATATGATGAGATGCTCCGGAGCATACATATTACACAGGTCCATCATTTCCTCCTTATTTTTCACAAGAAATGCTTTGCTATGTGCCAGTGATTGCATGGCATATTCACATTTTGGCAGATTTACCACCTGTTTATCGAGTTCTTCTATGGCTTTCTCAATGATTTTTTCATCGGTACTCACCAGCATTACCTGGCTATCGGCCATGTGTTCTGCCTGGGAAAGGAGATCGCTGGCAATGAACACCGGATTGGAACTGTTATCGGCCAGCACCATTACTTCACTCGGGCCAGCAGGCATATCAATGGCAGTCGTATCTCTTGCTACAAGCTGTTTCGCTGCTGTAACATACTGATTTCCAGGTCCTACAATTTTTGATACCTTCGGAATACTTTCAGTACCATAAGCCATTGCAGCTATTGCCTGTGCACCGCCTACCTTGAAGAAATTTCTTGCACCCACACGTTTGGCAGCATAAAGTATAACATCATTGATCATCCCAAATTGATCGGGCGGTGAGCATAGAATAATTTCTTTACACCCGGCAATCGCGGCAGGAATAGCCAGCATTAATATGGTAGAGAATAATGGAGCGGTTCCTCCCGGAATATAAAGGCCTACACTGGAAACAGGAACCGGTCTTTGCCAGCAGACTACTCCCGGAGCAGTTTCTACTTTTATTTCCTGTCCTTTCTGAGCCTTGTGAAACAGTGTGATGTTTTCAACAGCCATATCGATGGCAGCTTTCAGGTCACCGGGAACCTTCTTTTCAGCCGCTTCAAATTCACTGTCGCTGACTTTAAAATCAGTAATATCTGCCTTATCAAATTTCCGGGTATAATTCCTCAAGGCTTTATCGCCGTTAGCCCGAACATCTTCGAGGATGGGACGAACCACCTGTTCGATTCGCCCAATATCCTGCACCGGGCGTTTCAGAAGAGAATCCCATCGATCCCTGTCGGGATATTTTATTATTTCCATCGTACGATACTTTTATCAAGTTTAATTTTATCCATAGCAATAAGATTCCCAAGAATCAGGACAGGCATACCGACCAGGGCGCTCTTTTCCCAGGTGTATGCTTCAAATAGTGTTGAAAACACCATGGCAATTACCGGCGTGAACACAATTGCATAGGAAGCTTTAGCGGGTCCGACCCTTCCAATTATTTTAAGGTAAAATGAAAAAGCGACAACCGATCCGAAAACAGCAAGATAACTTAATGAAATCAGGTAGCTGCTTCTGAAATCGAACTGAAGCGGAGTACCGATAAAGATTCCTATGAAGAAAATAGCTAACGATCCGTATAGCATCGAAAATGCATTGGTCTGTAGTACCGGAATTTGCTTTTGCTGATTGAAGGCCGACAATACATTACCAAGAGAAGCTGTTAATAAAGCCAGAAAACTCATTATCACAGCATATAGCATGGTTTCCCTGCTAAAAAAATCCGTTACCTCCCGTTTAAAGATCAAACCAGTACCAATAATTGCCAATAATCCACCGATGATCAGCGGAAGTGTAAGGCGCGATTTAATAAACAGGGCGCTGAAGAGAGCATTGGTAAAAACAATTATTGAAAAGATAACTGCTATTAATCCGCTGGTAAGATATTGTTCAGCAATATAAACCAACCAGTAATTGATCCCGAAAAGAAGGAAACCCTGAAGAAAGAACAATGTATGAATTCTCCAACCAAACCTCATATTCTCTTTTCTTATCACGCATATGGCTATCAGGATGACACTGGCCAGCGCAAACCTGTATACCACCGACATCAGCGGATTAACATGTCCAAGCTGGAATTTGATGGCATACCAGGTAGAACCCCAGATCAGGGACGGGATCAGGAATAGTAAAATATTTTTAACACGTTCGTTCATACTTCAAAATATCATTTTTTCAATCGGGATCACCAGTATGCCCTCCGCACCATTCTCCTTGAGTTTGTCAGCTATCTTCCAGAATTCATTTTCATTTACCACTGAATGCAGAGAGCTCCATCCTTCTTTATACAGAGGCAGAATGGTTGGACTTTTCATACCGGGCAGCAGATCAATAATTTTTTCGATATTCTCGTTAGGTATATTCAGCAGAATATATTTACTTCCCTTCGATCGTTGAACTGTGTCAATACGGAAGAGAAAATCGTTGAGTATTTTTTGTTTTTGGATCGACAAATCAGGAGTTGATATAATAAGCGCTTCCGATGTACAAACCACTTCAACCTCTTTAAGCCTGTTGCTTATCAATGTACTGCCACTGCTTACAATGTCGAAGATAGCTTCGGAAAGACCGATACTTGGAGCTATTTCCACTGAGCCGCTGATTTCTTCAATAGTTGAGTTAAGATTATGTTTAACAAGATATTCTTTAAGAATGGCAGGATATGAAGTGGCAATACGCTTCCCGTTGAACCATGTCCTGTCGGTATACTCCTCATCCTGCGGAATTGCAAGGCAAAGCCGGCAACGTGCAAATCCAAGTCGTTTAACAATATCGACTTTTTTCTTTTTTTCGAGTACTTCGTTTTCGCCAACAATACCAATATCCGCCACTCCGTCAGCAACATATTGAGGGATATCATCATCGCGTAAATAGAGTACTTCTATTGGAAAATCGTTTGAAACTGAAATAAGTTTTCGTTTCCCTTCCGTGAGCTTAATATCGCAGGAATTGATCAGTTGAAGCGATTTCTCGTTCAATCGTCCTGTTTTTTGTATTGCTATTTTTAATATCTCCATAGTTGAAAGCAGCATTAAAAAAAAAGGTTTGCAGCGATTGCAAACCTTTCATTTATTATGTTGGTTTTGACACATACTGCATCTGTTACCGCTTAGCGATTTTATGATGATGCCAATATGTGCTTGTCCTGAGCATTTTATGATGATTATTTTCTGTGTGCAAAAATATAAATATTTTTTATTATCCCAAGCGCTTCTGGAGAAAACTCACAGTAAATGGCAAATGATCAAAACTCTTCCGTTTAATTTCTACATATCTCTGCTGTTCATACCAATTCTTTAACCGTGTGTTTTCAAAGATAATAGCTACTGAGGCAATACTTCCACCAGCTTTCATGATCTGATCTTCCGCAAACCGCATCAGTTCTTTTCCAAGGTTTTGATGCCTCCATTCAGGAAGAATTGCGACTTTTTCAATAAAATACATGCCAGGTTCGTTTGCAGATCTTTCAATGGCCACCGTGCCAACATCCGTGTTGGAATGCATAAGCAGATAAAAAAACCTTTCTGGCGTAATCTGTTTTTTCAGCGTTGCGGATGTAATAAAGGCAGGATTTGAGGGGACCCTCTCCTGGGTAATACCAAATTCAGCCGCTACAGTAGCAAAAGATTTTCTGATTATGTCAGCGCTGATATCGATATCCTGATCTGTTATAACCTGCCGGAAAGAAACCATAATCAATACTGAAAACAGCAGTAAATAATACTATATGAGTTCATGAATCAGTCTGTTGTTTTTCGACTTCTGGAGCTCTTCCATAAAACCATCCACGATCTTTTTCATTTTTTCAACTTCTTTCGGATTTCCAGAAATCAGGCTGTCCTGGCCTCTTTTATCAAGCATATCCAACACAAAACCCACGGTCAGCTTATCGATATCCATAGCCGGTTGATATGCGTTTTCCTTGACGTTTTGAGTCACCGTTTCAGAGATAATCTTAGATTCACAAAGTTCGTAGAGGATATCGCGTGCAAGACGAGTAGAGATTTCAAGCTTGTTTGCCAACTGTTCTGCAGTTTCGGGTGGTTTACTGTTCTTGAAATTGAGTACTATTTCTCTCAGAAGAACCAGGGTAACAGTTCTTTTGATGTGATTGCTGATTATGAACACTTCCGATTCTGCCTCATAGTGCTCAACATTCTGATTTGAATATGCAACCTCAGCCCCGAACAGAACAATTAACCAGCTTGTCTGCATCCATATCAGGAAAAGGGGCAATGCAGCGAAGCTTCCATATATAGCACCATAACTTGTTAATAGACTCTGAAAATAAAAATACGCCCATTGCAATAATTGAAACATCGTACCTGCTATTATTCCCCCGATCAATGCCGATTTAAACTCGACCTTTGTATTCGGCATAATGATATATAACAGCGTAAATACCATCCACATTAAAATATAGGGAATCAAACTGACGAGAAAACTTAACAATGGTCCAATGTAGCCGAGCAATGGAAATACATCGCTGCTATTCTGGATTTCTTCTGAAAGGAAAATGGTCGTACTGCTTGAAACCAACAGTAAAATCGGAGCAATGACAACAAGTGAAATATAATCGCTCATCTTTCTTGACATAACCCTGGCTTTCTTAATTTGCCAGATATCGTTGAAGGAGCTCTCGATATTGCTCAGCAGTTTCATGACCGACCAGAATAAAAGCACAATTCCGACACCGGCTATAAGTCCGCCGTTAATATTAGTCAGGTATCGGTCAACGAAAGTCATGATCCATTCCAATACTTTCTCCTGGGTGGAAAAGCTTTCCATTATTTTTTCACGAAGAAAAGTCTCAAAGCCAAACCCCTTGGCAATACTAAAGGCCATAGCGATAATAGGTACAATAGAGAGAATAGAATAGTAGGTAAGAGCCGATGCCCGCATTTGCACCCGGTCCTTATTAAAACCCTTAAATGCCATTGTAAATATTTTGATCTGCCTGATCAGAAACAGTTTCCGACGCGAATAGGACTCTTTTGGTTTGCTGATTATATCTACCCTGAACAATTCTTTCAATCTAAAACTCATAATAATTCGGATTAAGAAATGTGCATAAATATATCATTTTACATCCAATATATGCAGTGTTTCCATTACTTTTGCACTATACGTTAATACAATGTCCGGGTTATATACAGCATGTCTAAAGTGGTCGATTTAAATAATAAAGATATTCTCGTGGTAGAGGACGACGAGATGAATTTTCTCTATCTGTCGCAAATATTCAAACTTACAAGGGGAAATATAACCCGGGCTAAAACCGGCCGACAAGCCCTTGAATATGCTCATCAGAATAAGTATGATTTGATCCTGATGGATATCCAGCTTCCTGATATGAATGGGAACATGGTCACAAGACAGATACGAGAATTCGATCGCGATACACCCATTATTGCACAAACAGCCTCCCGCACACCTGATGAAACAGACGAATCGATAGAAGCCGGGTGCAGCGAGATACTGGTGAAACCATTTACGATCGACGATTTTTCAAGGATTATCTCCAACTATATCAACGGCTGATTGTAATTTTAAAACAAAAATTATGGTTTACAAAAGGTTTAAAAGTCAGCCGCAAAGAACTTGTATTTAACTCCTGCAATTTTTTCTGACAACTCTTCTCATCCAACTGTTTTAATCACACAAAAAAAAATATAAAATTCTATGTGTTCATAACTCATTTAGAATTAATATTATCGATAGACAATTGTTACCTATCTTTAATAAGACATATGATCAATATCATCAAATTATTATAATGAAACTCATCTGTATTTGTTTCCGCTTCAACATTTTATATGATATTTTTGTTACATATAAAGCAGTGCAATTTTCATAGGTTGGGTTTAGTTTGATTTAGGGTTAATTGTGAAGATGATTTTCAGAGGAGTGTTTAGTTTTAGGTGAAAAAAATCCTGGTAGTTATGCCGGGATTTTTTTTATGGTTATATCAGAAAATGATAAGAATCATCTCATCCATATAGCGAATATCATTTTATTACAATCAAAAAACGAGCGTGAAGGTATTACCTTTAATTATGAAACTAAGTTATTTCATGTAATCAGGGTTTCAGATTTTGCTGTAGGTTAATATTTGATAGGGTTTATTAGTTTTAGGTGAGAAATAGCCTCCGTCCGGGGGCTATTTTCTTTAGAAGCATACGAAATCCTGTTGTTTTCAATTACAAACACTATGTTGATCAGAAATTAATTGATTAAAATTGCCATGATATTTCCCCTATATAACATATGCGCTGCTATAAAATACACTTACTTGTCCTGACCCTATACTGGGCAACTTCATTTCAACTGAAGGCTTCTTCCCCTCCTGACTATTACTGGGATTATTTGAATGCATATGATGTTACCTTCTATTACATTAATCTCAGGCTGAACAACCTGGCCCCTGAAGCTGACGGATATGTTTCTATGCATGTTGCCATGCGTCAAATAAGTGATTCAATTGCGGTGGAGTTAAATGATGATGCTGAAATTGATTCCCTTCTTCTCAATAATCAAAAAACCGTTTTCGTACATTCAGGAGAACTAATCAGGTTTCTGACGCCCGATACCGCTTCAGCCGGAGATACGTATATTATAACAGTGTATTACAGTATCGTCGATACAAATGATCCCGATACACGCGGCATTGCAACAAAAATGCTGCCCGATGGAAAATCAGTGACGTGGACACTTTCAGAACCATTCTATTCTAAAGACTGGTTTCCATGCAAACAGGTGCTGGATGATAAAGCAGATTCAGCGTATTTGTATTTCACAGTAGCAGACAGCCTTAAGGTAGGTTCGAACGGAGTACTTAAACGTGTTGTGCCGGTTGGAAACAGACAGTTACGTTATGAATGGGAAACAAACTATCCGGTTGCCTATTATCTTCTGTCATTTACCGTAGCTGATTTCCTTGACTATAGTTATAAGATGGCATTGGGAGAAGATGATTCTCTGCTGATACAGAACTACATTTATAATGACAGTAACTATCTTCAGATCAATAAGCCGGCTATTGATATAACAGCTGACTTAATAAGAACATTCTCCGATAAATTTGGCAACTACCCGTTTGCAAAGGAGAAATACGGTCACTGTCTGGCTCCCATCGGAGGAGGTATGGAGCACCAAACAATGACTACGCTAGTCAATTTTGATTTTGATCTTGTAGCACACGAACTGGCGCATCAATGGTTTGGAGATTATGTGACCTGCAAGGACTGGCAACATATATGGATTAATGAGGGATTTGCAAGTTATGCTGAATACATTGCTATTGAGAACCTCAAAAACATTACCGACCGGACCGATTGGCTGTCCGATGCATATTCATTATCGATTTCCGAGCCTGATGGCTCGGTTTTCATCCCTGATGAAGATTCGCTGAATGATGAACGTATCTTTAATTACCGGCTAACCTACCGGAAGGGGGCTTATATCCTTCATATGCTTCGTCATGAAATAGATAACGATACACTATTCTTTGATATTCTTAAAACCTACCTGGCACGATTTTCCAATAGTAATGCAACAGCCGATGATTTCAGGATGGTGGTAGAAGAGAATATTCACCGACCAGTTGAATCATTCTTTAATGAGTGGTACTATGGTGAAGGGCATCCTGTCCTGAGAATCCAATGGAAATATTCCGATGATACATTAACGATATACTTAAATCAGGAAGGGTCCTGCCCTGAGAAAACGCCCTTTTTTAATATCACAATCGACTTCAGAATTTTTTACTTTAATGGAGATACTACCATCAGGCTCCGCCAGGAAAGTGCTACTTCAGTTTATGAGATTCCCTTCGACCGGAGAGTATACATGATATCGGCCGACCAGGATAACTGGCTGCTGAAAGAGATTCAATCCATAGAAAGGATACTGGAAAACGATTCTGTCAGGTTTTGTATTTTCCCAAATCCTGCGGGTGATTCATTCCACATCGAAAACTTTGATATAGGATTGCCCTTCGAAATCCAGATTTACGATATGCAGGGAAAACTGATTTACAGCCGTGAAACAGCTGAAACCTTTCTAACTGTGCCTTTATTGTCCTATCCTAAAGGAGTATATCAGGTTGTTGTATCAAGAGGACGACATGAAGAAATTTTTAAACTGGTTAAGATTTGATTTACTATTTTCGCAGCTTGTCATATTTAACAGACCATTTGTAACAAAGATCAATCTTTAATAAATATTCTTGTGCTCTTAGAAATATACCTGAAAAATAAAGCTTTTTTTATTCCCTATCTTATCTTTATACTCATTGGATTACCCATTATCATTCTTTATCCAAAGGGGGAAATACACCTTTTTATTAATTCCTACCATGCACCGGTTGCCGATCATTTCTTCAACTATGCAACACACCTCGGAAATGGTTTAACCCCTATACTCGTATCACTGATCTTCCTTTTTTTTGCCGTCAGGAAAGCGATATTCGTCGCGGGAGCTCCAACCCTGGCAGGGTTGCTGGTTCAGATTCTTAAGTTGTTTGTATTCCCCGATGTCCAACGACCAACCGCATACTTCGGGCCTGCTAATCATCTGCATCTTGTCGAAGGAGTAAAATTATACAGTACCCACAGCTTTCCATCGGGGCATACAGCTACTATTTTTGCATTGTGTTTAGCATTGTGCTTGCTGAGCAGAAATAGCACTATCAAACTGATTTTATTTACCATTGCTATATTAGTTGCATTCTCAAGGGTATATTTATCTCAGCATTTTCTCAATGATATGTATGCAGGCTCCATCGTTGGAGTTATATCGGTACCCATTATGAAAAACATCATGAACAGGATCAACAGGGAATGGGCTGATAAGTCTTTGGTGGCAATTATCCGTTCAACCGTAAGACAAGTATGAACAGGAAAAACATTATCATTCAACTGGGAATCGCCCTGGGAGCAGCAATCTTTTTTATACCCTTCCTCGGGCAGCTGCATCTCTTCGACTGGGATGAAATAAATTTTGCTGAATCGGCAAGGGAAATGATTGCCACCGGCGATTATCTAACCGTACGGATATTTTACAAACCATTCTGGGAAAAGCCACCCCTTTTTATCTGGATGCAGGTAGTATCCATGAAACTGTTCGGAATAAATGAATTTGCGGCCCGCCTACCGAATGCAGTTTGCGGAATAGTTACACTTCTTGTTCTTTTTAACATCGGGCGGAAACTCTTTGACGAACGCTTCGGATTACTCTGGGTTATTTCTTTCGGTTGTTCCCTGTTGCCATTCCTTTACTTCAAGTCAGGTATTATCGATCCATGGTTTAACCTGTTCATCTTTCTCAGCCTCTTTTGCTGGATCGTTGCAATTGAAAGAAAGAAAAAGAATTATGCGACAATTTTGATAATTGCTTCTGCCGCCTGCCTGGGGTTGGCGACATTAACAAAAGGGCCCGTCTCTATTCTTGTGTTTGGCATTGTAGTCGGTATCCTATTTATATTAAATGGTTTTCGGATAAAAATAACATGGAAAACATTTCTTTTATTTATCCTTATACTTACCCTTGTAGGAGGCATGTGGTTCCTGTTGCAACTACTTTCGGGAAATGCCGATGTAATTCGTGATTTTATTGTGTATCAGATCAGGCTTTTCAAAACAAAAGATGCCGGTCATGGCGGATTCCCCATGTTCCATTTTATCATTCTGTTGTTTGGTGTCTTCCCCGCTTCTATCTTCGCGATACAAGGACACAAATACAAAGGCATCAGGGACCTTAGAAAGGTATTTCATATTGCCATGATCCTACTATTGTGGGTCGTTCTATTGCTCTTTTCACTAGTTAAAACAAAGATTGTTCATTATTCATCACTGACCTATTTCCCAATTTCATACCTGAGCGCATATTCGTGCTGTATGATCATGAAAGGAAAATACAATTTCAGGGCATGGCAGAAAATATTGGTATCAGTTGTAGGTACATTCATTGCGCTGGCCATCATTCTTCTTCCGGTCTTTAGCATGAACAAGCAATACTTCATTGACAGAGGCATTATCACCCATTCATTCACCATTGGGAATCTCGAAGCCGACCCGGGATGGACATGGATGCATTCTTGCATTGGCCTGGTATTGATTGCAGGCATTCTGGCCACCCTGATCGTATCACGACAAAGAATAAAGACGAGTATTTATTTACTTTTCTTTTCTTCTCTCCTCTTTATTTCACTGGCATTAATCTTTATTACCCCCGGCGTGGAAAAAATATCACAGCGTGCAGTGATAGATTTTATCCAGGAGAAATCCGAACAGGAAGTTTACATTCAATCGTTCTATAAAAGCTTCGCTCCCTTGTTTTATGGTCTGAAAAAATCTCCTGAAAATCCATGGGAATTCGACGTTGAGTGGCTTACTTCAGGCGATATTGATAAAGATGCTTATTTTATTATGCGTGTTGATAAGAAGGATGAACTTTTAAAAAAATATCCTGCTATTCAAATACTTTACGAGAAAAATGGTTATATATTCTGTGTGCGGTATGCAGATAAATAAAAAGACTTGTACATGATAGAAAACAAAAAAATCACTGTTGTTCTTCCGGCGTATAATGCAGAACAAACTCTCGAGATGACATATAATGAGATTCCCTTCGATATTGTTGATGAAGTGATCCTGGTTGACGACAGTAGCAGAGATAACACTGTTCAGAAAGCCAGGGAGCTGGGAATTAAACACATCGTTAAACACACGAAAAACAAAGGATACGGAGGTAATCAGAAAACCTGTTACGATAAGGCACTCGAGATAAATAGTGACATAATTGTTATGCTTCATCCCGATTATCAGTACACACCTAAGCTGATCCACTCCATTTGTTACCTTATTGCTAATGGAGTCTACGAAGTAGTGCTAGGTTCCCGTATTCTGGGAAAAGGAGCATTGAAAGGAGGCATGCCTGTTTATAAATACATAGCAAACAGAATTCTGACATTTACGCAGAATACTATTATGAATCAAAAACTTTCAGAATATCACACCGGCTACAGGGCATTTAGCAGGAAAGTTTTACAATCGATCAATTATCGCGCAAATTCAGATGATTTTATCTTTGACAACCAGATGCTGGCACAAATTTTTTATGCCGGGTATGAAATTGCTGAAATTACATGCCCTACGAAATATTTCGACGATGCTTCATCCATAAACATTCGTCGCAGTATTATATACGGAATAGGAGTATTGCGTGTATCGCTTCAATATTTCCTTCAAAAAACTCACCTGGCAACATTCAGAATTTTTCAAAAGGCAGCTGAGTAAGTAATCAGGAATAAAATAAAAGCGATAACATTGAACAAAAAATCTATAATTTCATTATACTGATTTGAGCAACTAAATTTTTTCATTTAACCCGGATAGTATTTTAAATCTATGAAAAGATCGATATTATGCCTGGCAGGTCTGTTACTGTTGGTATCGGGCTTTGGGCAGGAGAGTCAGATAACAGGAGTCAGGAATATAATTCTGATGATAGGCGATGGAATGGGTGTTGCACAAGTTTATGCAGCCTATACAGCAAATAGAGGACATTTAAACATTGAGAGGGCACCCTATATAGGTTTCTCAATTACATATTCCGCTGACCATTATATCACTGATTCGGGAGCAGGAGGTACAGCAATTTCAACAGGAAGGAAAACGAAGAACTATGCTATCGGCGTTGATTCAACCGAGATGCCTTTAAAAACAATTCTTGAAAGTGCCGAAGAAAAAGGATTTTCGACAGGAATAGTAGTGACCTGTGCAATTACTCATGCCACTCCTGCCTCATTCGTAGCTCATGATATAAGCCGGGAAGAAAACATTAATATTGTTCATGATATCCTCTCAAGCGGTATAGATATTTTTATCGGCGGGGGCAGGCAGTTTTTCGAAAACCCTGCTGAAAATCTCTTTTATTCCGACAGTCTGCGAAATAAGGGGTATGATGTTGTATACAGACTTGAAGACATCAACACTGAGACAAAAAATGAAGTTGCTTGTTTAGTAGCGGAGGACTATCTGCCAAAGATCAGTGAAGGCCGGGGAAATTATCTTTCAGATGCCTGCAATATTGCCCTGACAAAACTGAATAAAAACGAAAACGGCTTTTTTATGATGGTAGAGGGTTCGCAGATTGATTGGGCAGGACATTCAAACGATATGCAATACCTGATAAACGAAGTAATCGATTTTGACAAAGCAATCGGTGAGGCATTTCGATTTGCCGATGAACATCCGGGAACCCTGGTTATAGTAACCGCCGATCATGAGACTGGTGGATTGTCCATCACCAATGGAGATATTAAAACCGGTACGGTTGAAGGGATGTTCGCAACAACCGATCACTCGGGTGTAATGGTTCCCGTTTTTGCTTATGGTACAGGTGCAGAAGCATTCACCGGAATGTATCAGAATACGGAACTATATTTTAAAATGATTAAATTATTGAGCCTGAAGTAGAGAATGATAATCTGTTCCGGATATGAGAATCCTCTCCCAACTGATAGGTTTTTTCATGGTGTTGAATTCCTGTGACGATGGGCTGGATGATCATAGCTCTGATAAAAAGCTTCATAGGATATTCAACCTCCCCGGCGAACTATCGGAAGCCTCCGGTATGATCCTATACGATTCACTTCTTTGGACCTTTAACGATAGCGGAAATGAAAGTGTACTATTTGGCATCGATACAGAGAATGGTGCTATCAGAAAAAAAATTACCGTGCATCATGCTTTCAATACCGATTGGGAGGATATTGCACAGGACGATGCATCCATATACATAGGAGATATTGGCAATGGTGCAGGAGACCGTGATACCCTGAATATATATGTTCTTTCAAAGAGCGAATTGAATAGCTCACCAGAACAAACCACCAATGCATACAGGATTTCCTTTTCGTTCGAAGATCAAACCAGCTTTGAACCTGCCCTGTATGAGACATCTTATGATTGTGAAGCATTGATCTGCATGAATGACTCGCTGTATGTCTTTACGAAAGATTGGAGAAAATCTGAAACAGCCATTTATAGTATGCCCAAATCACCGGGATACTATAAAGCAAATCGCATTACCGGATTTGATGTTAACGGACTGGTAACAGGTGCCGGTTACCATCAGCAATATCATCAGATTGCTCTTTGCGGATATACCGATAACTATGTTCCGTTTATAACCCTGATAGACCTGTCGGGAAGTTTTGATATGACCGACGAAGAGATAATCCGGTATGACTTCTTTGAATATTTTGGCGTTCAGATTGAAGGAATAGATTATGACGAAGACAAACTATTCCTTGTTTCAGAAAAATCGGCACAACTACAAGCATTCTTCGAATTACGTTAATTTCGCCATTGAAATATAGGTCTCAGCTCTATTTTTACTATCTTCAGTGAAACTATAGCATGATGCGCTTCTCAGTTTCTATATTACTACTCATTATTTCGATCGGTGCTGCAAGCCAGCAACCTTACAAGACCGAATCTAAAAAAGCCATAAAATATTATCAGGAAGGATTGGCCAACTATAACCTGCAATACTATGCTATGGCCGAACAATACCTGAAAGATGCAATCGAAACCGATGTTAACTTTCAAAACGCTTATTTGGTTCTTGCTGAAGTTTATTGGGATATGGGAAAGTACGAGAAGGCTGTTGAATATTATAAGAACGGATTGAAGATTGATTCCCTTTTTTATCCTAAAGGATACCTGAATGAAGGGAAGCTTGAATTTAGGATAGGTCGTTATGACGATGCCATCCAGAGTTTTGCCACCTACCTGGCCATCGAGCCTGATAATCCCAGGTATAGTGCACAGGCTAAGCTGGGAATCAAACAAGCTAAATTTGCCAAACGATCGTTTGAAAACCCGGTTGAGTTTAATCCTGTTAACCTGGGGCCTTCGATAAATACCAAAGATGATGAATATTGGCCTTCGCTCTCAGCCGATGGACAAACACTGGTGATAACCCGGCTGGTTCATAGTTATGATATTACAACCGGTAACCGGATCCAGGAGGATTTTTATTTCAGTCGTTTTGAAAACGGAAGCTGGAAACCTATGAAAAGTGCAGGTTCTCCGCTTAATACCAGTGATAATGAGGGGGCCCAATCGATTTCAGCGAACGGAAAATATATGGTATACACGGTTTGTAACCGGGCAGGTGTCATCGGAAGATGCGATCTCTATTTTTCCGAAAAAAAAGGAGATGAATGGAGCCATCCGAGGAATATGGGTACACCCATAAACACTGCTTCGAAAGAAACTCAGCCAAGTTTCAGTGCCGATGGCAGAACTATTTACTTTGCAAGCGACCGGCCCGGAGGAAAAGGCGGATTGGATATCTGGATGAGTTCGTTAAATGAAGATAGTACCTGGCAAACCCCCATCAATTTGGGCGATTCTGTGAATACTGCCGGCGACGAGCAATCGCCCTTCATTCATCAGGACAATAAAACCCTCTACTTTGCTTCCGATTCGCATATCGGGATGGGAGGATTTGATTTGTATATTGCCCGGCGTGATGAACAGGGTAATTATAGCCAGATCAGGAACCTGGGATACCCGATTAATACTCCCCAGGATGAAACCGGACTAATTGTCAATGCAAAAGGTGATATCGCCTACTATGCATCCAATGTCGAAAAGGAAAACGGTATGGATATTTTTCAGTTCGAATTATACCCTGAGGCAAGGCCTGACGAAGTATCCTATATGAAAGGACAGGTTTTCGATGAAAAAACCAGGGAGCGTCTGCAGGCAAAATTTGAATTGTATAATCTTGAGAACGGACAGCTTATCAGTCAGTCGTATTCCGATGAAAGAACCGGAGAATTTCTCGTCTGTATACCCACCAATACAAACTACATGCTGAATGTGGAACGTAAAGGATACCTGTTCTACTCCGATCATTTCTCTCTGGAAGGTATATTCCATGTTCAGGAACCTTTCATCAAGGATATTCCTCTGAAAAGAATTGAATCAGGACAATCGGTCGTATTAAAAAATATTTTCTACGAAACCGATTCCTACGAATTAAAAAGCGAATCGCGCTATGAGCTCGATAAAGTAGTCAAGTTTATGAAGACTAATCCTAACATAAAAATCGAGATCAGCGGTCATACAGATAATATTGGTACCGCATCCTATAATCAAACGCTTTCCGAAAACAGGGCAAAATCAGTTATCCAATACCTGACATCAAATGGCATTATAAGTTCCCGCCTATCCTATAAAGGGTATGGTTTTTCGTTGCCTATTGACACAAACAATACCCCCGAAGGAAGAGCAAATAATCGCCGGACCGAACTGAAGGTTGTGGAATAGGAATACAACACTACTAAATTATACAGTACTTGCTGTTGGCTGTTGGCTGTTGGCTATTGGCTGTTGGATATTGGATATTGGATATTGAGTATTGGGTTTTGGCTATTGGGTATTGAATATCTGAATAGCATTTATACATATATAGTTTCCTACTTTGTATCATGCGATTATTATAGGGGACCGACCAGTTCTACAAGGTAACAAGTAAAGAATCCACTCTCATAGGAGGTGGTTATTAAATAAAAAAAAACACTACTGTCCGATTAAAATTTCAAAACCGATGAATTTTAAGAGAATAAGGATAAATCGCCACCTACGGGGCTCATACTTTCGCATGTGACTTTTTCTACAGATAATCAGCCTCTGACCAGGCTAAAGGAAAGTACCGTAGGTACTAAATATTTATGAAGAGGCAATTATATTTAGCTTAAAAGTGCCGTAGGTACGAAATATAAAAAACATTGAATTTGACCGGACAATATTGAAAAAGAAATTTCATATGTAAATATAAAAGAAATAGGGAAAGATTGAAAAATGAGAAGGTCAACATATTCCTGTTCATTTCATAGATTTTATCATTCCATTAGTTCATTATTTTGGATATCATGGCATAGATAAAAAAAACTTAACCCAACCCAAAGGATGAGGATTTATAAATTCGATTAAAAAACCTGTGTATAAGAAATTCTTTATTAATCCTTTTCTTTGTATCTTCAAATGCTAAGATAAACCTTATGTACTATTTCATAAGAGTATTCCTTATTACAATTTTGATAGCACCTAAAATACTGCTATCTGCAGCCGATAGTGAAACTGTTTTATCGGGTAGGGAAGATACGGTGAATGACAAAATACACTTAATAAAAGAAATACCTTCCAGTTCAGTAAAAGATCAATACAAAAGCGGAACATGCTGGAGCTTTAGTACAATATCATTAATTGAAACCGAACTGATACGTGCCGCTAAAGGGGAATTCGACCTGTCGGAAATGTTCATTGTCAATTATAACTATAAGCGTAAGGCGGAAAAATATGTAAGAATGCATGGAAAGATGAATTTTTCAGCCGGGGGCGAGGCTAACGATGTGATGGATATTATAAAAATTTACGGTATTGTTCCGGATGCTGCATACCCTGGACTCAAGGCAAGCGGCGACAGGCACAATCATGGCGAAATGGACCGTGCGCTGCAAAAATATGTCAATTCCATTGTTTCGGAACATAAAGAGATCAGCAGTGATTGGATGGATGGTTATAGTCATATATTAGAAACATACCTTGGGAAAATTCCCGACTTCTTTACCTATGAAGGTATTGATTATACTCCCGAAACTTTTGCATTATCACTGGGACTTAATCCTGCGAATTATATAATGATTACGAGTTTTACCCACCATCCGTATTATGAACCATTTATCCTTGAGATCCCAGATAATTGGTCGTGGAACGAAAGTTACAATGTCCCCCTCGATGTATTGGAATCTATTGTTGATACAGCCGTAATGAGAGGTTACTCCGTCGCCTGGGCAACTGATATTTCAGAAGATGGTTTTAACTTTCTCAAAAAAGGAATGGCTCTTGCACCATCTGTAATCTATGCATCCGATTCATTACGCGGATCAGCCAAATGGAAGAAAAAAACACACGAGGAAAAGGAAAATTGTATTTTCAGCCTCGACGAGCCTGTTGAAGAGCTGAATGTCACTCCTGAGCTGCGACAAATAGCATATGAAACCTATACCACAACCGACGATCATGGAATGCTGATTCTGGGTATGGCAACTGACAGGAATGGCCGTAGATTTTACTATGTGAAAAATTCCTGGGGTACCGATAACCCATATAAGGGATATATGTTCGTTTCAAAACCTTATTTCAGATATAAAACAATCTCAATAATGCTTAATAAAGAAGCATTAACTTCCGAAATACGTTCCCTGCTAAGTCTATAATATTATGGAGTGTAAGAAAGAAAAGAACCTCGCTGTATGTTCATGTACTTTTTCATGTAGCCGTAAAGGTATTTGTTGTGAATGTCTGCATTATCACCGGAGAATGGGAGAATTGCCCGCCTGTTATTTCCCTGCCGATATTGAACCCTCAGGCGACCGGAGCATTGAGCGATTTATTGAAATATTCCAGAAGCGTGGAGTTTGTTGGTGAGATTTTATGGTAGTCTGTCAGACACCTTCGTTATACATCAACATTCGAAAGCTCTCTGCGCCCATCTTTAAGTTCATGAAGATAGGTAGTTGCCCGTGATTAGTCGGTGTGCCGATACAAGAATAAATTCTATATACTAATAGGCAAAGGTTAAAAGCTAAAGGTGGGCAGCGTTGCGCAATGCATATTACTTAATTCTTTCTATCGACTGTTCCTCTCTCAATATTTTTGTTAATAAATCGAATATTTCCTGGCTGTTTTTGAAACCCGAAGGATGTAAATTCGGTATGAATGTATATTGAACAGATTGATTTCATTTTGAATTGCGTTGTTTTCATGAGGGCGAAATTTCAGAAAAGTCTGCTAATATTTTCTCTTGCAATCATTACAGGTGTATTCTTTCAATTTTCAATTGACAGGCGCCCGGTAAGTGAGCAGGAATTTACTTTTGTCCCCTCCCCTCCTCCTTTTTTAAATGACTCGTCATCGTGGGTCGATTCAGTGCTTCAGTCTCTCACTTTAAAGGACAGGATCGGTCAGCTATTTATGGCAGCAGCTTATCCTAACCAGGGGAAAAAAGATGTCCAACGCATTACGAACCTGATAAAAGATCATCATATCGGCGGAATAATCTTCTTCCAGGGAACCCCCGACGAAGTCGCCAGGCTGGCACAATACTACCAGTCCATTTCTGAAGTCCCGTTGCTGATAGCTATCGATGGTGAGTGGGGACCTTCCATGCGTATCGACCAGACAATCCGTTATCCGAGACAGATGATGCTTGGTGCAATCAACGATAACGACCTCATATACCAAATGGGCCGTGACATCGGGAAACAGCTTAAAATGCTTGGGATCCATGTGAATTTTGCTCCTGTGATCGATGTTAACAATAATCCTGCAAACCCTGTGATCAATAGCCGATCCTTCGGTGAGAACCGCGAAAATGTAGCCCGGAAAGGGATACTCTACATGAAAGGCATGCAGGATGAAGGAATTATTGCCGTGGCAAAACATTTTCCCGGACATGGCGATACAGACCTTGATTCGCATTATGAATTACCCATTATTACACACGATATACGTCGACTCGACAGTATTGAACTTTATCCTTTCCGCGCACTTATTGAAAGTGGAATATGTGGTGTGATGACAGCACACTTAAGCGTACCCATGCTTGATACCACTCCAAATCTGCCATCGACACTGTCGGCTAAAATCGGCGATTCGCTGCTGAAAGGAGAAATGAACTTCAAAGGACTTATCTTTACCGATGCGATGACCATGAAGGGGGTCACTAACCTCTATCAGGCAGACGTTTCAAATTGTTTGGCAGTACTTGCAGGAAACGACATTTTATTAATGCCTGAGGATGTTGGTCGATCGATACGTGAAATCGAGACAATGATAGAAAACGGACAAATACAAGCTGATGATATCGCTGACCGATGCAGAAAAATTCTTACAGCAAAGGATTGGGCTGTTTTGCCAGTGGAGAAATCCAGAAAGCTGGCCAGTAAAGCCCTGATTGATTCGCTGAACAGTCCCTACTTTGAGGTAGTACGCCGTAAACTGATCGAGAAAGCAGTTACGCTGGTTGAGAATAAACAGGGTATTCTTCCATTTGCCGATTTGGAAAAACAACATATTGCTGTGGTAAGTATAGGAAGCGATTCTGTTTTCGAATTCCAACGTGCAATGGCATTGTACACAAACATAGCAGGTTTCCAGGTACGCGGTAAAGAAGATTCACTTTACATACCACATCTTCTCGATACCTTGCAGCATTTTAATGTTATCGTACTTAGCCTGCACAGCGATGAATTCAGAGCAACAAAACAATTTGGTTTAAGTAGTTCGCTCCTTCAGGTAGCCGATACATTGTTGTCATGCTACCCTACTATTCTTACAGTATTCGCTAATCCATACACATTAAGCCGGTTGAAGTACCTGAACAATAATCAGGCGCTGATAGTTGCGTATGAGAATGACAAGACGATTCAGAATATTACGGCCCAGATGCTTTTTGGAGGTTATGGTATGGAAGGCCGTTTACCTGTCAGCATTACAAAAGATTACAGGGTAGGTATGGGACAAACCACACCTGGAGGACTACGTTTACGTTACTCAACCCCGCTTGAAGCAGGTTTTAGTGAAAAGAAATTAAAAATAATTGATTCGATCGTTAATAGTGCCATTGATGCCAGGGTAATGCCGGGATGCCAGGTGCTGGCAGCAAAAGATGGGAAGATTTTCTTTCAGAAATCTTACGGTTATCACGACTATTATAAAAAACAGCCGGTAGAAAATACCGATCTGTATGATATTGCATCTATTACGAAAGTTGTTGCCACTGTGCCTGCGCTGATGTATTTAGAAGAGCAGGAGCAGATCGACCTGAAGGACAGGCTTTCAAAATACCTGCCTGAGCTCGATACCACGAACAAGAACAAATTAACACTCGAAGATATACTGCTCCATCAGGCCGGTTTGCAGCCTTACATTCCATTATATATTTCAAGCATTCAACCTGTTTATCCAAACCAGAAATTTTCCAGCAGCAGGTATTCGAAGCAATATCCCATCTATGCGGGCAAAAACTATTACATTAACCGGCAACTGAAGTATAAGGATAACTGTTACTCCCGACAGCCTGGTGAAACCTATTCACTGCAGATAGCCGATGGATTATACGAAAATCCATCGCTCATCGATAGTATGTTGCTATCGATCTATAGCTCAGAGGTAGATAAACCCGGCAACTATAAATACAGCGACCTGGGCTTCATACTGTTCTATCGTATGGTGGAACGGTTGACGAACCGTAAATTTGATCTCTTCCTTAATGATTATTTTTATGCCCCGCTTGGCGCAAGCACCCTGACTTATAAACCGCTACAGAAGTTTGATAAATCACAGATCGCTCCTACCGAAAATGACATGATCTTCAGGAAACAAATTGTTCACGGCTATGTGCACGATCAGGCTGCAGCCATGCTGGGAGGCGTATCGGGACATGCCGGACTATTCTCAAATGCGAACGACCTGGCTAAATACCTGCAGATGTTGCTTAATGGCGGATCGTATGGGGGCAGGCAATACCTTGACAGTAAACTCATAGAGAAATATACTTCGTGTACTGCCTGCGAAAACGGAAACAGAAGGGGGCTTGGTTTTGACAAACCGGAAAGAGATACTACGAAAAATGGTTCCGCATTTAAAGGAATATCAACCGCAAGTTACGGACATACCGGATTTACAGGTACAATGGTTTGGGCCGATCCGTCAACGGGCATCCAATATATTTTCCTATCGAACCGAGTTTATCCCGATGCTTTGAATAACAAGCTGCTCGAGCTTAATATCCGTACTAAAGTACAGAAAGCAATTTATGATGCCTATATTAAAGAATAGGCACTGCCCACCTTCGTCCAGAAAACACGGGATACGGCGGTTAAAAGTTGCACCTAGCATCCAGCACCCAGTATCTAGTACCTAGCAACCTGCTTTCTCTTCTTGTTAAAAACATTTTCATTCAATCAAAAAAAAAGTTATCTTTAATAAACAAATAAGACATTTCTCCGTTATTAAGTCTTATATGTTAAACCAACTCATGTGGATGTTAAACTAAAAATAAGTATTATGAAAAAATTCAATGTTGTTTTAGGAATTATATCTGTCGGTCTGGCCCTGGTTTTAGGATCATGCGGAGAAACTACAACAAATGATCCGCCGGTAATTACTTTCGATGCAACCAGCCCGGTTGTTCTTTCGGCAGGAGTTCATGCTGTCACTCTTACAGGTAGCATTGTAGCTGAAGCCGGCCTCGACCAGGTAAAAATATTTAAAGTAACCGGACTTTCAGAAGTACAACTTGCCACTATAACAAGTTTCAGCAGCGGCGAAATAACCACCACCGATGACATCAATTACGATTTTGCCTACCTGGTAAGCGACATTACTGAAGAAATTACGATCCGTTTTGAAGCTACTGACAAAGACGACCAGGAAGCTTCACAGTCGATCGTAATACAGGCATATGTAGGAAATATTAATTCTTATACTGCAATATTACTCGGTGCGCAGTATAACGCAGAACCGAGTTGTCTGGATGCCAATACAGGAACACGCTATTCCGTAAATCAATCCGAACAGGCTGATGTTATCGATTTTGTATATTATTATGGAAGTACAAATCTGGCAACTATTGCCGCTCCAAACGATGAAACTGTAAATGGTACAGGTGTAAATGCATTGAATTGGACAAATGATTGGGATCCTCAGAATGCTACATTATTTGGAAGTACTACGCTTGATTTCACTAGTGTCAATTATAACGATCTGTCAGCTATTTCCGGGCTTAGTGCATCCAAGATAAATGACCTGGCAGTTGACGATGTTTTTGCATTTGAAACGGTAGACGGCAAGAAGGGATTAGTCAAAGTTACTAACTTAACGACCGGGAGTAACGGTGCAATTACAATTAATGTCAAGATTCAGGATTAAATACAATTGAATGATAAAAAGAAAGGTGCTCACAGCGGGCACCTTTTTTTGTTTTGATGAATGGAGAAATTATGTTTTACCGTAGAGACCTTTCTCGCAGATGAATACAGATTTATTCACAAAGTACTGCAGAACGATATTCATTTTATCAACCTCATTCAATGTATCGAGATGCAATAAAAAGTAAGAAAATATGCTTAGATTAAGTATTCGATTTCTTTATACAAGCTATACCTCTAATGTAAACGGATTATAGCTGATCCCGTGATCGTAATGGTCTTCATTTTCCCTGCGTTTCAGAAAACCGACAAACAGGTATGTAATGGGTGTGAAAAGAATTTCCACCGAACATTTAAAGATATAGTTCGACAGGATAATGGCTACCAGTAGGCTGTTTGGCATGGTGCCGTAAAAAGCGATCATGCAAAATAACAAGGTATCAATCCCCTCGCCCAACAAGGTTGAGCTAATTGTTCTCAACCACAGGAAACGTCCTTTTGTCCTGATCTTCAACTTTGATAACAAATAGGAGTTTGAAAATTCCCCTGCAAAATAAGCGATCAGACTGGCAATGACTATGCGGGGAATAAAACCAACGATGTTTTCATAGGCTTGCTGGTTTGGCCAGTCGGCTGCCGGGGGGAGTATTTGCACCACATAAAGCACCAGCGACATCAGCAGTGCTCCAAAGAATCCTGTCCAGATAACTCTTCTGGATCGTTTATAACCGTATACTTCCGTTAGCACATCGCCAAAAATATAGCTGAGGGGAAAAAGGATGGTCCCTCCGTCGAAAGTAAATTTCCAAAGGGTAAGTATCTTGGTAGACGCAATGTTTGAAATAAGTAAAATAGCAACGAATACTCCCAGTAAAAGATCGAAGTATTTAAATGTTTTTGGGGCCTGGTTCATGTTGATCTGAGTTAATATTGGTCGGCAAAAATAAAAATTTGAGAACTATTTGAGTAGAAAGTCATGTAATATATCGGGAGAAAAAGTATGCTTATGTGTTCTATCCTTGATTGCTTCTCGCATCGGACGCTGAGAAAGCGCAAAGCAGGTTAAGTTAAAAGATATAATACTCTTTCTGCGTCCCCTGCAAATTTTTTAGCGTTCTGCATGAAATTCTTCTATGAAAGAAAAAAGAAATTCTGGGTCGAATGAATATCAGGATCGTAGTCTACAAGCAAATTATTCTTTAGAACCAGGGTCCTGTAACCCAGTTCCGTCAGTAACTTCATGGTTTGTTTCCGGTTGTCATTATCCCATAGTTCGCAATATATCACAGGTCTGTGCTTTTTAATAAGCCCGGTAGCCCCTTTCAACACAAAATATTCATAATTCTCGACATCGATCTTGATACCTGTAACCCGCGAATTGCATTGCATTATCGACTCAACTTCATCGAGACGTTTCATCGGGCACTGAAAAATGTCCCCACGATCCGGCATGTTTTCATCCTTAACATGAGCAAGTCCGTGAAAACGGACCGATCGCTGAACCGGTAATACCATATCGATAGTACCATTCTGATCGCCCAGTGCCAGCTGAAAGATTTCAAGATTGTTCAGCGAATATTTCCTTTTGATTCGTTCAAGGTTCCTGAAGTTGATCGGAATCGGTTCAAAAGCAAATATCTTCCTTTGTTTCTGTCCCCTTGCCAGATAGTAACTCATCACACCAATATTGGCGCCTATATCGAGAACAATGCCTTCACGAGGAAGGAGGTTGAGAAAATGAATAAAATCCTTTTCATTCTTGTCCCACCTCAGTTTCTTAATGATAAACAGGGAGAAGAGAAATAGATAGTTATCTAATCCCAAAACGCGTTGTAATATGTACTTTATTAAAGTTTTCAATGCTTTTTACTCGATTAATGTGAAGTAAGCAAAATAGTCGGTCAAAAGAAAGAATTAAACCCGGAATAAACAATTAAACAACAAAACAAATTCTTATTTTCGTTCGGAAAACAAACACCTGATGCGTATAGCGGTTAACACTCGATTATTATTGCCTGGCAAGCTGGAAGGTTTAGGCCGCTTCGCCTGCGAGACCTTAAGAAGGATTACGAAATGGCACCCTGAGCATGAATTCATTTTTATTTTTGACCGCAAGTATAGTCCTGAATTTATTTTCGCTGAAAACATCAAACCTGTAATTGCATACCCTCAGGCCAGACACCCGGTGCTTTGGTATATTTTTTTCGAGTACAGTATTACAAATGTTCTCAAAAAATATAATGCTGATATATTTTTATCACCCGACGGATGGCTTAGCCTGCGCACAAAGGTGCCTTCTATTGCAGTGATTCACGACCTGAATTTTTTCCATAACAGGCAATGGGTTGGATCGCTTCCAGGCCACTATTACGATTATTTTTTCCCTCGCTATATCAGGAAAGCAAGCCGTATTGCAACGGTCTCGGAATATTCAAAGAACGATATCTCATCGCTGTTTAATGTGCCAGAAACATTAATTGATGTTGTTTATAATGGTGTGAATGATACTCTTAAACCTGCCTCTGAAGAGCTGAAAAAAGCGACACAGGATAAATATACTGGCGGAGCACCCTATTTCTTGTTCCTTGGCCTTGTACATCCACGAAAAAATCTTACCAGGATCATCGAAGCATTTAATCTTTTCCGAAGAAGCACTGAATCAAAAGTAAATTTATTGGTGGTAGGCTCAACCAAGTATTGGACCACCGATACAGAAGAGGCATACAGATCATCGCCTTACCGCGACGATATCAATTTCACAGGCCGTTTACCGGAGGAAGAACTTAATGCTGTAGTAGGTTCGAGCATTTGTCTGATTTATGCTTCGCTGTTCGAAGGTTTTGGAATACCCATTCTGGAGGCAATGCAATGCCAGGTGCCGGTGATGACTTCAAATATTACCTCGATGCCCGAAGTTGGAGGGAACGCGGTATACTATGTCGATCCATATTCGGTTCATTCAATTGCGGACGGAATGAATATTATTTTCAGGGATAATGCTTTAAGGCAGCAGTTGATAAACCTCGGACTTGAACAACTTAAAAAATTCAGTTGGGATAATACTGCAAGCAGGCTATGGAACACTGTTGAAAAGACTATGAAAACGGTCTGACATCAAGTATATCAGGCAATTTGTGACTTTTCTTATCTGCTCAATAATTAATTTTTTCGACAAATTATTGATTTTTAAAGAGTTGTTTTTTATTTTTGGAAACCCTTAACCTAAACATAAACCCATGATCACCCAATACTGCAAGATAGCGGGGCTAATTGTCAGTTTATTTCTCGTTACACAAATAGTTGCATCAACCCCTGAGAGTTGTTTATTATTTTCACTGACTGCACAACAAACAGCCCGTCTTGGTATAATTAATACCTCCAATCGCGTACTAGAATTGAATATTTTTAACCTTAATGGCGAAATATTTTTCAATAAATCGATCCCTGGCAAACAGAATTTTTTCCAGGTCCTTGATTTAACGAAGATGCCCAGAGGTGAATATTCGGTAAAGCTAACGGGTTTAGACCGGTCGTTGGAGAAAAGATTTGTTATAACT
Source organism: uncultured Bacteroidales bacterium (assembly GCA_964634105.1). Lineage (GTDB taxonomy): Bacteria > Bacteroidota > Bacteroidia > Bacteroidales > UBA10428 > UBA10428. The sequence goes on along the minus strand of CAZWIU010000005.1, from coordinate 46,155 downwards.
AACTCTACTGTTGAATTAATTAAGGAGGTACCGGAAAATCTCCCCTCCTTTCTTTTAACCGATGATAAAGTATTAGTTATTAGTTATATTAACTCCAAAAAATATGTAATAAATATTAGCCTCGAAAGCGGCTATGAAACTATCTTTGAAGAAAAAAACATCCTGGATATAGCCTTAAGCAAACGATATTCTCTGAAGCAATTACCTCCCGGAAAGTATACAGTTAAATTATCAAACGGAAACGATACATATAATTTTCCGTTAGTCCTAAAATAAAACCGGATGTTTCTCATCGGCAAAAAAAAATATCTCCTGTTCACATGTTGGTGTTGTCTCAGTAGCATTCTGATCCATGCCCAGAATATAGATGAACTGTTAAGATCCAGTATTGAATATTCCGATAAAGGAGCATATCAACAGGCACTTAATCTGATCGACCGCGCGATATCCGTTGATTCAACCCAGCCTGATCTCCTGTTACAACGGGCAAAAGTATACTATCATCTGGGAAAATACGAGAATACCATCCGCGATTGTTATGCTACTCTGCGTTTCAGGCCTGATGCTCCTGAAGTATATTTATTGCGGGGTAAGGTATGTATGGTGACCGAGAGTTACGGAGGCGCTATACTATTCTTCGGAAAAGCGCTAAAATACTGTGACAATAGCGCCTTGCAGTTTGATATTTTCCTGAACAGGGGGAAAGCGTATTATGCACTGAACCGATATCTTGATGCCTATAACGATTATCAGGCTGCTTATGCTATCGACCAGCATTCTATTGACGTTCTTATGGCGCTGGCTGAAACGAACCTAAAACTTAACAAGATAAATGATGCAATGGTAACCATTAACCAAATCATCGCTTCAAATCCCGATCATGCTGAAGCGTACGATCTCCTTGGTCAAATTGCCATCAAAACAAATAATATGTCCGAGGCGATCAAAGCGTATGAAAAATACACCCAGCTTAAACCGGGTGAATCCTCTGCCTTCAATGCTTTGGCAATTGCTTACCTCACCGACAAACAATACGATAAAGCAATGAGCTGCCTGAATAAATCGATTACGCTTAATCCGAATGATCCTGCAGCTTATAAAATCAAAGGTCAGATCTATGTAATTACAGGAGACAGTGAAAAAGGATGTAATTCATTTTTCCGGGCTATGCAGCTGGGGTATTTTGAGAAATACGGGTACGATCTCTTAGACTTATATATCAGTAATTGTGAGCAGTAAGAAATTTATTCAGGAAATATTAATATCCTGAAATTTTATATTTGAAACCTGCTGTTATCCATCTTCCCGGCTGATAAATGCTTCCAACATCGATATATTGTTTATTAAAAAGGTTAGTGGCTTCTGCATAGAACGCAAACCCTTTCCAGGCATACGATATCTTCAGGTCCACCAGCCAGTAAGATTCAAAAGAATGCGTTTCATAGGCAGATTCGGTAAAATTATAGGTCAGGTAATTACCTTCCCGACTGATATAGGCTACATTCTCTGCGATAATAAAATTCCTGAAAAATTCATGTTGCATCATGGCAGAAGCTTTATGCCGGACATTATAATACTTTGATACATTGCCCGGTACCTCCTTATCCATATCAATAAAGGTATAATTCAGCCGTATTGAACGCAGCCATCTATGCAATAGTGAAATATCGGCAAAACTTACCTTCCCTGATAATTCCACTCCTTGACCCATATAGGTATCGATATTTACCGGTCTGAATTTAAGTTCATCTTCAAACCAAACCCAATCAATAACGTCTTTGCCACGATTATAAAAGCAAGCTGCATTAAATTGCGTGTTCGAACCGAGATATCGTATGCCTCCTTCGTATGAGTGTTGGGAATATGGCTGCAATCTGAGGTTCCCTTCGTGGACAGGATCCAGATAAGTAAGGTCGGTAAATGTTGGTAAGCCAAGTGTATAGTTATAGCTCCCGTATATTGAAACAGCTTTTGTAATAAACACTCTGGCATCAATACCCGGGAAAAGATTAACTTCATTGGGAAGATATGAATTCCAGTTCATTAAGATACCGCCGGCGATGTATATGAACTTCTTCTCAACTGTCTGTTCAAGATGTAAATCGAAATTAGTCCTGCTGTCGGAACGAGTGTAAAATGTGTTCTCATAACCATACACAGGAATCTGGATTCCAGTCTCATACCCGATATTAGTACTGATAATATTCTCGGAACGAAGATGCCATCCAAGGGTTGTCATACCAAACCTGAATTTCATATTCATTGTAAACTGAGCTCCATAAATATCGTTAATATGATGATTATGACCATAGTACCATGGAATAGTATCATATTGTGTAAATTCCGGGTTGTTGCTGATCGTTAAACTATCTTCAATCCTATACCAGTTGTCATCTTCGCGAAAAAGTTCGAATCGGTCGACATGCCTGTGCCAATACACCTGGGGATGGATCCTTATGGTGGTTCCGGTTTTATATCCCAGGGTAAAAAAAGTAAGCTGATTTTCTTCATATTGGTCAGGGTAGCGTGGTGAGTAGTAACTATTTGCACCAAAGGCTCTGTCGGCATACCCAAGCTGTAAATCGATGATACTCTCTTTTGTTGTAACCATGCCCTGATAGAATATACTGTTGCGTCGGTAGTCGGTATTTTTTACATAACCGGAAGATGATCCGTTAAAAAAGCTCAGGTTATGGGAAAATCTTTGTGATGCAATATTTACATTTGCATGGGTATTAAAATAACCATGTTCGCCAGCATCTGCTTTTACCGAAAAGGAATTTTCCTTCAGCGGACAGGTAATGAAATTTATTGCCCCGGCGAAGGCATTTGCACCGTATACCCTGGCTGCAGGACCATTGAGTACTTCAATTTGCCGGATAGATTCGGATTCGACAGGTAAAAAAAGACTTAAATGTCCGGTTTGTGGATCAGAAATATTGATTCCATTGAAGAGAATGATATTATGGTCAAAGGAACTGCCGCGAAAACTTAAATCGGACTGTATTCCATCCTTACCCCTCTGCCGAAGATCTATATTGGCAGAATAGCCGAGTAGGTCGATCACACTGTGTGAAGGGGCACACGCTGTTTCATTTGAAGTTACTACGGAAACCAGTCGAGGCAATTCTGACAGAATAGCCGGGCCCATCTGTCCTATGATTTCTACTTCTTCGAGATTGATCAATTCAGGCGATAAAGCAGTGTCGGTTTGGGCTAAGCTCCTTAACGGATTTAAAATCAAGCTATATGTTGAAATAAGAACAGAGATGTGTACTACCCTATGTATTGAATTAAAAACAGCAAATTTCTTTCGGGTAAACCTGCGAAAGAACCATCTATTAACTGTACAAATGCTTAAAAGGCACATATGAAAATAATATTTATCAAAAAAAATCAAAAACAAAGGTAATCAAATGGTTTATTTTTACCCTATGAAGATATCTCTATATTACAGTACAGGAAAGGCTTCCGGCCATGACGATTATTAACTGGAAAGGCGACTTAATTAGAAAGGTGTTGAAAATGTTAGTGTTTTAAGACGTTTTAGACTTTGAGATATTTAAATAATTATTATTTTTGTTGTCAAACCTGTATTAAAAACTTCAAACATTAAGAACATGAAAAAACTTAGCTTTCTTTTCGTTGCCTTTGCATTAGTTGGTTTTATAACATTATCATCCTGCAAAAGTAAAACTCAACCTGCTGAAGAAGCTGCAACTGAAGTTGTAGAAGAAGCTGCTGCAGCTGTTGAACAAGCTGCCGACACAGCCGCTGCTGCTGTTGAAGAAGCTGCTGAAGCTGTTGCAGAATAATGCTACAAAAACAAACCTAGACCAAAAAAGGTATTAAAGCAGGAATCTTTTCCTGCTTTTTTATTCTATGAAAATACATTGTATCCGTCACGAACCTTTTGAAGGCCTTGCAGAAATCGAATACTGGATAAAGTTGAATAATCATCATTTAACTTATACCAGGACCTATCTTAATCAAAGTTTTCCTGAAGAGATTGCATTCGATCTGTTAATTATTATGGGAGGTACTGCAAGTGTCTATCAGGATAAAATCTATCCATGGCTTACCTCAGAAATTGATTTTATAAAAAAAACGATCGCTGCAGATAAAAAGGTAATTGGTATATGTCTTGGAGCACAGCTATTGGCAAAAGTACTTGGTGCAAAAGTATATCCGAATACTGCGCGAGAAATCGGATGGTATCCGATACGTTTCTGTAAAAATACAGCTACGGGCTTTTATGATCTTCCTGAACAGATAGAAGCTTTCCACTGGCATAGCGACACGTTCGATTTACCTAAGGGAGCACATCGGATAGCTTCTTCTGAGATTACTCCAAACCAGGGATTCATTCTTGGCAGGAAGATTCTTGCGTTGCAGTTCCACCTGGAAATAAATCAGGCAGCATTGAAAAAACTCATTAAAGCATTGGGAAATCAACACAGTACTATGGATAAATATGTTCAGTCAGCCAAAGACATCTTAAATCAGCAAGAAAATATTCTGCTCTCTAATAAACTATTATATAACATTCTGGATCGATTTATACTTCTGTAATCCTGTATTATTTGAATATATAGTGCCTGGTAAGATCAAATCGCTTCAATTTCAGCCGGATAATCTATTGATGCAATGTCCCTTATCTTATCAAGAGTAGCTATAAGTTCAGCTGAATGTTGCCATGAAAAGTCAGGTGATTGTATTGCCTTTGCATCAAGGCAGCGCATTACCTCAGCAGCTTCGTATTCATATCCATTGCCATGTTCTTCGAATTCAAAATGTTGCAATTCTCCTTCGTTGGTGATTAAATCGACAGATGTAGGAATATGCCACATTGTATTCATTCTGATCATACCTTTTGTACCATGGATTATTGCTTCTGTTTTACCGGTATTTATCAAAGAGCAGTAGAGTACCGATAGAATATTCTTTTCATGCTTAATAAGTATGGTACAGTTTTGATCGACGCCGGTTGGACAAAATGATGCCTGAGCATTTAATTCAATGGGTTTACCGGCCAGTGTTAATGAGAGAAATACAGGATATAATCCGATATCGAGTAATGCACCTCCGCCCAGCATCGGATTAAATAACCGACCCTTTGTATCATACGGTGGTTGAATACAGAAGTCGGCATGAATTAACGTAACATCGCCAACAGCACCTCCTTCTACCAATTCTTTACATTTTTTAAAAGAAGGAATAAACCTTGTCCACAAGGCTTCCATCAAAAATACTCCGTTCTGCTTTGCCAGGTTCAACATTTCATGGCACTGTTTTTCATTCATGGCAATCGGTTTTTCAACTAAAACAGCCTTATGGTGCTTAAGGCAAAGCATAGTATCGGGGTAATGCCCGACATGACGGGAAGCAATATATACGATATCGACAGCAGGGTCATTAACCAGTTCCTCATAAGAACCGTAGGCCTTTTGTACGCTGTAGCTTTGCGCAAAAGCTTTGGCTCTGTTTAAGTCGTGCGACGCTATTGCATAAAGGTTTGCTTCAGGAAGCAGTTTCAGGTCGCTCGCAAATTTGGTTGCAATGCTTCCCGCACCGATAATTCCCCAGTTATACTTTCTCATTTCCGAGTTATTTGATAAGGATTTCCTCAATTGTCTTAAGTTCTTCTTCAGTAAAAACAATATTGCCAATAGCGCCAATATTATCTTTCAGCTGTTCTGCGCTACTCACACCAATGAGAACAGAAGTAATAACAGGACTTCTTAATAACCAGGCAATGGCCATTTGGGCCAGACTTTGTCCCCGTTGATGGGCAATTCTGTCTAACTCAGTTATCTTTCTAAGAATATTGTCTGTTAAATTGTTTTTTGTCAAAAAGGGAGAACTGCCAGCTATTCTAGAACCTTCAGGGATGCCATGCAGGTATCGATTGGTAAGCAATCCCTGGGCCAAGGGAGAAAAAACTATACAACCTATCCCCTCTGATAATAGTACATCAAGTAAACCATTTTCAGGTTCCCTCTCAAACATCGAATATTTTGGTTGATGTATCAGGCAGGGTGTTCCTAACTCCTTAAGAATTTTTGATGCCTCCCGGGTTTTTTCAGGTGAATAGTTCGAGATACCGGCATACAAAGCCTTTCCCTGCCGGACAAGTTGGTCAAGTGCTCCCATTGTTTCTTCAAGAGGGGTATCAGGGTCGAAGCGGTGTGAGTAAAAAATATCGACATACTCAAGCCCCATTCTTTTCAGGCTTTGATCACAGCTGGCTAAAATATATTTACGAGAACCCCATTCACCATATGGTCCGGGCCACATTAAATAGCCTGCTTTTGAAGAGATGATCAATTCATCGCGATACCGCATAAGACCCTCTTTTAAAACCTTCCCGAAATTTTCTTCAGCAGCACCCGGAGGTGGTCCGTAATTATTTGCCAGGTCAAAATGTGTAATGCCATTATCGAAAGCAGTATGGATTATCTTCCTGCCAGTATTAAAGTCATTTGTATTACCGAAGTTATGCCAAAGACCCAGTGAGATAGCAGGAAGAAGTATACCGCTCCTGCCGCATCTTCGATATACCATGTTCTCATATCGGCCTGTATAAGGTGCATGTTTTTTCAAACTCATAGTTTAAAAATAAAATAATTCTATACGCTTACAAAGATATACCAGAATAAAGAATAGGTCCCTGTCAGGATAGATTATTCAGTGAGGAAGGCCAATTAAGGGAAAAAAGCTGCATCGATCACCTGATCGACGCAGCCATGTATTTTTTGACTACAGAATAACGATTGGAATGGTAAACAGGTCGTTCCGGTTCTTTAATTCTACTATATAAATTCCGCCCTCGAGCTGATGAACATCAAGCTCTCCTTTTAATTCACCGGCCTTTAAATACGTTGTGCAAATTTTTTCACCAGCCACATTCCGGATTGTTATATAGCTTCCTATATCGTTGTTAGTATTCAATGAATAATAAAGAATATCTTTTACCGGAACAGGATAAACTTCAAACGAATTTTCACTTTCAGAGGACGCTGGTTCGATCAAATCGATCGGGGTATCCGGACCCAGCAGTGTTAATGTGCCAAAGATAGTAGCATCTATGTAACTGTTATTACTAACAGCTTCTTCAAGGAATTTTGAACCAATAAAATTCTCACGTGAAGGACTGCCATCATTATCGCAATAGGCAAGCGAAAATCCCAGTTCTTTATTACTAGTCAGAGCAACAGGCGTATTGTTCCCTCCATAAATATAACTGTCATCAAATATTTTCATCGCCAGTTCCCAGGTATATATATCGCCTTGTTTAGTCCAGTGAGCAGTAATATCATTATTGAATAATGCCGGACCGCTTGTATTGTTGTCGACAACATCATAGGTTGTACTCACATGGTAAGCAAAAGCGTTGAAATTATACAGATGATTTCCTCCCGAATGGTCTTCATCGATAAAAACCTCAACACAATCGTCGTCCCAATAATTCTGCAGCGGATTTGAGTGTCCGTCATAAAGGCTATCATCAGTAACTTCAACCAGGAATAAAATTGCCTCCTCGTTCCAGCTGATTTTAAATCGGCCTGTGAAATCATCAGGAGTAATAACATCATTATAGGGTAACCAGACAAAATCAAGTGGATACCAGGCTGCACTATCCCAATAGCTTTCATCGGCTATTCCATCAATATCGGGTGTTTCAGAAGCTTTATGTGCAATAAATGAATCACCAGAGCTATAATCCAGACGATCGATCGTTTCAATATAGGAACCATCGATATCGTATGCCTGAAGCTCGATACTATTGGTTCCGTCAGGTGGATTTGCTGTCAGTTCCATATTTACAGCAACATCAGGAGCGACATCAAGAGATGGTCCCATAGAAATAAGGTCATCCGCATCATTTAAATAAGCAATTCTGAGTTGACCTTCGTTAAAAACACCATATTTACCGGTTGCCAAACGGCTCGACCTGCTATATGCAAGCGGACTTCTTACCATGCCTGCATGATTAGCTTTGTAAACAGGTCCGCAATTTTGCGCTGCATACCAGTATTCGGTGAAGATAATTGAATCACCGTTTGCCCCGATTGTTTGCACTGGACCGGTAACTTCAATTTCCATATAGGGTGACGATCCGCTTGTATACAACTGGACAATCCCGCCATCGTCAGGATAGGTAGCCCCTTCAACAATATCAAACACTTTTGCATATACCTGATAGTCGCGTTCATCGACAAAACAAACCCATCCTTCCGGCACTGAAGCAAATATTTTACCCTCATCGGGTGAATAGTTGACCTTTTCAATTCCAGGGAGGATTTCTTCCCGGTCAGGCACATCATTCGAATACCAGATATCATCCTGACCGGTAATGGGAAAATATACCGAGATATTTGAATAATCATTATCCGGTTTATGACGGACAATAGCCTGGGTTACGTCCCACACACCCCAATTTTGAGCCTGTGCATTTTCATTAAACAACACGGTTGTTACTTTAACACAGGTAGAGTTTCTGTAAACAGTAAGGTAGCGGTCAAATCTCAGTCCAGGAGTTCGTGTGGTTTCGGTCTGACCTTTCAGCCAAACACAAACCGAATCGTTCGAATACTGAAAAACTTCATACTCATAAGCACCCCAGTCGAGTATTGGAGGCGGAGGCCAATTCCAGACTGACTGCGGAGCAGGCCATGTTTTGTATCCTCCATAACCCCAGGTACCATCCCAGGGTGTAGGTGATGGTCCGGGGAAAACATCCCCGAGCAGTGATTCATTGATGATCATAAAAGTATCAATGCCCAGGTCGTATTGGAGAACACGACCTCCTATTAATGGGACAATACCCAATGTAATATAGTTATTTTTAACAACAAGAATTTCATCCCATCCCCAACCGTTATAGTTACTAACCGTGTCGATACTGACACTATCGGGTGTTGCCGTGGATGAGTACCAGAAGCTGGCCGATAGAATAATAGAAAATAATGCTTTTCGGATCATAGACATATATATTTAACCTTATTAATAATGTTTTATCATACGATGTAATCTTCAATTTACGATGATACACCTGTTAATTATTCATTATAATAATGAAAATTACAGATCACATTATGCCTTAAAAATCGTACAGAGTATTTCCCGGCCTCAACGGAAATTATTCTATAAGACGAAGGTTAGTGTTAATTCGGCCGTTAAAATATTAATTTTTTTTTAGTTGACCACCAATAACAGAAGATAATGTATTACCGGTAAGTAAAATAAATTAGTTTGAAAATTTTAAATCATTATTCACCGCCTAAGACAAGTGTCCAGTATTGATTGTTTGTTGCAACGCCCATATATTGAAAACGGAAATTCATGATAGTCCTGCAATGCGGAGGGCTGTTCTTCCAACCTTCTACGACATCATCGACCGAACTATAGCCGCGGGCAATATTTTCACCAATATACAAACCTGTGAAGCCGGCTTCATTCGCACGCATAGCCGGAGTACTTCCATCGGACCCGATATGATTAAGAAAGTTTTTTATTGACATATCCAACGTATGCTGTGTAGCGGCATTAGTCAACGCTTCATCCCAGGCTAACAGGTTAATTGGAGGAATAGTATCCGTTCCGCAGTTACATCCAGACATCCGCATCCGGTTTATCTCAATAAGCATTTTTCTTTTAAGTATTTCCTCAGGTGAATCATCGTTACACCGATAAAATCCAAAAATGACAACCAGGAAAATAATTGGCAGGATTGCTATATTATTCCCTTTCATCCAATGAAGGGTAGAAGTTGACATTTATATTCAGGGAATTTAGGTTTAATAATTATCTATAAAGTTTAAAAAATAATCGATACCGTAACCAGCGAACCGAACTTTTTCGCAAATAAAAAATGAATCACTATCAGATAACATATCCGACTGCTTTGAAGAAGGTATAACAAAAAACTCCATCATTGCCAGCGGTCATTTTTAATTCACGGATCCCTCTATCCCAATCTTCTTCACTGATCATTTTACTTTTTATCGCCTGTAGTTTCATACCTTCAACCATGGCGATAAAAGTTTTATTTGTAAAACCATCCACCATGGTTGGAATAGAAGCATCGGCATAAACCATCCTTGGGGTTACGGAAACCTCTTTAAGTTTGTATTTTTTTAATAATGGAAATAAACTTCGTCCGATAAGAGAATTCCCACCATGACCCGCCTGCAGGTTAATCAGACATTCTATTGTTTTCTGGGCATATTTGCTTTCCGGGTAATAGTATGCCGAGCCATGATCACCTTCAATAACTGTCATAGTGCCTCCTTGCCTGACTAAAGCTTTCAATTTTTCTATTGCGCCATCAGGATCAGGTAAATGCTCAAGGAAAAAACAAATAAAAACATGGTCAAAAGAATGTTCAGGAAATGGTAAATTATATACATCAGCCTGTAAAAATTTAACATTGGTTATCCCGCATGCCTTGCATCTGGATTCTGCGAGCAAAACCGATTGCAGCGATATATCAGCCGAGGTGAAATGTACGTCAGGATTTTTTTTGCACAATATTTCAGTCTGGGCACCAATGCCGCATCCTATTTCCAACACGCTCGATCCCTTTGGGAAAATACTGTCGTGATGTAATAATTCATTTAAGGTATTTGCCTGGTCTGCCAGTCGTACGTTTTCAATTTCGCTATACCCATGAACATATTTTTCCAACATCGATTCTTAATATGAAATTATATGAAAAAGCAATGAAAAAAAAGCTGTGAATTTTAAGTTTTAAAATTCACAGCAATATAGTTGATTTTTCTAAAAATAATTATCGCTTGTACTCTTTAATAAGTTTCCCATTTTCTGCAAACCATGTGGGTAATGCGTATGCAAGTCCTTTGCCCTCAAAAGGAACTTTCTTCAATTCATTTCTTCTGTTGACTAATTTTTGCAAACTACGTATCACCTTATTTTGAATTTCCCTGATATCGAAACTTTTTCCATCAGCCTGTAATTTAGAACTTACATAGTCAACAATTTCCTGTGTAATCCTGACTTTCCCTGCTTGTTTAATGCTCTCAATGACATACTCATCCCAGAAGGTAAGTCGATATCCTGTTTTTTGAACAGCTTTTTTATAAGGTTTGGGTTGAGATTTCTTTTTTGCACCAACAGGCAGTAATTTCGATTTTACGACTTTCTTTTTAGCAGCAGCTTTTTTTATGTTGGCTGTTTTAGTTGCAGCGACAGCTTTCTTTCGCGGACGACCTTTTTTCCCTTTTTTCTTTGGAGCAACTTTGTTTGAAGATGTTGATTTTGTTTTTTTGATTTTCAACGATGATGATTTTTTGGCACCAGCTGCTTTCTTTAAAAGACCTTCAAGTTGAGAAATAGTACGATCAATGTCAGAAGCCTGAAATTCCAATTTTTTTAATTCAGATTTATACTTGTGTATCAGATCTTTTATTTCATTGCTTGATAGTTTTGTTCTCTTCATTTTGTTTTAATTTTTACGATGTAAATCAAAAATAAAACAAATTTTCAGGAAACAAAATTTAATTAATTAAGAATGGCTTGTTATGCAAGAAGTTACACAAAGAATATCGATGAATAAAAATAAAACAAAATCAACATCTTATTAAATACTAGTAAGTTACAATAATTGATAAATAGCAATAATAAATGTTAATAATTTTCTTTTCAATTTAATTTTAAAAATGTGTTTGATTAAAATTTAAAAGCAATTATCGAGTAATATTTCAGCAGGCATAAAAAGATATTACTTAAATAAATCAAGCTGGCTTCCAGTCCATATCAATTAATTTAAGCAGGTTCTGAGTTAAAATTATGCTGTACATAGTACAATGAATTACACGGTAATTTCAATTCTGTTTCCCTCGGGATCGGCAATAACACTTTCATAAAATCCATCACCTGTAAGTCTTGGTGGGCTAATAATCTTTATATTTTGTTGTCTTAATTTCTCTGTGAACCTATCTACCATTTTTCTATTACCAACTGAAATAGCAAAATGTCCATAACAAGTTTTGTCTTTGTTGTTGCAATGAACGCTGTGCATCAATTCAAGCTTGGCTCCCGATTGAAAGCTTAGGAAGTAGGACGAAAAACCAGTGCCGGAATTATAATACTTGTTACCCGCATGTGCAGCGAAATAACTACAATAGAATGATTTCATATTTTCGAGGTCGTCGACAAAAAGCCCTAGATGCGAGATCTCAGTATTTTTTTTCCCTAGGATTATAAAATACATTATGGTGCCTGCCAGGCAGATTGTCACTGCATTTGCCAGTATGATGGGAAGATCATCAGAGAGTATTCCATAAACAAGCCAGCCAAGAATACCAACGCAGAATAGGGCAAACATCAGGGGTGACAGATCGGAGGTTGAACGGGTCTTCCACGTTTTAATTGTCTGCGGCAAAAAGGCAGCAGTTGTGAGAGCTGCAGAAACTAATCCGGTAATTTGAACAAGATTACTCATAATGAAAAATTTGCCCCAAATATAAACAGTAAGGTTCGTTAAATAGATGTATATTCGTTCAAATTTAATTTCAATGCCGGATACCGACTGTATTACTGCCGTTATTATTACAAAAAATGAAGAAAAGAATATTGAGCGTTGTATCGATTCATTACATGAAATCGCAGACGAGATCATTGTTGTTGATTCTTTTTCTGATGACAGAACTGTCGATATTTGTGAAAAAAAAGGCGTCAGGGTTTTCAAAAAGCAATGGATGGGTTATTCAGAAAGCAAAAACTATGGCATTTCACTTGCTTCAAACAGGTACATTCTTTCGCTTGATGCCGATGAAGCCCTTTCCGATGAACTTCGTGATTCCCTGCTAAAATTAAAAAACAGAGGGATTAATTTTGGTGCTTACAGGATGAACAGACTAACAAATTATTGTGGTAAATGGATTCATCATTGCGGGTGGTATCCCGATAAAAAACTACGGTTATGGAATAAGGATCTTGGCCGGTGGGAAGGCAGCATTCACGAAGAAGTGAAACTGACGAAGGATGTTGAAATTGGAATTCTCGAAGGAGATATCCTTCATTACAGCTACTATACAATTAACGAGCACCTGCAGCGAATATCGACATACACAGATTTGTTGGCAGAGGAATTTACTGCCCGGCATCGGTCTGTATCGTATGTAAAAATAATGTGCAGTCCGCCATTAAAGTTTATAAAATGCTATTTCTTCCAGGAAGGATTCAAAGACGGATTCTATGGTTTGGTTATTTGTATACTTTCCAGCGTAGCTACCTTTCTTAAGTATGTAAAGAGCCGGCAAATAATTGAGGCAAGACTTAACCATTAGAAATATAAAGATCTATAATATCGAACAGCTTTTTCCGGTCGATAGGTTTTGAAATATACCCATTAAAACCCATTTTTAGTGAGGTATGTTCATCCTCGATGCGGGCATATGCAGTCTGAGCAATAATAGGCGTTTCAACTCCGCGGCTCCTGAGAATTTTTATTGCTTCATAGCCATTCATTTCAGGCATCTTAATATCCATCAGTATTATACAAAACTTATGCTTTTCACAGAGATCGATAGCCTGAATACCATTCTGAGCCCAGAAAATTTCAAAATCGGTCTTTCTCAGAATAGCTTTCAGCAATTCAAAATTTGATTCTTCATCTTCGACAATAAGAACTTTTTTCGAATTATTTTCAGCTTTATTTAACACGATCCAAATTATTCATTAAAGTAATTCTATATGAAAGATAATTGAATTTACGGTATTTGTTGCAATTTATGGCCTATGATTTCTTCACCAAAATACATGATCATGCTATATATAGTTTCCTACTAATCCGAAATTGCCGACCTTACCATAATAGGATGTATGTATCATACCTCCTTCAGAAGGAATTTTATGGTCTGGAATAACTTCTCCTTATTAATTGGCTTGGTGATATAGCTGTCGCACCCTGCTTTCAGACATTGGTCTTCATCGTCATCCATAGCGTATGCTGTCTGGGCAATAATCGGAGTTTTTATACCCATTGCACGCAAGTGCCTTGTAGCCTGAATGCCATTCAACACAGGTAATCTTATATCCATCAGGATTAAATCGAAGTTTAAGTTCGAACAAATTTTTATGACCTGGCTTCCGTCTTTTGCATGGATAATTTTAGCTTCCGTTGGTTCAAGCAACAATTTCATGTATTCAAAGTTTAGTTCGTCATCTTCAGCCACCATTACCAATTTGTTTTTTAAATTCAATGAAATAGCTATTTCGTCATTCTTGGTTTCTTTAGTTTCCTCTTTAGCAGCTGAAACCGGGATGGTAAAAGAGAATGTTGAACCCTTATTTATTTCACTTTCTACCCAAATATTTCCGCCCAGCAAATTTACCAGTCCTTTTGCAATCGGGAGCCCAAGCCCGGTACCTCCATATTTCCTGGTATTACCCTCATCTACTTGTCTGAACCGTTCAAAAATAAGTTCGTGTTTATCCTTTGGTATGCCAATACCGGAATCGGTCACATAAAACCGAACAGTATCATCTGTTATCGAATATCCAACTTTGACAAATCCTTCGGAAGTATACTTTATAGCATTATCGATCAGATAAGATAATATTTGGTTAATCCGTTGTTCGTCTGAATAAATAGTGACTCCTGAGTGCATAGCTGGTTGTTCAACTGAAAGTGTAATTTTTTCTTTTCCGCTTTGGTTTAGATGCGGTTGAAACATAATTAAAAGTTGGTCGAGCAAACGATCGATATCAATTTTCTCATGCATTATACGAATCTGGTTCGCTTCTATCTTTGCAAAATCAATAATATCGTCGATGATACGAATAAGCTGATCACTACTTTTTTTCATAATAGTGATGTAGTTTGTTCTCGTAGTGGCATCAATGTCATTTCTGCTCAGCAACTCTGCAAAACCAACAATACCATTCATTGGAGTCCTGATCTCGTGAGAGATATTTGCCAGGAAGGTAGATTTGAGCATATCGCTCTCCTGGGCTTTTTCTTTTGCAATACGCAGGACATCTTCGTACTCTTTTTGCTCGGTTATATCTGTCGCAATACCCACAATCCGGTAAGGAATATTATTTTTATCGCATATTGGAAATTGCCGTGACCATAACCACCTGATCTCACCACCCGGTTTAACAATCCTGTACTGTTCAACATAGGGAGTACCTTTTATTAATTTGGAAAGATTAATCCAGGGTTCAAAGTTGTTCATATCGTCCGGATGAATCCATGAGGCTGTTTCATATGGATCCTCAATGATTTCCTTTCGGCTTCTTCCCCAGATACGTTCGAATTGGCTATTAATATACAGAATCTCTTTTTCGTCCCGTAACCAAAGAATATCGTTCGTATTTTCAGCAAGCTGACGAAATATTTCTTCAGTGGCGGCGGCTCTTTCATGTGTTTCCTCAAGCTCAAGGCTGTGCTTTTCAATACTCCCTTGAAGATTAAAAAGATTGTTCTCAGCCTCCTTTAACTTCCTGTAAATAGTACTTATTAGTTGATTTTTAAATTTCAATGCATTATTTAAATCATACTTCTCTGTAATATCCTTCAATATGCCCACCAACTGAATTGTATTATTTTCAGAGAAATGAATAATTGATCTTAGTTGCATGTTGTGATAATTACCCGAATGGTCTTTAAGGAGATAATTAAACGTATAGGGTCTGTCGCCAGGAGGGGTGACTTTAATTAACTCTTTCACTTCCATTAATATGTCGTCAATTTCGTCGGGATGGAGCAAACCTTTAAGATCTTCTGGAGAAAAACTGTAACATTCCCCGGGCGTATAACCCAGAACATCGAACACAGATGAACTAATAAGATCTATTTTATTATTGCTGATATTGTAGCTTAAAAAAACATCCATATAATAATTCAGGCATGAACTCGCTATATCATCGATATTGGGTTCATGAACCTCATCTTTAAAATAGAGGATAGATACAAAGCCTTTAATTAATGATAATGCAACTGTTTGTGTTGTGTGGAATGAAGTATTTATCGAATCTGTTTTGTGGACTATAAACATTCCGTTTCCTTGACCTGCAATATGACGTAAAGCATTATAATTCCTTTCGGGGAGGATATCGTGAAATGATGAGCTATTTTGCCAGGATGAGAAGAAATCTGACAATTCAATACTTGAACTGGTAATCTTCGCTTCGCCTGTTACATCAACAAGTATATATTCACATGGCACTAATTGTTTAACAAGGTTGAGGAACTGGCAATATTTTTCAGGCAAACTCATGTTTAAAAAACTGTGGCCACAAAGTAAACAGTAAGTTACAAAAAAGTTCACAGGTTGAATAAAAATAAAATATTCATTACGGTAACTAAATTATTCTGAATGTTCTACTCATTATTATACCAGAATATAACAAAGGGAAATAATACCCTTAGAGACTGTCTAATATTATTATATTATGCAAATTATCAGCTATTTACATTTGAATTTGAGAATCACATTCACTCAAATGCCTCATAAACCTGGTGAAACCTTTGTGTCCTGAATTATTCGGGACACTAAGAATACTCAAAAATTTAGACAGTCTCTTAGAATGATGCTGAAATAAGTAAATATATAAATAAAGGGTATTAAATATTATTATATATTTTTTTAAACTTATACTCTATTTTTAGAGGGGGTATGTATTATTTTTTACATTTTTTCACATTTATTTATGTTTTTTAAGGGGGTATATAATTTTTTTTATATTTTTGTCATGTCAATTAATCTTTAACTTAAAAAATAGCAATGAAAAATCTCAACATTCTTTTAATGGGATTATTGTTCTCAATGAGTACAATACCCGCAAGTCTTTCAGCTCAAGAGGAAGAGAAAAATGCTGCTTCGTTCACAGCAGGTGCTGATTTCTACAGCAGCTACGTTTGGCGTGGGTCCAAATTTGGTACAGGACCAGCCTTTCAGCCTTCCGTAAAATTTCTCGCGGGAGGATTAACAATAGGGGTTTGGGGCTCCTTTGATGCAGCCGGATATACCGAAACTGATCCGTACATTTCATACACATTGCCATTCGGATTGAGTATTGGTATGACCGATTATTATTACCCAACGCATCTGGATACAACCTTAACGTTAGTCGGCTCCGACTTCTTTGATTTCGATAAGGAATCGACATTCCACGCCCTGGAAATTAACGGAGGTTATACATTTAAGGGCCTTTCCTTAAGCGCAAACTATATCATCAATGAAGCAGGCGGAGCTTTAACAACCGGAGGTGATATGTACTTCCAGGCCGGGTATGCTTTCAGCGTTTTTAATCTAGGCGTTGGTATGGGTAATGGATGGCACACTTCCGATGGTGAGCTTAATATATGCTATATAGCTCTCGGTGCAGGCAAAACAATTGAAGTAACAGAGAAATTTTCTGTTCCCGTTAGCGGATCTGTGATCCTCAACCCGGATAAAAAACAATTTTTTGTAGTGGTGGGCTTTTCACTGTGATAATCATTTAACTATTTGAATATGAAAAAAATTGAAGCTATCATACGAAAGTCAAAGCTTGGTGACGTTACCCAGGCTTTGCATGATGCAGACATCGATTTCTTTACATACTGGGATGTGACAGGAGTTGGAAATGAGCATGCAGGAGCCATTTATCGGGCAACTGTATATGAAACCCGTTTCATTCAGCGTACACTGATCACATTTGTATGCAGGGATCATTTGGTTGAGAATGCCATTCAGGCAATTATAAAATCGGCTCAAACCGGTGAACTGGGAGATGGGAAAATATTCATTTCGAACATGGAAGATTCGATCCGGATCCGAAATGGAGAACGTGGTCCCGATTCATTATTTGTAAAGGATTAGCATGTCAAACAATCAATAATTTAAAAGTATGGAACTTTCATCATTATCTATGGGGCTTAATACGGCATGGGTATTAATAACAGGTTCATTGGTATTTTTCATGCAGGCAGGATTTGCCCTTGTTGAGGCGGGATTTACAAGATCAAAAAATACAACGAATATTCTTTTTAAAAATCTGACTGATTTTTCTATCGGTACATTAGTCTTCTGGCTTATCGGTTATGGCTTAATGTTCGGGGCCGGCAACGGTTTTATAGGAGATTTTGAACTCTTCTCAAAAACAGATCATGGAGCTGGCGCCGGTATTCCGAATACTGCTTTTTTCTTTTTTCAGCTAGTTTTTGCAGCAACCGCGGCTACCATCGTTTCAGGAGCAATGGCCGAGCGTACCAAGTTCAGTTCGTATATTATTTACAGCGCTTTCATAACACTGATCATCTACCCGATATCCGGCCACTGGATTTGGGGTGGGGGTTGGTTATCAAAACTCACCGTTCCATTTCACGATTTTGCCGGATCAACAGTGGTTCATTCAGTGGGAGGCTGGGTAGCATTAGCCGGTGCGGCAGTCCTGGGTCCAAGAATTGGTAAATATAAAAATGGTAAACCCTCCGCAATACCTGGTCACAGTATGACACTGGCCACATTGGGTGTCTTTATTCTGTGGATCGGATGGTTTGGTTTTAATCCTGGCTCAACGCTTGGAATGAGCGATCCGGGGCTGGTTGCAAAAATATTTGTAACTACAAACGGTGCTGCAGCTGCAGGTGGTATTACTACTATGTTTATAACGTGGATTCGTTATGGTAAACCCACACTTAGTATGACCCTTAACGGCGTTCTTGCCGGACTTGTTGCAATAACTGCCGGATGCGATGCTGTTACCCCGGGCGGAGCCATACTGATTGGCATTCTTGCAGGCACAGTGGTTGTCTTTGCAGTAGAGCTCTTCGATAAGATTATAAAAATTGATGATCCCGTTGGAGCTATTTCTGTGCATGGAGTTTGTGGAGCCCTGGGAACTTTACTTGTAGGACTGTTTGCTCAGAATGGAGGTTTACTATATGGCGGCGGTACAGGTCTGCTTGTGACACAAGCTATTGGAGTAGTATCAGTCGCAGCCTGGTCGCTCGGTTTAGGATTGTTATTATTCTTAGTTATCAAATACACTATCGGCTTAAGAGTTAGTAAGAAAGAAGAGGAAAACGGACTCGATTATTATGAGCACGGTGAGACTGCCTATAATTAATCAGCCTGTTTGTTGAATGCGGATAATGATGCCTTCCCAGGTAGCTGGGAGGGTATCATTTTTTAAATGCCATTCTTCCGTTTGCTAATACATCCGATGTTCGCAGAAGTTGCAGCGCTAGAAACGGCGTTTTTAATACATTACAAAACCAAATCTTAGGGAGATTCGATTATAATAATAGGTTCTGCTGCCTGAATTTCCCCACCACCAGTCAGGCATTTTATAATGCAATTCGTTATAGCGGTAACCTGCTGCAACAAAAACTGCATGGTGATCTGATAGCGGAAAAATAACCCCTAGTTCAGCATTAATCATGACCCCGCCGGTATAAGAGGTATAATAACCTGGCTGAGGGTTTTCAACAGAAAAGTTATACCCACCTGAAATTCCCATGAACAGGTCAGGTTTCCCAAGAGGGAAAAGAATTTTCAGATTAGCAGCAACGGGTATTGTTGATTCATTCAGAAATTCATACCCTATTGTAACTCCGGCAGCAAAATATTTATCTATCCTGAAATTATGTTCCATAAGTAGACTAAGCGGAGCTTGTTTTTCATTGGCTGTTGAGCCATAGAGTATACCCATAGAAGTGAAGTTCATATAACCTCTTTCTTTTAACATCCTATGGCCTAAGATTTCTTCCGCTTCAATCTTTGCAATCTCTGAGTGTTGAAATGAGAAAATGCTGCCGCAGCAGGTTTCAATTTTTAAAGCCTTTTCATTTTGTTCAACGATATTCCCTTTAATAACAGATCCATTCTGCAGATATACGATATCAATTTTTTGCTGGGCAACAGCATACATAAAACCTGCGAGGAAGCATACAGAAAACACTATTTTTCTCATGATAGATAATTTTTATGGCTAAAGTATAGCTATGTGATGCTATTTCGATCATTAAGGTTGCTTCAGTGCAATATTTTTTTGGCAGAAACGAAAATCTCAGAGTTATTTTATTGAGAAATTATTTAGGGATATAATCACGCAACCTTTTTTCAATTTATAGCATCTTGCACTAAACATTAATAAAAAACCATATGAAGAAATATATCCAATTAACCGGTATTGCTCTGCTGATAATGTCAAGCTGGTCGTGCCAGGACAAAATTAAAGATACATACTTTGTCAACGAACCTGTTTATCTAAGCTATGAAGACCTAAGAACATCCTTTGATGTGAAATCAGCGCAGGATATTATCCAACCAGGCAAACTTTATTTTAAAGATCAACTCATTTTTGTAAATGAATACCAGAAAGGAATTCATGTAGTAAATAATGCAGATCCAGCTAATCCGCAAGTTATTAAATTTATAGAACTCCCCGGAAATGTGGATCTGTCAGTTAAAGGTAACATACTTTATGCCGATAGTTATGTCGACCTGGTGGCGATTGACATAAGTGACCTTGAGAATATTAAAGAAGTATCGAGGATAGAGAATGCGTTTCCCTATATGCTTCCTGAATATACAGTTGGCGTTATTGATGAGATCGACGAACAGAGGGGTATTGTAACCGGATGGCAGACAGTTGAACGAACGGTCGATGCCAATCCTGTGCATTATAACTACCGGTATTATCCTGAATGGGATGGAGAGCTTATGTATAATGCAAGTATCGATATGGCCGCACCAACCACAGGAGGTCAAACCGAATTTGGCGTGGGGGGTTCGATGGCACGGTTCACACTATTTGATAATTACCTCTATGCTGTCGATAACTATACGCTGCGTTTATTCAATATTGCCGTAGCAGACACACCGGTATTGGAGAGTGAATGCAATATAGGATGGAATATCGAAACAATATTCCCGTATGATGCAAAACTTTTTATCGGTACTCAGACCGGTATGCTTATCTATAGCCTTGACAATCCTTCCAGTCCCCAGTATATATCGGAGTATAGTCATGTGACTGCCTGCGATCCGGTAGTTGTCCAGGGTGATTATGCCTATGTTACACTCAGGGCAGGAAACCTATGCGGTAATGCCTCGAGCCAGCTCGATGTAATTGACATATCGGATATACAATCGCCAACACTATTGAAAGAGTATCCGATGTCGGAACCTTATGGGCTTGGGATAGACGATTCAGTGCTGTTCGTTTGCGACGGTGCAGCCGGACTCAAAATTTACAACGCCTCCGACCCGATGGCCATTACCGATCATAAGCTGGCCGAGTATCCCAACCTCCACACTTTTGATGTGATACCACTGGGTAATGTATTGCTCATGATTGCATCAGAAGGGTTATACCAGTACGACTATTCCGATCTTGAAAATATAACGCAATTGAGCTTTATACCAATCTACGCGGAAAAAAATGACTGATAGGGAATAAAAAGGGAGCTCTTCAGCTCCCTTTTTTGTTTAAGGCTTTGGATAGCCTGCTATTTCTTCCAGATTTTTCTTTATTACCTCATCGGGGAGCTCGAAATTAGTGAGCTGACCGGATAAGTATTTGTCGTAACCGACAAGATCCATTAATCCATGCCCTGAGAAGTTAAATAGAATCACTTTTTCTTTTCCTTCCTCTTTGGCCTTATTGGCCTCACGGATTGTCGCAGCAATTGCATGGGTTGTTTCAGGAGCAGGAATGATTCCTTCGGTCCGGGCAAACAACATGCCAGCTTCGTAGCATTCCAATTGCTGAATAGCCATCGGATTCATCAACCCTTTATTAACTGCCTTACTGACAAGCGGAGCCATACCATGGTACCGTAAACCACCAGCATGAATTGGGGGTGGGACAAAGTTATGTCCCAATGAATACATCGCGACAAGAGGAGTCATCTTAGCAGTATCGCCGTGATCGTATACATAAGGTGCTTTGGTCAATGTCGGGCACGATGTAGGTTCAACCGGAATGATATCAATATCAGCTCCATTCATTTTATCGTACAGGAATGGGAATGATATCCCGGCAAAATTGCTTCCTCCGCCGGCACAACCGATTACAACATGCACCTTTTTCTCACCTGCAATTTCAAGTTGTTTTTTAGCCTCAAGACCAATGACAGTCTGGTGCATCATAACATGGTTTAACACGCTTCCCAGCGAGTAACGGGTCTGACCGGTAGGATCGGTAACAGCAGCTTCAATTGCTTCACTGATTGCAATCCCAAGACTACCCGGTGTATCAGGAGTTTTTTCGAGAATAGCGCGCCCGGCATTTGTTTCGGTACTTGGGCTGGCAATACATTTCCCTCCCCATGTCTGCATCATCAGCTTACGGAACGGCTTCTGGTCAAAGCTTACCCGAACCATGAATACTTTACACTCCAACCCCACCAGCGAACAGGCAAATGCAAGGGCGCTACCCCACTGTCCTGCACCCGTTTCAGTGGTTAGCCGTTTAATTCCAAACTGTTTATTATACCATGCCTGTGCTACCGCTGTGTTGGGCTTATGACTACCTGCCGGTGAAAGGCTTTCGTTTTTAAAATAAATCCTGGCCGGAGTTTTCAGTGCTTCCTCGAGTGCGTATGCCCTGTGTAACGGACTTGGACGCCAGCGTGTCAACAGTTCCAATATTCCTTCAGGAATATCAATCCACCGTTGCGTGCTGTATTCCTGCTCAACTAAGTTCATCGGAAAAACCGGAGCCCACGCCTCAGGAGGTACTGGACCATCGGGACTCATGAAAGGATCATTCGGCAGATCAGCTGCCAGATTATACCATTGACGAGGCATTTCATCCTCGCGCAGATAAATTTTTCGTGTCTTGGTCATTGTATGAAAAATAAGGTTAATATTTTTTATAGGGTTCCGCAAAAATAGTTTTTCATTCTTAATATCCAACATATTCGGGAAGAAAGCTCAGGAGAATGTGAGGTTTATTATGATCAGGCAATTAATCAGTTCCTCGAATCATCATTAATTCAATCTGCAAGATACGTGTTTCTGATTCTCTGATTGTCTGTTATTCGAAAGCAATTGCTATTTTTGATAGGATGAATCAAGATGTTCGTACCTTGAATACTGATGCAAATTTTCTGATCGACCGGTTACGTAAAGGAGAGGAAACCGCCTATGAGATACTTTTTAAAGAGTATTATAAAGTACTCACTATGTTTGCCAACAGGTACCTCAGAGATATTGAAGCAGCCAAAGAACTGGTGCAGGACCTGTTTGTTCATTTATATGAACGCCGCGAAAACCTCGATATAAACTCCTCCCTGAAATCATATCTTTATCGTTCAGCACATAATCGTTGTATTAACTACATCAATGCACAAAAAATACGGTCTAAATATGCTGAACACGTAAATACCAATTCAGATGTCAGAGACAACAGCCTGGAGCATCAGGTAAACACTACTGAAATTGAACATGCACTATATAAAGCCATCGGTGAACTTCCACCGAAGTGTCAATCGATTTTTAAAATGAACCGCTTCGACGGACTTTCAAATACCGAGATCGCCGATAAACTTCGGCTCTCGAAACGGACTGTTGAAACACAGATCAGTAAAGCATTGAAGATATTAAGGGTTAAGATGGAGCCATATATGGCAGCCGGAATGGTAATATTTTTAATGGTTGGGATACGTTTATTAAGCCTTTTACATGTCCTTTAATCAGGAAAATATGAAGAAGAGTAATACAGATATAAATCTTATAACAAGATTCTTGCTCAGGGAGAATACAACAAAGGAAAAAGAGATGATTGACAAGTTAATACATGATGATGAAAAAAGCCGGCGCGATTTCGATGCTTATATCGAAGTGTGGGAGAAGTCGGCCGACATAAAAGACTTTGATAAAATAGATACGTTGGCCGATTGGCAAAAAGTACGTTCACGCATAGGTTTTAAAACCATTTCAAGACGCCTGCCATTTCGCAGCTATCTTGTAAGGATAGCCGCTGTTCTGATCCTGGCTGCCGGGCTCACCTATTTATTATCAAGGGTTATTAGAAATACTTCTACCGACAAGATGTATTATTATGAATCAATAGCCTCGAACGAACTAAAAACCGTTGAACTACCCGATGGTAGCACTATCTTCATGAACAAAAATTCAAGGATTGTCCGTAATAATGGTTATGGGATTAATAACAGGGACATCATTCTTGAAGGTGAAGCATTTTTTGAAGTAGCACGCAATGAAGATGTTCCTTTCAGGGTACATACACTTAACTCCGTCGTTGAAGTACTGGGAACGAGTTTCAATATAAAGACCGACTCATTACAGGTTATTGTCGGAGTATTGACAGGCAAAGTTGCGTTTTATGAGAGCAAAAATTCAGAAAACAGGGTTGATATATTACCTCAAAATACAGGATTTTTTGATGCAACATCAAATATAATTCATGTTGAGAATACATTTGACATGAACAGTATAGCATGGCATTCGAAGGAATTTGTATTTAAATATACACCGCTGCAAAACGTGTGCGATGTGCTTGCTGAATATTACAACCTGGATCTGGTAAAAGCTCCTGATGTACAATTTGTTGATTCAATAAACCTTACCCTAAGTACTTCAAAACCGTTGAACAGTATTATAAATACTATCAATTCCTTCCTGACTGAAGATGTCGAATTGATTACCATCGATAATAAACTGATCGTGAGAAAACAGTGAACTTCCGTTTGTTCGTGATATGCTTTGCCCTGATTATTTGCGATTACGAAACCGCATCAGGACAGGATTTACTCAATAAGTACATACCTCTCCCTCCCCAGGAACTATCGGTAAAGCAGTATTTATATCACATTGAAGAGCAAACCCATCTGCACCTTGCTTACAGTTCGGCTATTGTTGAAAACAGAAAACTTGCTCTTCCTGCAGATAGCATGCAATTACGGGAACTTCTCGACACCTTGTTTACCAGGTACTCTGTGAACTATATTTTACAGGATAATTTGTTGGTATTGTCACCTCAATCGAAAGTACTGAAAGAAAAAAGCCTGGTAAAGATTTCGGGTACAATCGTTAATAGCAAGAACAATAAACCCATTCCCTATGCCAACGTATTTTTACCCGGACAAAGCAATGGAACAATTGCAAATGCAGAAGGGACATTCGAACTAGTCCTTCCTCAGCAGGCCGATATCGATTCGCTTGTAATCTCAAGCGTTGGTTATCATCAGGAAATAGTAACCGCAGACAATTACCTGTTGGGACCCGTGGAGATCAAGCTTGATCCCGATGTTATGGTGATCAGGGAGGTAGTAGTACGCCCCGAAAACACCATGGAACTCATTTACGGAATCCTCGACAAAAAATCGCAGAACTACCCTGAAAAGACGGCAATGTATTCCGCATTTTTTCGCGAAGCTTCGAAACAGAATAACTCTTACATTGCGTTATCGGAAGCAGTAATTGATATTTATAAAACTCCCTATACCACAGAAGAAAACGACCTGATCCGTTTAATAAAAGGACGCAGAGGATCGAATACACAGGAACCTGAATTGGTAAACCTGGTAGTGGAAGGAGGATTATTCAACAACCTTCAACTCGACCTGATGAAATATGGGGTCAGCTTTCTGGATCCTGATTTCTTCGATAGTTATGAATACGCACTTCTCAAAGTAATTACCTATAACGACAGGCCGACTTATGTGATCAGTTTCAGGTTTAAAGATAACGCTGACTTTCCGGGATTTGACGGTAAACTTTATGTTGATAAGAATTCACTGGCCCTGGTACGTGCTGACTTTCATCTGAGCGAAGCAAGTCTGGACCAGGCATACTCCATGCTGGTGAGGAAAGTACCTCCTGAATTCAGGATCAGACCACGGTATGGCAGGTATGAAGTAGAATATCGTTTTTACGATGGAAAATGGAACCTGAGCCATGCACGTAGTGAAGTTGCCTTGAAACTCAGGAAGAAAAAACAACGTGATAAAGACGGGTTTCTGTTCCAGTTCGTGACTGCATCTGAATTTGTTATTACAGGAAAAGCCAATGAAGGATTTGAAAAAATCAAATACCGCGATGCCTCCAAACCACGGGATATTCTTTATCAACAGGTTGCCCAGACAGACCCTGAGTTCTGGGGAAATGAAACGATAATACTTCCAGAAGAACCCCTTTACGAAACGATCAAAAAGCTCAGGATCGAAAACATGAATACCGACAATAACATTGTTAACAGCAGTCAGGTCGATTAAAACTAAACCCTGATTTCTGTCATTTTTCATAAATAACTTATTTCTGAGTGTTTTATCACCCTTAATAAATCTCTATTTTTGTAGAACAATAAAAGCTAAAACGATGAGAGTTTTTAAAATTACCACCGGAATAATCTGCACACTTATGCTATTTTCATGTAATTCCAACAAAGAACAAAACAAACAGCAGGAAGAATTCAACTACGTACTTGAACAATTTGCGGATCTGAGGGTCCTGCGATACCAGGTCCCCGGATACGATGAACTGACCCTTAAACAAAAAGAGCTTATTTACTATTTAAGCCAGGCTGCTCTCTGTGGTCGTGATATACTATGGGATCAAAACGGAAAATATAACCTGGCTATACGTAAAACACTCGAAAATATTTATCAAACCTATTCCGGAAACCGGGATACGAGCGATTACGATAATTTTCTTTTGTATCTGAAACGGGTATGGTTTTCAAATGGAATATACCATCACTATTCAACCGATAAAATACTTCCGGCATTTTCGCAGGACTATTTCCGTGAATTGATTGCAAAATCGGATCCCAAAGGATTTCCTGAACTTGAAGGAAAAACGGT
The DNA here is from genome assembly GCA_964634105.1 of uncultured Bacteroidales bacterium. Taxonomy (GTDB): domain Bacteria; phylum Bacteroidota; class Bacteroidia; order Bacteroidales; family UBA10428; genus UBA10428. The sequence goes on along the minus strand of CAZWIU010000005.1, from coordinate 19,361 downwards.
TGAGGAAAGTTTAGAAATACTCATCCCTGTTATTTTCGATAAGGATTATCTGGGAAAGAAGGTCAACCAGCAACCGGGAACAGACCTTGTTGCCGGATCGGCAGTTAATTTTTACCAGAACATTACTCAAAAAGAAGTTGAAACCTTCTACAGTTCGCTAAAAGATAAAAATGATTCAACACCGGTATCATACGGTTTAAACTCAAGGCTGGTGGGAAATAATGGCAAGCCCGAAGAAATCGTATGGAAATCGGGTGGATTATATGGCCAGGCGATCGATAAAATCATATACTGGCTCGAAAAAGCTCAATCGGTAGCCGAGACTCCGGAGCAATTAACCGGCATAGAAAAACTTATTGCATACTATAAGACAGGCGATCTCAGCACCTGGGATGAATACAATATTTTATGGGTAAGGGATACCTCGCGGGTAGATTTTGTTAACGGTTTCATCGAAGTATATAACGATCCGCTTGGGTTGAGAGGCAGCTGGGAATCGGTTGTTAATTTCAAAGATCTCGAGGCTACAAAGCGAACAGAGATCATCGCATCGAATGCTCAATGGTTTGAAGATCATTCACCCATCGAAGAGCGTTTTAAAAAGAAGGAAGTAAAAGGAGTATCGGCAAAAGTAATAACAGTGGCCATGCTTGCCGGCGATTGTTATCCATATACACCTATCGGGATAAACCTTCCGAATGCAGATTGGATCCGTAAAGCATATGGATCCAAATCGGTAACCATGGAAAACATCACCCAGGCCTATAATCAGGCGAACCTTGGTTCCGGTGCCCTGGAGGAATTCTGCTATGATACAACAGAAATCAACCTGATCAGAACCTACGGCCCAATCACAGATAACTTACATACCGATTTGCATGAATGCCTTGGACATGGGTCAGGTCAGCTTTTACCGGGAGTAAGTGTTGATGCTTTGAAAAATTACCATTCCCCGCTCGAAGAAGCACGGGCCGATCTGTTCGCTCTTTACTACCTGATGGATCCAAAAATGGTTGAACTCGGATTAATTCCCAGTCTCGATGCAGCAAAAGCCCAATATATATCATACATCCGCAATGGAATTATGTTGCAACTAAGAAGAATTGAACCGGGGAAAAATATTGAGCAGGCACATATGCGAAACCGACAGTTAATTGCACGATGGTGCTTCGAGAATGGAGCTGCGGATAAGGTAATTGAGAAAGTTACCAGGGATGGGAAAACCTATTTTATTATCAACGATTTCGACAAGCTGCATGAATTATTTGGTAAACTGTTAGCTGAAGTACAGCGGATAAAATCGGAAGGTGATTATGCTGCCGGTAAAATGCTGGTTGAAAAATACGGCGTGAAAGTTGACCAGGAGTTACATGCCGAAGTACTCGAACGATACAGAAAACTCAACCTCGCCCCCTATAGTGGTTTTGTAAATCCTGAATATACAGTGATTGAAAAGAAAGGGAAGATCACCGATATAACGGTTAGTTATGTGGATGATTTTTCGACCCAGATGCTAAAATACAGCAAGGAATATTCATTCCTCCCGGTTGAGAATAACTAGTTATAGTACTCTGAAGTATCACTATACTTAGTGACTGTCTAAGTCCTAGTGATTCTTCATGGCACGAATCATCCGGGATTGAGTCTTGGTGGCTAAAAAAATAACCACAAAGGTTCTAAGACATAATGATTACATCATGATAAGCTGGCCTTAGCTCGAATGTATAAGGTAGATTAAAAATAAGCCACTAGTTGATGACAGGTATGATAAAAACTTTTAATAGTTTCTTATTGTAAACGCAGTGCATTTAGTCTTTCTTCACGAGTCTATAAAAAAATAATTCTGAAAAACTTATCACAGTTATAAAAACTGCGTGAAATCCCGGTTTTACATAGGAAAAACTAAATCTGTCTGGTGATTATGCAGCCTGATCGCTCTTGGCGGCAGTTAAACGAATACCAGAGCCATACTTGTAGAGAAGAATCAGTAATGCAACTCCGCCGATTATTATGTATATGAGATTGGTAGAAGTATGGGCTACGAAAGCGAATATCAGCCCTTGTTCCTTATTGATTCCATAAAGAAATAATGTCTCCATCACCATAAAATGCCAGGGTCCTATCCCACCCTGAATTGGAGCCAGCATAGCCAGGCCACCCATCAGGAATACAACCATCCCTGCTCTGATCGACAGTTTTTCTGTAGGTTCATATGCCAGGAAAACAACATACAGCATGATAAGCCACATCAGGAAAATGAAGGCTGTATAACCTATAAAGAGCCATTTGTTTTTCATGCCGGCAATGGATTTTATTCCGGCAACAAATTGATCCCTGATTGCAACCAATTTTCCTTTTTTCTTCGACTTTCTAAGATTTTTCTTAAGTGCTATCCAACTGAAAATAAAAAACACAATAGCTGCAACAACGATGAGAAGATATTTTACTGAAATGAATTTATTCAGATTGGCGGCAATGGCAGGATGCTGGTCGAAAAACTCGATAACAACAGAGGTATTCATCGCGAAGATCACGATAACCAGCAAAAACAACATGATTGTATCTGCAAGACGTTCGACGAATACTGTTCCAACGAGCTTCGTAAACGGAATCCTGTCGGTCTGGGCAAGCACTGCACATCGCGCAACTTCGCCGGCTCGCGGAATGAAAAGGTTTACAAAGTAGAGAACAAGTACTGATAAAAAGGTGTTTGAAAATTTCGGATTGTACGCCATGGGAGTGATTAGCATCTTCCAGCGTAAAGCTCTTGCAGCCTGCGACAACAAACTTAATGATATCGATACAACGATCCAGAAATAGTTGAGTTCTTTTAACGCACCTACCAATGTTTCCCATTCAATTTTACGGTATAGAAACCAGAATATCAGGATGCCGATTGCAAAAAAACCAAGGTATTTTAACGTGTTGAAAACGAGTCTCCTCATGTGATTATGTTGTTACAGAATGCAATAATAATTTCGTAAAACTAACTAAATCTTGTAATTTAAAGCGCAATTATTCTGTGCATAAACTCTTTTTTTGACAAAATGATAAAATACTTTAACAAGAGAGCATTATTGGGGATCCTCTTTCTTTCACAACCTTGCTATTTATCCCAACTGGAAGCGCAGGTTGTCGTGGAACGCCAAAACATTTTATCAAGTAATATTCTCAAGCATCCCGTCCGGTTTTCAGTGCTGCTTCCAACCAATTATTATAGCAACCAGGAAACATATTCTGTAGTTTACCTGCTTCATGGGTATGGAGGTGATAATACAAGCTGGCTGGACCGGTGCAACATAAATCTGTTGATAGATAGCTTGCATAGCAGCAACAAGATAAGGGAATATGTTTACGTCCTGCCTGACGCCGGGAAAAGCTACTATCTGAATAATTTTGACAGCAGTATTATGTATGAAGATTTCTTTATCAGGGAATTTATTCCTTATATCGATTCTCATTACAGGACGAAAGATTGCAGGGAAGGAAGAACGCTCATGGGACTGTCAATGGGCGGTTTCGGAGCTATCAGCCTGGCTGTTAAATATCCCGGTTTATTTGGAACAGTAGTAGCCATGAGCGCTGGAATCAGAAATTCGGAGATGTTTGTGAGCCTCAGCCAGCAACAATATGAGACCTTATTTGCTTCGGTATATGGCCCTGGATTAGCGGGTGAATCGCGTATTACCGATCACTGGAAATCAAATTCACCCTATTTACTGCTTGACAGTGCAAAGGCTGAATCGCTTAAAAGTATATACTGGTTTATCGAGTGCGGAATTAACGACCCTTTACTACAAGCCAACGAGGCATTTCATGATCTTCTGCTGAAGTATTCAATTCCACACGATTATCATATACGCCCGGGAAATCACAACTGGGCCTTCTGGTACCGTTCCTTTATCCATGGACTTCTCTACCTGAACGAAAAGGGGAACATGGAGTGCAAGGGAAAAAGTGAGAATGAGTGAATATTGTCGTATCTGATAAAGTGAATAATTAATGAACCGGATGAATGGAAGATTTGCATTTTGCTATCGGCTCTGTGTTATAAGTACCCTTTAATATCAAATTCTCATCAGAAATCAGAAGTCAGGTACAATCTAATAATTTACCGGTAAGATTTTTTATATTTTTGGTTCGCCAATTATGCATACGGATAAAAAAAGAATCTAGCTGATGAAATATCGTATTGTCGGATTATATGAAATGTTTACCGGAATATTAGGTATATTGCTGGTATTATTCCAGACTGGTAAAGTAGCTGAAGACAGAACATTACTTTTTACGCTGGTAACCGGTATTATACTATACTCAGGCCTGGCTGCAGCCGGATATGCATTATTGAATTACGGCGAGAAATACGAAAAATATTCCTTCTTAGTCCAGGCGCTCCAGTTGCTCAGTATAACCTATAACGGGACTCAATACCTGTTTATAGCTTCAGCTTTTTTCACAATAATCATTCGTAATGGAGTTCAGTTCCACATTCAATTGGCGCCGGTTAATTATAACATTGGCGAGGTTTCAACCCTTCTTCCTGCTGAAATAAAAATCTTTCTGTTCCCGATTCTGTTGATTGCAATACTTTTGGTTGGCAGGAAGAAATAAGCAAAATTGTACTTCAGGCACATACCGTTTATTTTGTATAAAAAATACTTGATTTAGGGAATTTAACTTAGTATTTTTGACTATTAAGTATGTTATCCGTTATTTATGTGAAACCCTTCCACCCTACGCTTCATATTAAATAAACGGTAAGTATTTGCACGTATTTTCAAATTCAGAGGTATTAAAATCCGCTGTTAATTTCAGAATTGAATTCAGGTTAGCAGCTTTTCTCATTATACCTAAATTTAATCAAAGGAGGAATTCAACATGACTAAAAAGAAGTTTCTATTCCCGATTAATGCCGTGGGCATTTTCATTCTTACATCATTTTTCCTGTCGGGCTGTCGCCCTGTAATTACCAAACTTAATCCCGATCATGGGAATATCAACTCTGAAGTAATTATTGAGGGAAAGTATTTTAGCAGCACTCCTGCCGGGAACACGGTCAAATTTGCGAATAATGTAACTGTTCCTGTTACGAACATTACTGTTCTCCCGGATAAAAACCTAAAAGTAATTGTACCGGTTGGAGCTATTACCGGACAGGTTTCGGTAAAAACAAACAAAGGCACCGGATTAAGTCCCGAAAATTTTAAAGTGGATACTAACTTTGGAGCCAACTGGACTTTCATGGTCTACCTCGATGCCGACAATAATCTTGAATCGGCCGGGATCGATGACTTTCTGGAGATGTCTTCAGTAGGTAGCAAAAATGGCGTAAATATCGTTGTTCAGATGGACAGGATAAACGGATTTGTTTCAACCTATGGCAACTGGACCGGAACAAAAAGATTTTTAATTAACCCGGGGGATACACCCTCCTCCACCCCTCTTGACGACATGGGTGAACAGAATATGGGCGATCCTGCCGTATTACAGGCTTTTGTTGAATGGGCTGTTACCGAATACCCTGCCCAACATTATGCCCTCTCTATATGGAACCACGGAGATGGCTGGCGCAAGAACGTTGAAAATATGGACAAGATTGTTAAATTGAAAAAAGCCGGGGGCAATGAAAATCTTGTAAAAGCTGTAGCAAGCGATAATACAGATGGTGATATCTTATATATGCGCGAAGTACAAGATGCATTAAATGGCGCAAGGACAGCCCTTGATGCCCGTAATAACACGTCAGTGAAAATTGATGTTATCGGTTTCGATGCCTGTCTGATGGGTATGCTTGAGGTAGCGTATGCGTTGCGTAATGAAACTAACTATATGGTAGGGTCTGAAGAAACAGAACCCGGCCCAGGCTGGCCTTACAATACAATTCTGACGGAACTGACAAATTCACCAACCATGCCGGCCAGTAACCTGGCAAAAATAATTGTGCAGAAATACGGAGATTCATATAGCTATGGGGTTACACAAGCTGCATACGATATGAGTAAAATTAACGATCTGACCCTCAAGTTGGACCTCTTCTCAGCCGTTGCCACTAGTGAATGGCCTGCGTTAAAGACAGCGAGAGATAATACAAAAGACTTCCATTCCTGTTCATACAGCTGCTGGGGAACCGATCTGTGGGATTTTGCCGACCAGGTTTACACGAATGTGACAGCGACCAATATTAAAAATGCAGCAGATGCAATTAAGACATCAATAGACAACTTTGTCATAGCTGAATTTCACAATACTGATATGGCTGGTTCACATGGAGTAGCTGTATATTTTCCGCCCGATAAAAGCAGCTATACTAACGATCCGCAACATACAGGATACGAAGAGACAAACACATTTATGCCGGTAGATTTTGTTAACCAGCATCAATACGACAATTGGCTTCAAAAATATCTGTCTAATAATCCCTGATTCCTGAGCAGATGAAAAATAATTAACCATAACATTAACCACGGTGATCACAGAGTTTATTGAAAGAACATAAAGGTTTCAAGCTTACCTAATATTTTCTCAGCAAATGATTCTCTGTGCTCCTGTGGTTAAAAATTAGCAAAGATATCGGTAAATTAAATTGAATCAATCCTGATCGATTGCCTCGGTTAATTTTTTTACCACCCTGAATTGCTGGAAAAATTCCCGGGCTATCACCCTTAGGATGGTATATACAGGAATCGCCACCAGCATCCCTAAAATCCCAGCCAGGCTTCCTCCTATGATGATTATAAAGAATATTTCAAGGGGGTGGGATTTCACACTTCGTGAATAAATTAAAGGGACCAGGACATTATTATCAACGGCATTGGCAACAAGAAAAACTCCAATCAGCTTCAGGAGAACAGGTACAATATCCTGATAATTCCCCGTTGCCAGGGTGGTGGTCATTCCGAGCATCATACCGATCAATGTGCCAAGTACAGGTCCCAGGTATGGGATAAGATTCATGATCCCTCCAAAAAAGCCTATCAGCAACGCATTATCCACACCGAGTACCCAGAGCCCGATGGTAATAATAGTCATCACTCCCAGCACTTCAAGGAGAACGCCGATAAAATAACGCATGAGCATTTTCTTGGAATCATGAATGACTTTTCGGGTTGCAGAATGATTTTTTTCGGGTACAAACAAAAGCACTCCATCCTCAAAAAGATGTTCATCTTTTAAGAAGAAAAAGGCGATAAAAAGTATAGAGAAGAATCCAACAAGCACTGTTCCTGCCACACCGAAAAACTTGTTTATTACTGCAGCCACATTCCCGATATTCACAACCGATTTAGCTTTTATCACCAGGTAATCCTGGAAAGTTTGTTCTGCAGGTATAATGCCAATCGCATGAGCTTTATCATCGAGCCATTGAATGGGCCCCTGAAAATTTTCGGCCAGCTCAGTGATATTTATCTTTGATATGGTTTCAGCTTGTTGCGCAATGAGGGGGACAAATATTGCCAATAATCCGAACAGGGCAAGTATGATGATCAGTAACGAAAAGAGGGCGCTTAACGAGTGAGGCATCTCCCATCTTTTAATATGAATCCTGTCAATTAACCTTACAAGTGGAATACCAATAAAGGAAATGATGGCAGCTACAAGTATCCATACAATCATATACCAGAAACGCCATATTAGGAATCCTGCTAAAGCTATCAATAGTATATAACCGGTATATGTTAAAACCTGTTTCATAGAGGAGTAATTAGTATTGAAACAAATGTATGAAGAATAGTGATGTAGTGCTTTGGATGAGGTAAAAGTTTCCTGTCGGGAACAAAAGATTTAAGCATGGATCCATCCATTAACTCAGGATTTAAATCAACTACCATTCTCCATAATGTAACTATTATGTTTTTAGCTTTAAAGAAGAAACAGGATCGTAGCATTTTCCTCAACGTCAATACCTATCATCACGAACAGAATGATAACAACTGGTTTTCCTGCGACTTGTAATTAACCGGAATGAATAGGCCTATTATTCATGTAAACTATACTATAAATGGATACTTTGTTAAAGCCTGAAATCTCATTTTTTAATAATTTTATTCCATCCTATCGGAATGGTAAATCCCAGCCAGGGTATCGCAATAAATACCTCGGCTAAATTTATGGGCGTAAAAAGACCATAATCGAGCGACAACTTTGGCCAAACAGTCCTCCCTCCTATAGATATTATGCCTGCATCTTCTCCCTCAAGAGCGATATAATAATTTTCCGTCAGTAAATAACTTCGTTTACCAAACCTCAGCATACCACTGATATTAAGTATGGGTCTAGAAAAACTCTCATCAGTAAAAGCATAACCGAATCCTGCCGTCAGGTTCATATCCCGATTCCCCACCGTTGCCACACCATAGCCAATTCCAAAAGTTAACATATCGGCACCAACGACTTCTCCCACCAACAACCCTGCACCAAGACTTACCTTATTTTTAATCACGGGTACCGAAAACTTTGGTGTTATCCAGACAGGAGTTGGTTCTCCGCCGAAAAGGAATAAAGGCATCATGCCCGCACCCAGTGTAAAATAGTTGGTTATTCCATAACTTACCTGGTTAAATAAAACCCATGTGTTCTGGTAATATCCGGCACCCTTTTCAAGTCCATAACCATTGGGTGAATAGAAATACCTGGCAGCCTGAAGATTTTTCATCCATACTTCACCCTGTTTAATAACCGCCTGATTCACCAGGGTTTTAGAAGTAATGTAATGTACAGGAATGTTGATCACTCCGAGCATTGTGGTTTGTAACCGTATGATGCTGCTATCCTGTGAAACAACAGGACCAAAGAATTCATTCCCGTCTTTTGTCTCGATTCTCCATATTGTTGAGGTATCAGTAATAATATCCTGCGAATGGACTGAACCGGTTATAAAAACAGCAACCAGTCCGAATAAGATTATCTTTTGTGCAGTTATTTTCATAGGATCCGATTTACGTTATCAGAAAACACCATGTACTGAAATAAACAAATTTGATAGATTAGAATAGCTAATATAAAGTCTCAGGATATTTCACAAGTTAGGAATTATTTATGAATTATTTCCTGAAGATGCAACCTGAAAACAACCGATAGCGGATAACACGTAAGTCCGTATGGCAATGATCCAATACTGCGGGCAAACAGGATTAATGTCAGCACAGGCAATCGGGCACTTTAAAGCATACTGCGTCAGGCGGGCCTATGTTAATAAAACCATTTCTTAGCTTCCTGCTATGTTATAAAATCATTCTATTTTCGTTTTTGACCTGGAAAGTTACCGGTCAAATGAAATTTCTATATGAAAATCATTAACTTCATACTCTTGTATTTCGTATAATTTCAACCAATCACTAATATACATTTTAACCATGAGAAGATATTGCATGATTTTGATATTGCTTCTTGGAGCAGGGTTTATTCTTCCATTGTCGGCACAGGAGGCAGAGGGTGGCACTCCCCTTAGTTTTTCATTGAACGAGAAAACCGTACTTAACGAAGTGCCATTTGTACTGATGCCTTCTGTTGATATTGAAGCATTAAAGAAAGAGGATAAGTACAATGATCAGATAAAAGATCAACCCTGGCGTTTTGGTCAGGATTTATTTGTTAATTATAACCCCGAAAATTCAGGAGTATGGGATGAGCTTAACGACGGCTCACGCATCTGGCGGTTAGGAATTACCAGCAAAGGGGCACTCAGCATCAATCTTACATTCAACAATTATGTTCTTCCCGAGGGAGCAAAACTATATATATACAGTACCGATAAATCGAGGATTCTTGGTGCATTCACTTCCAGGAATAATCAGGAAGACCATTATTTTGCAACCGAACTCATTGAAGATGAATCTGTCATCATTGAGTATAATGAGCCTGCACATGCAGCATTTCAGGGAAAACTAAACCTCTGGCGTGTCACACACGGATACAGGAGCATCGCTGAATATGTGAAAAGCTTTGGCAGCTCGGGTAGTTGTAATGTAAATGCAGTCTGCCCACAAGGCGACCCAATCAGGGACGAGATTAAATCAGTGGCAATGTTGATTATGGGCGCCTATTTATGCAGCGGTGCACTGATTAATAATACGAACAATGATGGCACACCCTATTTTCTCAGCGCTTATCATTGTTACGATCATGGCGGAGGATCATATACTGACCCTGGCACCATTGTGTTCCGTTTCAACTGGCAGAGCAGCACCTGTACAAATCCTGCCGTCTCACCCTCCTATAATTCATTATCCGGATCGGTGATGCGTGCAGGCTATGCGACTTCCGATTTCTGGCTGCTTCAACTCAACAGTACTCCCCCGACAGAATTTAATGTTTACTACCTGGGATGGAACCGCACAAGCGATGCCAGCATAGGTACTAAAGTATGGGGTATCCATCATCCGTCAGGCGATATCAAAAAAATAAGCTGGTGTAATGCCGGTGTTACTACTTCTGCATACTTAGGCGCTACAGGTTCAGGTACCGATCATTGGCGTGTTGGATCCTGGAGTGACGGTACCACTACCGAAGGTGGTTCTTCTGGTTCACCCCTCCTTGATACCCAGGGGAGGGTAATCGGGCAATTGCATGGCGGTTATGCAGCTTGTGGAAATACTGATGCCGATTATTATGGAAAACTTGCCACTTCCTGGACTGGTGGAGGCACCAATGCAACCCGTTTAAGCAACTGGCTCGATCCGGGTAGTTCGGGAACTATTACCCTGGAGGGCTTCGATCCCAATGCTGTTGAATATGCAGTGGATGCAAAGATGCTATCCGTATTGGAACCTGACAGCACGTATAACATAGCTACATGGATAAAGCCACGTGTTATCATAAGTAATGACGGAACCGATGATCTTACCGCAGCGCTTGTTACATGCTACTTTGACAACAACGAGCCCGATTCAGTAGAATGGACCGGCAGCTTGGCAACTGATGAAACGGATACCATTCTATTTGACAGTGTCCTGATTGATTGGGGTAACCATACTTTTGTACCAAAAATAATTGTTGCCGGCGATGAGAATACCGCAAACGACAGCATAATTTTCAATTTCGTTGTTCAGCATTGCAATAACCTGGATTTACCACTTGCTGAAGGATTTAATGCCACCGGGCTGCCTGCATGCTGGAACCTGGAAACTGTATCAGGAACTAATGGAACGCTCCAATTCTTAACGGCAGGAACTCACCCTGCATGCTCACCGGCTGAAGGTACACACCTGGTTGAATTCAACTCTTACAGTGCTACTGCAGGCAACGAATTAAGATTGATAAGCCCTGGTATTCAAACGACATCAATTGAAAATATCATCGTTAATTTTGACTGGTACCACGATGCCGGTTTTTCAACCAGTGGCGATAAGGTTACTGTTCAATATTCACTGGATGGTTCAAGCTGGAATAACGTCCAGGAAATATTGCGTTATAGCGCCAGCCTCTCTGGCTGGAATGCTAAATCTGTTACATTGCCGGGGGCAGTGGAAAATCAGGATAATATTTATATTGGATTTTTGTTCCATTCGGAATATGGTAATAACTGTCATCTCGATGATCTGCACATTACCGGTGATATTACGGGTCCGTATGCCGATTTTACAGCGGATGTCTTATCTGTCGTTGTCGAAGATACTGTTACATTTACCGATGCGTCCCTGAATGGGCCTTTTTCAACCTGGGAATGGAACTTCGGTTCAGGAGCCAAACCCGCATCTGCCAGCGGACAAGGGCCCCATAAAGTCACCTATTCAACTATCGGGACAAAAACAGTCTCCCTTACAGTCGACGATACACTCACTCGCACAAAAGTAAATTACATTACAGTGAGCAATATGAGTTTTGATGCTCCGCAGGGGCTCTATGCATTTGTATTCGACCATGATGTTACCCTGAACTGGAATCCACTCTTTAATGACCAGTTTGAAACCGGCAACCTTTCTCTTTGGGACGATGTCATCGAGGGACCTGGCACCCCAGGTGAACAAAATTATCCATACTGGTTCGTTACGAACGATTATGTCTTTGGAGGAAACTATAATGCCCAGGTTTCCTGGGGATATAATATCAATACCTGGATGATATCTCCTGCGATCAATGTAAAAGAAAATTCTGTGCTCTCGTTTATATGGATCAGCAGCTACTACTGGCACATTGATCCTTACCAGAATGGTGAACTGACCTTGGAAATATCGACTGACGACGGATCGACATGGGATCCGCTGTGGAATTTTACCGAAATCGGGGTATGGGAAAACTGGGCATGGTACCTTACAACGGTTAATTTGTCGGCTTATGCCGGACAGGATGTTAGGATTGCTTTCCACCTGGTAGCAAATAATAATGCCGACGTTGCCCTTGAAGATGTGTACATTACCTCTGGTGATAAATCGCTGGTTGGAACATATGCTCTCGGAAGTTATATGTTTGCAGACAAGGAAGCTAAATCACTGAAGATATCCAAATCGGTCAACGCACCGTTTGCAAAAGAACCAACACTGGAAGATTTTACAATCTACCGTAATAATACTGAGATAGGTTCGTCCGAAACATCATCGTATTCGGATAATTCGTTAGCCAATGGAACCTACGAGTATTATGTTGTAGCGAACTATACAAACCCGGCAGGCACTTCAGGACCTTCCAATAAAATTGAAGTTACTATTGAAAATGTTGCTTTAGATCCGGTGAATAAAAGTGCAATTCTGAATTTATACCCAAATCCGTCGGATGGAATATTCAATATTGAAACAGACCGGAACTATAAGGTAATCGTTATGGATATCACCGGTTCGGTTATCGGGATAGTGAATGTTGATTCTTCGACTAAAACAATCGATTTGAGTAACAGGCACAAGGGATTGTATATTTTGAAATTCGAATCGGATGAGAATACGTTTGAGACCAAGGTTATCGTAAAGTAAACAAGACGATATGAAACCATAAAGCCGCTCTGTGTTCAGGGCGGCTTTTTTATCGGGTTAAAAATTCACGGATATTCCCAGCGATCATCTCAACAAGCTTCCTTCGCGATTCGCGGCTGGCCCAGGCAATATGAGGTGTGATGAAAAGTTTACTGCCATTACGTATGTTCATGAGGGGGTGTTCTTTGGGTATAGGTTCCTTAGTCATGACATCGAGAGCGGCTCCCGCTATTATATCTTCATCAAGCACCTTAGCTAAATCCTGCTCATTTACAATCCCTCCCCTGCCCATATTCAGTAAATAAGCAGTAGGTTTCATAAGCCTTAGTTGTGGCTCGCCAATTAAATTCCGGGTGGTATCATTCAAGGGGCAATGAATCGAGACTATATCAGAGGTGCTCAGCAGTTCATCCAGCGACAAATGAGTATATCCGGTATCCTTGTTTTTCCCGGAGGTGGAATAGTAGACCACTCTGCAGCCAAATACTTCGGCAATTCGTGCAACACGTTTTCCAATGTTTCCAAGCCCTATAATTCCAAATTGTTTATTTTTTAATTCCCAGAATGATTTTCCATGATGGGTAAAAATTTTACTTTGGCTGTATTCGCCCGATTTAACATACCGATCGTAGTAAAGATTATTGTGCAGCAGATGGAAAAGCATGGAGAAAACACTCTGTGCCACCGATTCGGTAGAATAACCTGCGACATTTTTGACCTGTATTCCTTTCGACAGGGCATATTCGGTGTCAATATTATTCATTCCGGTAGCAGCCACGCATATTAACCGCAGGTCGGGACATCGATCTATCACCTCCTGATCAATAATAACTTTATTTGTGATCACAATAGTATGGCCTGCAATACGGGGAATCCGTTCCTCGGAGCTTGTATAGGCATAGCCAGTATATTCACCCAGGGCTTCGATAAATGAGATATTATCGACATCGCCAATGGTTGCCGTATCAAGAAATACTATCTTTACCGGCTTCATCATAGGCTATCGTTTCGGCATGTTTATTTCAACCTGGTTTCGGAGAAGATCATCCATCGTTTCGCGCTTACGAATGAGGTAATCTTTACCTTCAAAAATCATAACCTCTGCAGGGCGATAACGCGAATTATAGTTGGACGACATGGAAAAACAGTATGCTCCTGCATTATAAAAGGCCAGTATATCTCCTTCCGAGATCTCGTTAATCTTACGGTTCCATCCGAAGGTGTCGGTTTCACATATATACCCTACTACCGTATAAATCCTCGTTTTTGCCTTTGGCTTCGATACGTTAATAATATGATGGTAGGCATCGTAAAACATGGGTCGTATTAAATGATTGAGACCTGTATCTACACCTGCGAAAACTGTTGCTGTGGTTTGCTTAACGACATTTACACGAACAAAGAAAAAACCAGCTTCACTCACCAGGAATTTGCCGGGCTCAAACATCAACCTGAGTTTTCTGCCATATTTCTTGCAGAATGCATTGTAACTTTTTCCCAACTTCCTTCCCAGGCTTTCAATATCGGTATGATAGTCGCCGGGTTTATAGGGCACTTTAAATCCACTGCCAAAATCGATATAGTTGAGTTCACGAAAATGTTGGGCTGCATCAAATAAAATTTCTGTTCCCTTCAGGAATACCTCTACATCAAGAATATCGGAACCGGTATGCATATGGATGCCTTCGACATGCATTTTGTTTGTTTCGACCACACGCAATAAATGCGGAAGTTGATAGACTGAAATACCAAATTTTGAATCGATGTGGCCGGTTGATATTTTCGTATTGCCACCCCCCATGATATGAGGATTAATGCGCACGCATACAGGAATTTTATCGCCATATTTATGCCCAAACTGTTCCAGGATGGATATATTATCAATGTTAATCCGAACACCCAGTTTCGCCCCCTGTTCAATTTCTTCGATAGAAACACAATTGGGTGTAAAAATGATATCCTTTGGATCAAAACCGGCTTTAAGTCCGAGTTCCACCTCCTGTATTGACACGGCATCTAATCCCGATCCAAGGCGGTTGAAAAACCGCAGTATATTGATATTTGTCAGAGCCTTACATGCATAGTTGATTTTCAAATCGATGCCTGAAAAAGCATCCGACAGTTTTCTATACTGAGCCATCATACGTTCGGTATTATATACATACAATGGCGAGCCATATTTTTCGACTAACCGGATTACATCCATTCCGCTTATTACATATCTGTCTTTAACTAGTTCCATGATAGATGAATTGTGAAGGGTTAAGTAAAGATAGAAAAAAGAAAAAATCCTCAATCCAAATATATCAGATTGAGGATCGGGAGTGTTCGTGTTTTGGTAAATTACTTTCTTTTGACTGGCTTATATCCCTGCTGTTTTGCCAGTTCCTCCATACGCTGTGCGAATTTAGATTTCTTCCTGGGCTTGGCCTTTCTGGATTCTAGCTTTTTTAACAGCTCTTCTTCATCGACAAAAAGTTTAAAAAGATAATTCTGCCCTATGGTGAAAATATTCGTCAGGAAGTAATAATAAGTAAGACCGGCTGAGAATTTATTCAGGATAAACATAAACATCACAGGCATAATATACATCATGGTTTGCATCCCCGGCATTTGCTGGTTGCTCATGTTGGCCTGGCCGCTCATCTTCATACTAACTATAGTTGAAATTGTCATCAACAGGGTAAATAAGCTTAAATGGTTCCCAAATGTAGTACTGATAATAGGAATATGTGCACTCCATTCAACGATAGCATCGTAAGTCGACAAGTCAGTTGCCCAAAGGAAACTTTGCTGCCGTAATTCGATGGAAGTCGGGAAGAAGCGGAACATGGCAAAAAGAATGGGCATCTGTAACAGCATGGGTAGGCATCCTCCCAGCGGACTCACGCCTACTTTTTTATACAAAGCCATTGTCGCCTGCTGTCGTTCCATCGGTTTTTCCTTAGGAATTTTGGCATTTATCTCATCGATCTGCGGCTTAAGGACTTTCATCTTGGCTGTCGACATGTACGATTTGAAAGTCAGAGGCAGTAAACCAACCTTGATAATGATGGTCATAATAAGAATTATGATCCCGTAGTTTCCAATGAATTTGTTGAGGAAGTCGAACAGTTTAATGATCACAATCTGGTTGATCCACTTAATAATTCCTTTCCCGACCGATACCAGGTCCTGAAGCTGTTGATCTCCATATTCCTTTTTAAGCAGCTTAAATTTGTTGGGCCCAAAATAAAAATGCAACGGTATGCTCTTCTGTTGGCCCTTCTCATAAGGTAAACCAATCGTGGACTCAAATTTCTTCATGTAATGACTGTTCTTTGATTTGAGTTCCGATTTTAACAGCGCATCGGTAAAAAAGCTGTCGGCCATTATTACAGAGGAAAAGAACTGATCTTTATACGCTATCCATTCAAGGCGGGTGAGGACATCTTTCGACTGTAGCTGTTTTTTAGAACGAGCCTGGAGATAATCGACATCTTCCTGGTAATTCTTAAAATACAGGTTGGTATATTGCATCTCGTTGTCTCTACCCTTTTCCTGCTGGGGCGAATGTATCATCCAATCCAGATCAAGTACGCCGGTTCTTCGTGTATCAATATTGTCCAGGTTGAAGAATTGTATCTCCATATCGACCTGGTATTTGCCCGGAGCAAGCGAATAGCGGAATTCAATATATTTACCGCTATCGACATTATGCCGAAAGGTAACTGTTGCCGCAGATTCTTTAACCAGCAAAGTATCAGTATCGGTCAGCGATTTAAAATACAGGTTCTTTGTATGAAACCACTGGTTGTTAATATAGTAATTTAATCCAAAGCTACTCGAGTCCTCATCGAAGAGAGTAACAGGCAAAGTATCGTACCGGTTGTATTTTTTCAATTCGACAGCAGCGGGCCGACCTCCCTTCTCAGTCAGAAATACTTTAATGAGATCGTTCTCCAACAAAACCGTTCTGGCTTCAATGGTATCCATCTCAGCCGTTTGCGCAACAGCAGATGTTTTTGGCTGAACAGATTCAGTGCTAAGTTGCTGATCATGAAGAGCAGCGATACTATCGTCAATTGCCTGCTTTTCACGCTGAACGTTTGCGATGGAATCGGTTATCTGCTTTTGCCTGGCAACCTCTTCAGCACTGGGTTTGCTGATGATGCTCCATACAACAAAAATCAACGCAATAAGTACAATTCCAATAATTGAGTTTCTATCCATTGTTATTCAAATGATATAAAGATTATGAAATTATTGCTTTGATGAAATCGACAAACAGAGGATGAGGATCGATAACAGTGCTTCGATATTCAGGATGGAATTGAACACCTACATACCACTTATGTTTAGGAATTTCCATAATCTCGATCAACTTTGTTTCAGGGTTTGTTCCAACAGCGATCATACCGGCCTTCTCAAAATCGTCGAGGTATTTATCATTAAATTCATACCGATGCCTGTGCCTTTCTAATACTTGTTCTTTCTTATAGGCATTATAGACCTTTGTTCCCTTTTTCAGAATACAGGTATATGCTCCCAGCCTCATGGTCCCTCCCTTGTCAATAATTCCTTTTTGTTCCTCCATGAGGTCGATTACCGGATGAGGCGTCTTTGGAACCATTTCAGTAGAATGTGCTTTCTCCAGGCCAAGTACATTTCTGGCAAATTCAATAACAGCACATTGCAGACCAAGGCAAATACCAAAATAGGGAATGTTATTCTCACGGGCGTACCTGGCTGAGATGATCTTTCCTTCAATCCCGCGATCTCCGAAACCCGGCGCAACAAGAATGCCTTGTACATCTCCAAGGATATCCTGAAAATTATGTTCATTAATATCTTCCGAATGAATGTCCCTTACTTCAACAGCGCATTCATTTACTGCTCCGGCATGAATAAAGGCTTCATGAATCGACTTATAGGAGTCGGCAAGTTCAACATACTTACCTACCAACGCAATCCGTATATGATGCCTGGGATTTTTCAGCTTATGCAGAAATTTTTTCCACGGTTCAAGATCGGCAATGGTTTTCGATGTTATCCCAAGTTTTCTGAGCACTGTACTATCCAGTTTTTCTTTCTGCATAAGTATCGGGACTTCATAAATAGTAGAAACATCGATTGACTGAACAACCGATTCAAAATCGACGTTGCAGAAAGACGCTACTTTTCTTCTCAGGTCATCTGTAAGTTCACGGTCGGTACGAAGGACCAGTATATCGGGTTGAATTCCGTTCTCAAGTAATTCTTTTACCGAATGCTGTGTCGGTTTTGTTTTTAACTCGCCAGATGAAGCCAGGTAGGGCACAAGTGTAAGATGAATATAAAGTACATTATTTGGCCCCAGTTCCCATTTAAGCTGACGGACTGCTTCAATGTATGGAAGCGACTCAATGTCGCCTACTGTACCGCCGATCTCGGTAATAACCATATCGAATTTCTGCCTGGTTCCCAACAATAGTATCGACCGCTTGATTTCATCGGTAATATGAGGGATTACCTGAACTGTTTTCCCGAGGTAATCGCCTCTTCGTTCCTTATTGATGACCGATTGATATATGCGCCCGGTGGTGACATTATTAGCCTGTGATGTAGGAATTCCAAGGAAACGTTCGTAGTGTCCAAGATCCAGATCGGTCTCAGCCCCGTCTTCGGTTACAAAGCATTCACCATGTTCGTAAGGATTCAATGTACCGGGATCAACATTAATATAAGGGTCGAGTTTCTGGATCGTTACGCTGAAACCTCGCGCCTGCAACAACTTCGCAAGTGAAGCTGAAATTATGCCTTTCCCCAGCGAAGAGGTCACGCCGCCTGTAACAAAGATATATTTAGTACTCGACACCCTGAGATTTTTAATTTGGGCAAAAGTAACTAATAAATCCTAAAGGGAGCATCTAAAGCAAATAAAAATACAGGTTAATCGGCAGACCTTTAGAATACACCGGTAAAATAAACGACTGGCGAGATTGATGAAAGAATCTGTTCATATAGGAAGGTGGCTTTGCACTTTAGAGATGTCATTAATAAAAGTTGAAGAGACAGGAAATCCCGATTTAGAAATTGTTAAGCTTGAAAATCAAGTTTGAATAATTTCTTGGTCGGGAGGAAGAGTGGGAAATTGGGAGAATGAGAATGAGAGAATGAGGGAATGAGAATGAGAATGAGAATGAGAATGAGAATGAGAATGAGAATGAGAGAATGAGGAATGGGAGAATGGGGGAATTGGAGAAATGGAGAAATGGAGAAATGGAGAATGGGAAAATCGGTAGATTGGAAAAATGGAAGAGTGGAAGAGTGGGAGAATGAAAGCAAATTGGAATTTATTTGATGTTTGAATATTGTGTTTTGAAATTTATCATGTTATGATTTTTCTGAAGTTTATAGATACTAAAGCAACTTCAGTGAAGTAACACCCGAGTTTGACACTTAAAATTTTTAACATGCAGATATTCAATGCAAAAGCAT
>CAZWIU010000004.1:54905-77592 GCA_964634105.1 uncultured Bacteroidales bacterium | reverse complement strand
GCTGGCTCGTTCGGGTCTTGCACCCTATAGAACAATGGCATGCATAGCGCACATAGTAAAGCCGGGAAACAAATCCCGGCTTTACTATTTATACCAACAGACTGTATGTTATATACTAATAGCCTATTAAAAAAGCTGATGAAGGAGAATGACACTAATCGTTTAATTGACTTTCAATAGAATCATCGATAGTAACTACATTCGAAACAGATACATCATGCGCTGAGAATAATCCCAGCACTTCTTTTCCATCACTGCTCCGAAAGTTACTTTTAATATTGGCAGATGGTACACTGAACATACCGCCTCCCATACTTTGATTAACCAATTGCATGAAGTATTCATAAGCAAATTTTGAAATACTGATCTGTTTCACAAAAACATTGTCACCATATTTGAGAACCCTTTCTGATGGTTTCTGCGGATCATGATAGTCTGTAAATATTTCAAGCGCGGCTACATAATTTCCATCAACGAGTTCATCGCTGGCCAATGATATGGTTGAAGCTTCATTAAGAAGGGTATCATTAATATAAATATCCCATTTATAATAATTCCCTAATCCCGCTGGTTCCTGTCCGTATGTGAATATACCAAGAAAACGTCTTTCTCCTCTTAGTGATGGCCAGATATTAATGGAATCAATAACAGAAACCGGATTCAAGGTATCTGTTGCAACTAATTCAACTCCATCAGAGAGTATTGTGACAGTATATGCCCGACCAGTCACTCCAGTGTATTCAATATCAGGCGGAACTACATACTTCCCAATTTTATCAGGATCTTGGATGAGTTGTATGCTGTTTGCCGGAACAGCATTGTCGGTAATGGTTACAATGGCACCAGAAATCCCCTGATAATCATCATTTGCAGATACTGCAAGTCCTTTAGTCAGGAAAACAACCGGTTCGTCAATTGTGGTAATAATGGCTTCCACAGCATATAAACCGGTATCCTCTTCATTAAGTTCTACCTCGATGATATCCTCACAAGATGCAAATAATAGCAGAAGCACCGGAAATATGAAAAATATTATTCTTTTCATTGTAAATAAGTATTACTGATTAAAAATTAAAATTGTATGTAACTGCGGGAATAATTGTCCCTATTATTGACAAACGGACTGCTTCAGAAATATTCGGGTTATCCGGATTATCCCTGAAAGTAACTGAATAGGCATTTCTTCTTGCATACACATTATAGAGTGAAAGGTTCAGTGATTGTTTATACTTGCGTATTGTGTTCTTTTTAAAGTTATATGTAACAGACAGATCCATCCTGTGATAGTCAGGAATTCTGTTGCTGTTCCTGTCGGAATAATAATAAACTGTATTACCCTGAACAGCATATTTTGCTGCCGGATAAGAAACCGGATTCCCGGTTGAATACACCCAATTTCCTGAAAGGTTCCAGCATTCATTAAACTCATAATTTACGACTACTGATATATCGTGTGTTCTGTCGTAACTTGAAGGGTAAGCCTCGCCATTATTAATACCAGGTATTTCACGCATTGTTTTTGAAAGAGTATAGGCGATCCAACCTGTCAGACTTCCCTGGTTCTTCTTAACCAGGAGTTCCATTCCGTAAGAGTATCCGTCACCTTTCAATAATTCTGTCTCAATAGTTTCGTTCAGGAATAACTCTGCCCCATCGATATAATCAATAACATTATGCATTTTTTTATAGTATAGCTCAACTGAAGTTTCAAACATATCTTCATCTATGTTTCTGAAATAACCAATAACATATTGATCTGCTACAAGTGGTTTAATATACTTATTGCTGGGAAGCCAAATATCCAGCGGTGTCGGAGAATTTGTATTCGATATCAGATGCAGATTCTGAACCATTCTGTTATAGGATGCCTTAACGGAACTATTGAACCCGAGAGTATACTTCATTGAAAACCGGGGTTCAAAATTCTTAAAAGATGTCCCGATTAATTCCCATGCATCATATTCTTTAACTGCAATAATTTCTTCTCTGATCGGACGCTCAGGATTAAGATATTCCCGCATCTTTCCCTCACCGATCTGTTGAAATAGTGAATAGCGAATACCATACAACAGTGTCAGCTTGCCTCCTATTTTCTCCTCATTTTCAATATAAATTGCATTTTCAACAGCATTATATTGCGTCAGTTCAATATCATTAAAATATGAACCTTCACCAACATCTACTTTCCCCGGTTCAAAATGATGGTAAATGCTATTTATGCCAAAAACAATTTTATTTTTGGGATTCAGGAACCACGTCATATCAGTTTTCAAATTATAGTCCCTGATCAATGAAGACCAATCGAATTGGTCGGTTCCTTCACCTGGTACACCCATATTATAGTTATATTTTGAATATATAATTGATGTATTTAAAAATAGCTTGTCTCCAACAATATGATTCCAGCGTATTGTCCCGGTCATGTTACCCCAACGCATGTATAACGACTCTCCCAGGCTAAAGTAATCATCGCCTGTGTAGGCCGAAATATATATCTTATCTTTCTGGCCTAATTGTATATTTGTTTTCCCATTCAAATCGTAGAAATAGAGATCATTTTCCTGAAGCTGCTCAATTCCTGCCAGACGGCCGACAACATCGGCATAGGTTCTCCTGCCTGAAATGATATAGCTCCATTTATCTTTTATGATCGGGCCTTCAAGCGTCAGACGGCTTGAGATATTACCAATACCTCCATTAATTTCCAAATGTTGGGAATTACCATCTTTCATCCTTACATCAATTACAGATGAGACTTTACCTCCGTATTCAGCCGGAATTCCTCCCTTATAAACCTGAATATCTTTAATCGCGTCAGAATTGAATACAGAGAAGAAACCCAGCAAATGAGAAGCATTATAAACAGGAGCTTCATCAAGTATTAACAAATTCTCGTCAGGGCCTCCACCCCTGACATATAAACCTGAACTACCTTCACCCCCACTTTGAATACCAGGTAACAGTTGAATACTCTTTATCACATCAACTTCTCCCATAAACGAGGGAAGTTTTTTAACCATCCTGACAGGCATCTTTTCAGTGCTGATGTCAATACTCTCAACATTGTGGTTTTTCTTTTCACCGGTAACAACTACCTCTTCTATTACCGATACATTTTCAGAAAGCATAAAACTCAACTGCAAGTCTTCGTTAAGGTCGATATGCCGGGTTTCTGTTTGATATCCCAGATAGGAATAAATTACCGTATATTTTCCGGCAGGGAGAGATATAGAATAATAGCCATAAGGGTTTGAAACCGCCCCTGCATTAAGCTCATTAACATAAATAGTTGCTCCAATCAAAGCTTCCCCATTATCTTTATCTTTTAAATAGCCGCTCAGAGTTGCCTGCTTTGCATAAGAAAAAAGCGTTGAGAGAAAAAGCATTATTAATAAAACTGTTGTTTTCATCCTTAATAAAAATATTGGTTTTGGTTTATAAAAGAATTTTTACTCCGCAAATTTCACATTAAGGCAGCAACAGATGAAATTGAAATCTATGAACAGCCCCATTTTTTCGGCAAACAGAAGAGCGCTTAAATTAAACGCCCGGATATGTGCTTACCGGTGAAAAAGATTATTTCACCTATAATGAAGTTGTATTGAGTAGAAAAAAGGATTAAGATCAGAATTTATTTAAACCTGGACAGAAAACCTTTTAATGCCTTCCAGTATTCGCTGCTTTCAGGAAATGCACTCCAGAGTGTTTTAGCCCCATGTTTACCGGCAGCTTGTGGAATATAGGACACCCTAAGCTGGGCAGGGATTGCATCATATATTTTCTGCCAGCTTTCTTTCTCATCGCTGGAGGAGGTAATAAACACAGAACATTTAACCTTTGCAGCTGAAATTTGAATAATATCGCGGCTCCATCCAAATTTTGAAAAATATTCTCCCGGTGAAAAAGCTACTACTCCGGAAATACCTTCGGGAAAGTCGCTTGCCAGTTTTATGGATAATGAAGCAGAGTAAGAACTCCCTAATAAAATTATCTTGGCTCCAGGATATTTTCTTTTTACATACGATACAGCTGCTCTCATATCGGTATAGGCATCGATATATCGCGTTTGCATGCCAAGGCTGTCAGCATACCTCCATGTTTTATTTTCCAGTCCGTTTACCGATTCACCGCTTCGTAAATCGACAGCCAGACAGTTAAATCCCATTTCATTCAATTTTGGAGCAATTTCAACAAATTCTCCCCTGCTATAGGTCGCCTGATGAAATAGTATTATAAACGGCGCAGTAACAACCTTAGGAGCATATAAATCGGCTGTGACCTTTACTTTATCGTTTGTCATAAACTCAATGGTTGTAGCTTGTCCGAATAGAGCTGATGACTTGATAAGGATAAAAATAATAGTACCGGCTATATAACTATATTTATAAAGTATACTTTTCATTTCGTTTCATTTTAATAATAGATTATAATTAAGGTATAAAAAAAACACGAAATATGATAGCAATGTCTTCTATTTATATTCTATCACGCCCAAATAGTGAAAACAAAAACCTCAGCTTCGATGCACCGGTTAACTGAACAAAGCCGAGGTCTTAGATTTAGAATCAAATATACCTATTTCATAAATTATTAGTTCCCATTGAAAAATTTATTCATGAGTTGTTTATTCCTCATGCAAAATCAGCACAATATATGTATTAAAACATTGCTTCTTATAGGTACTTAAAAGTTAATAGTTGAGTTTTAAGAACTTTTAGTATATTCGAATCTCAGTAAATTTCATATACCACAGTGCACCATGAGAGGAATATGGATAATGCTTTTTGTTATATTTTGTATAGATAGTAATTCTCAGACTAGCATTGACTGTATTGATTTATCGAGAATCCCCCAACGAAAGCTCCGGAATTTTCTAAAACATGAACGGGAGAACAATATCCGAACACTGGCTGATTTTAGGCCAAGTTGCGTAAATGATCAGGAAACATCCGGTTTTTGTATAATGCAAAATACCTACCTAATTAAGGAGAGCCTCGATATTGTATGGGACGCATATCGAAATACTAACCTGGCGCAGGCATGGAATGGGAAAATGATTTCCTTTGGTCTACTTTTCTCAAAATGGTCGGATCAGATTCAATATTGGAACGATGAGTTGTTTACAGGAATTGACACAGGACAGGTATTTCTGATAGACCTGAAAATATTTCGGGGACTTTACAATTTACCCGTTGGTGTTCAGGTATTAAAAATCGATAGCCTTTTAAGAACGGTCACCTTAAGCTATATCGAAGGAGGAAAATCGAAAGGTTTTCAGACAATACATCTATTTAATGACGAAAACGGGTACACAAAAGTAGTCCATACTTCAGCTTTTAAAAGCTGTTCCAAGTTTAGGGATAAACACCTTTACCCCTATTTTCATACGAAAGTATTAAATGAATTCCACTGGAATATAATGAGCAGGCACCTTAACAATCAGGATGAATTTATTATTTCACCATAAATTAATACCCCATAATAAACATAAAAAAAAGGCCGCTACCAGCAGCCTTTTTCTTGATGAATAAAAATTTTTTACAGAGCCAGGTCAGCGCCAGGTTTAAATTTTACCACTTTCTTTGCAGGTATCTTAATTTCTTTGCCAGTCTGAGGGTTGCGACCAATACGTGCTGCCCTTTGACTAACGCTGAATGAACCGAAACCTACAAGCCCTACTCTTTTTCCTTTTTTCAGGCTGCCGGTTATAGCTTTAATCATTGCATTTAATGCTTTTTCGCTGGCTGCTTTTGTTAATCCTGACTTGTCAGCAATTGCCGAGATGAGTTCTCCTTTATTCATATTAGTAGGCTAATTTTGGTTTAACATAAAGCCAAGATAGTAAAACATTGCTAGAATTCCTGCATTTTCAATATAGAATTATTCGCGGGTTATTAACCATTCAGCGTTTCCGGGTTTTTAGTTTTGTCAGGTTCCAGCTAAATCGATATAAATTATTAATAATCTGTTATTTAAAAAAAGTGTATACTTCTTTAAGTATCGATGTATTTACGGTAAAAACCAAAGAATAGTTGAAAACTTTTAGAGATGTTCGTAATTATAACTGCTTTTTTAAGGTCATAAAGTATATGAATCTTCTTTATGTAACTTAATATAATAAGTATTATTCCTGACCGATTCAGTCCATTGAAATATTAATACTTTCTGATAAGTGAACATTGTATGGATGACTGCTCACTAGAGAATTATCATATTAATTGTATTTTTACACAAATTCCTGCTTTGATGAAAAAACGTATAGAAGATTTGGTTGTTGATGAAAACCGGCGTCTGAACCAGGAATATTTTGTGCTCAGGCTGTATTCCTCCAAGGGACTTCCTACCATTCTCCCCGGACAATTTACTCAAGTAAGGATTGATGGAAGTCCAACAACGTTTCTTCGCAGACCAATTTCAATATACAGTGTGGATTATAACTCCAATACCCTCGAATTGCTGGTAAAAATTGTCGGTGATGGTTCTGCAAAATTAGCTACGACAAAGCCAGGCGAAAAGATAAATTTGATTTATCCTTTGGGTAATTCATTTTCTATACCGGAAGGAAGACGAGTATTGCTTATTGGTGGAGGTACCGGTGTTGCACCCTTGCTTTTGCTTGGCCGGTATTTAGTTGAAACAAAACATATTCAACCTCAATTTTTACTTGGATTCAGATCGAAAGAACATATCATTGAGAAGGAGAAGTTTTCATCTTTGGGACCAGTATACATTACCACAGAAGACGGATCGGAAGGTTATAAAGGTTTTGTTATACATCATCCTGTATTGAATACCGGTGAACTATTATATGACATGATCTATTCATGTGGTCCTGAAATAATGATGAAAGAAGTTGCCTGTATTGGTAAAAGGAATAATATTCCCTGTGAAGTATCTTTAGAGAATCTTATGGGGTGTGGTATTGGTTCATGTCTTTGTTGTGTTGTAGATACTGTCGAGAAAGGAAATGTTAATACATGTACCGAAGGACCTGTTTTTAATTCTTTACAATTGAAATGGTGAACTTAACTGTTAACATCGGCAACCTTGTTCTTAAAAATCCGGTAATGACTGCCTCTGGAACGTTTGGCTTCGGAACTGAGTATATCGATTTTATTGATTTATCAAAACTGGGGGCAATAGTTGTTAAAGGAATTACACTAAATGAGCGCCAAGGAAATCCTTATCCACGAATGGCCGAGACCGCCTCGGGAATGCTTAATGCAGTTGGCCTTCAGAATAAAGGGGTTAACTATTTTATTGAAACGATTTATCCCGAAATATCTCAGTATGGCACTGAAATAATAGTAAACATTAATGGTGGCTCAATTGAGGAATATTGTGAAGTTGCCTCAAGAATAAATGAATTAGAAAAAATACAGGCTGTTGAACTTAATATATCATGTCCGAATGTTAAACAGGGAGGCATGCTTTTCGGTACTCACTGTCCTTCAGCTATTGCAGTAACAAAAGCAGTTCGGAAGGTTTATTCAAAATCATTGATTGTTAAATTATCGCCAAATGTTACGAATATTGTTGAATTTGCCAAGGCTGTTGAAGATCATGGGGCTGATTCAATTTCTCTTATAAATACCCTGTTAGGGATGGCAATAGATATCACCACACGTAAACCTAAGCTCTCAACAGTTACTGGTGGACTTTCAGGTCCAGCCATAAAACCTGTTGCTCTTTGTATGGTCTGGAAAGTTGCACAGGCTGTGAAGATCCCGGTTATAGGAATTGGTGGTATTATGAATGCAACTGATGCTATTGAGTTTATTATTGCGGGAGCTTCGGCTGTTCAAATAGGAACAGCGAATTTCATTGATCCAGAGATTTCGTTAAAAATTATTGCAGGAATTAATGAATATATGGTGAAAAACGGATTTTCAAACCTTCCTGATTTGATCGGCTCGCTTGAATGTTAGCTGTATGTGTTCTACACTTTAAAAATTGTATTTTATAATAGTTATATTACTGAATATTTTATTGTCGAGGTATAAATTGCTCAAATGATCCGTCGTCATAAAAAAACATTATAATTTTTAATTTGTTTACATTTGTAAATTGCTTAGAAGATGTATTTCTTTTTTCATAAACTCCTTTGTTAGTTTCAATATTCAGATATGTTTGTGGTAACTTATCGTTTTCTGATTCATTGATATTTCCGGTATTTTGTGCGTTCTGTTTTGATTTCTTATCTGGATTACTATCAATAGGTTGTTCAAATAAAGAGGATTGAGTTACGGCCTTTCCCTCAAACTGCCCGGCTGATTTTATCATAGGTCCCTTTCCTGTCAATAACCATTCAGCATTTATGCCTGAAAACCGATTCATTATCTTTATGATAAAGTCATAGCTCGGTTTATTTCTGCCACTCAAAATATGCGATATACTGGATCGTTGCACTCCTATTTCATCTGCAAATTTAGCCGGAGATAATCCTTCTGTTTCCATTATTTTATTAATCCTGTCTTTCATGATTTCCTATTTTACACAAATGTAATCAAATTAATATTTTCATGTGTAAACAAAGTTCTAACTTACGTGTATTTACATTTGTTATTTATATTTTATTAGTTTACAATCGTAGAGTATCCATGATAATCCTATTTAATTGAAATCTAATTTCCTGTAAATGGCGTTTACCCATGGGCGTGCCGTCGCCATAGTAGCTCTGGCGCGTTGGCGACAAGACCCAAGACCTTAAAAAGAATTTAACCCTGTGCCAAGAGCATCCCGACTAGCTTCCCTGCCCGCCAAGGCTCGGCAGGCGGGGCTGTCGGGATTCCCACCTGCCGGATGGGCAGGAATTCGACTTACCCCCGATAACTAGCGGGGTCATATCATGATATTCATGAAAATTGAGGCTCATTAATAAAATAAGGATACAATTAAAGTATATTTTCATATTATGCATCCAAAATATTGATTTTTAATAGTATATATTTATAAAACCCATCAATAAATGCGTGATTGATTAAATATTTATCATTCACTTAAAAAATTGATTTAAAATAATTACTATAATTAATTGATATAGAGTTATATAAGTTATTAAAATAGTAATTATTTTACAATTTTATCTAATTTACATGTGTGTACGATATGAAATTATTTACTTTCAATATTATTGGTTACATTTGTAATGTTTTTATGTTAATATACAAATGTATAAGTTTAGTAATTAACATATGTAGCGAATTCTTGTTTTTATATAATTCATTGTAACATTCTTTGTCTTGAAACAGACATGAAAAATTCAATTTAAGTTATAATCTTACTTAACCCAATGAGAATTGAGTATTTATAAACCTATCTTCCCTATAACCTTTTTATTTAATTCTGAATAGTCAATTGCAATTACCTATTTACGTATTAGATAGATAGTTTAGATCATCTAATATATCAGCTTATTATGTAAATTGAATATTTATTGTTTTGCACAGATCCTTGCATGGCTGAGCTATTACATTGTTACTTTTACTCACGATTTTTTAAGGCATTGTATATTACTTCAACGGGATGTACCACATTCCTCCCCGTTCCATCTTTGATATGATGTCTGCATGAAGTTCCCGGAGCAGCAATTATTGTATGATCCTCAGCTAGACGGATACTTGGGAACAAGACCAACTCGCCAATCTTATTTGCCAGCTCAAAGTGTTCCTTTTCATAACCAAATGAGCCTGCCATTCCGCAACATCCTGATTTTATTTCCTCAACTTCATAGTTACTTGGAAAGCTTAATATTTTCTTCGTCGCAGCTGTAGATGATATTGATTTCTGTTGACAATGACCATGAAATAAAACCTTGACTTTATCTGAAATGAACTGTTCTTTTGAAATCTTTCCTTTATCAATCTCACTGGCCAGAAATTCTTCAATTGTAAATGTATTCTTCGCCAGCAATAAAGATTTTGCTTTTTGTTCTCCCCTCAAAAGATCGGGATATTCGTCGCGAAATGTTAAAATGGCTGAAGGCTCAATACCGACTAATGGATTGTTCTCATCCACCACCGATGAGTATAAATCAACATTATACATTGCAATTTTTTTTGCTTTCGTAAGAAAACCTTTGGATAAAAAAGGTCTGCCACTGTCTTTATTTTTCAGTATAAGAACTCTGTACCCTAGTTTATGAAGCAGTTTAATTGTTGTCTTTCCGATTTCAACATCATTGTAATTAGTAAACTCATCAATAAAAAGGTAGACAGCTGGCGCATCTTCAGATAGTAATGTATTTAGTTGTTTTAGTGATTTGGTTAACCATGTCCTGAATGTCTTTCTGTATACCTTAGGCAAGGATCTCTTTTGAGCAAAACCTATTATTGATTTTACAATATTTGAAAGAATCGGGAGATTTATAACATTATTATACACCCAACTTACTTTTGAAGCAATAGCCTGTATTGCGGAAAAGTAAGCAATAAGTCTGGTGCGAAGAGGTATACGATTTGATTTGTAGTATTGATATAAAAATTCGGCTTTCAATTTTGCCATGTCAACCCCTGACGGGCATTCCGATTTGCATCCTTTACATGAGAGACAAAGGTCAAGTATATAATATAAATCCTGACTATCGAAGGGATTTGATTTGTTGCTATTGTTGAGTATGTTACGTAACATATTAGCCCGGGCACGGGTGGTTTTGTCCTCATCTAATGAAGCCTGATAAGAAGGACACATCGTACCTCCTATTAATGCTGATTTTCGACAATCTGCTGAGCCATTACACTGCTCAGCCATACGTATATATCCTAAGGTTTCGGGAAAATCCAATATTGTATCAAATTCCGGAGTTACTTGTCCTGGAGTATATCGCAAGGAGCTATCCATGGGAGGAGTATCTGTAATTTTCCCGGGATTAAATATGCCGTGAGGATCCCAGGTACGTTTTATATCTTTCAGTAATTGATAGTTCTCTTCTCCTATCATAAATGAAATGAATTCACCTCTAAGTCGCCCGTCTCCATGTTCACCGCTTAATGAGCCTCTATATTTTTTAACAATTCGTGATATTTCCGTTGCAACGGCACGGAATTGTCTAACCCCTTCTTCTGTCTTTAAATTGATGACAGGTCTTAGATGTAATTCCCCGGTGGCAATATGAGCATAAAATACACAGTTAAGGCCTAATTTTGTTAAGACCTCGTTAAAATCTTTAATATAATCAGGAAGGTAGTTTGGATTAACAGCTGTATCTTCTATCACCGGTTGTGGTTTCGCGTCACCCGGTATATTGGACAATAGTCCCAGCCCTGCTTTTCGAAGGGCCCAAACTTTAGAAATATCATTTCCATATACAACAGGAAAATGATAGCCGAATGAATTCTTTTTCAGGTCTTCTATTAAATCGTTAGCGACTTTATCGATCTCCTCCCTTGAATTAAGGGCAAATTCAACGCATAACAAAGCACCAGGATCTCCCTGAATAAAAAACCTGTTTTTTCTGTGCTCAATACTGCTCTTGGTGCATTGAAGTATAATATCGTCAATTAGTTCGACGGCAACGGGTTTATATTTCAGTGCAATTAGATTGGCCCTGAGCGATTCCTCAACGCTGTTAAGGTGCACAACAAGCAAGCCTTTTTCTGATGGAGGAAGCTCTACAAGATTTAGTTTTATTTCTGAGATAAACATAAGAGTCCCTTCCGAACCACATATCAGTTTCGCAAAGTTAAAAGGACGGGTATTCTCAGTAAAAGGTTCCGATTCCAGCAGTACATCAATGGCGTAGCCCGTATTTCTTCGTTCAAGCGATGGATCGGGGAACTCCTTTCTGATGCGTTCCTGATTTGATCTATTGCTGAGGATTTGTTTTATATTATTATATATCCTTCCTTCGAGTGTCGGTAGTTGACATTTAGCATTAAATTCTTCAACTGAAATGGCAGAGAAAGTAACTTCAGATCCATCACTCAAAAAACCTTGAATTTCCAGTGTATGATCACGCGTACTCCCATATACAATTGAATGTGCTCCACAAGAATTGTTTCCAACCATCCCGCCTACCATGCATCGGTTTGATGTAGAAGTTTCCGGACCAAAAAAGAGCTTATCTTTCTTTAGCTGCATGTTAAGTTCATCCAGAACCACCCCAGGTTCAACTCGTACCCATTTTTCCTGAGTATTTATTTCCAGCACCTGTTTCAAATACTTGGAGCAGTCAACTATGATTCCATTTCCGACTACCTGGCCGGCAAGCGAAGTACCTGCTGTTCTGGGAATTATTGGGGTTTTAGTCTGGTATGCAAAATCGACAATTACTTTTATATCTTTTTTTGATCGGGGCAAAACAACAGCTATTGGTCGTTCCTGATAGGCTGACGCATCCGTTGAATACAGCATCAGACTTACCGAATCCATTAAAATATCACCTTCTATTTTGTGTGATAATTCCTTCAATTGTCTACCTATATCCATACTCTGTCTGCTAAAAATTACTATTATTAAGCAAAACTTTTCCTTCTATTTTTATAAAATCATCAAAGATAATCCGCTTTGATTTGTATTTTGTCAGAAAGCAGACTATTTTAGAAAGTTTATTAAAAACTAATCAATACTATGAAAACATATGTTTACTTTTTAACTATTATTATGGCAATATGTTTCACTGCATGTCAGAAAAAAGAACAAAAACCGCCAAAAATAGCGCTTGAAGATTTCTTTAAAAATCCAGAAAGAGCTTCTTTTCAAATTTCACCTGACGGGAATATTATTTCCTACACTGCCCCATGGGAGTCAAGGATGAATATTTTTATCCAGAAGATAGGTGAAGATTCTGTGAAACAAATAACGTTCGAAAAAGATCGTGATATCGCTCGTTACTTTTGGGCGAATGGTAATCGGATCTTGTATCTGAAGGACGAAGGAGGTAACGAAGATTATAAACTCTTTGGTGTAGACATTAACGGAGAAAATGCGATGTGCCTGACCTGTTTTCCGGGTGTGCGAACAACCATTATCGACGATCTGAAAGATATTCCGGATGAGATAATAATCGGGTTGAATAAAAGAAATCCACAGGTTTTCGATCCTTATCGTCTGAACATAGTCTCAGGTAAATTAACCATGCTGGCTGAGAATCCAGGTACAATAGTTGGCTGGTTAACGGATCATGAAGGTAAGTTAAGAGTAGCATTTGAAATTACAGATGGTGTAAATCAGACTATCCTGTTTCGGGATAATGAAAATGAGGATTTTAAACCTATTTTAACTACAACCTGGAAGGAAAACTTCAGCCCCCAATTTTTCACATTTGATAATAAACAGCTTTACGTGTCCTCGAATATTGGAAGGGACAAAAACGAAATAGTGATTTTTGACCCCAAGTCAGGTAAAGAAGTTAAAAACCTGTACAGAAATAACGAGGTGGATGTTGATGGCCTGACCTACTCACAAAAACGTAAAGTAATTACTGCTGCTTTTTATACCACGGATAAAGATCAATATCATTTCTTTGATGATCAGGCTAAAGACCATTATGAATTTCTGCAATCAAAACTCCCTGGATATGAGATAGCTATTACTTTCTCAGATACTGCGGAAACGAAATTTATTGTTCGCACTTATAGTGACAGAAGCCGAGGTGCTTATTATCTCTTCGATGCGGAATCAAAAGAAGTAACTAAAATAGCTGACATCAGTCCCTGGTTGAACGAAGATCAGCTTGCTCCGATGCAACCCATTACCTACGTTACTCGCGATAGTCTGACCATTCATGGATACCTGACACTTCCGAAAGGCTATAAAGCTAAAAAATTACCGGTGGTCATGTTTCCACATGGAGGACCCTGGGCACGCGACTACTGGGGCTTTGATCCTGAAGTTCAATTTCTTGCTAATCGTGGCTATGCAGTTCTTCAAATGAATTTCAGAGGGTCAACCGGTTATGGAAAAGAGTTCTGGCTTAAATCTGTAAGACAATGGGGACGAGCTATGCAAAATGATATATCGGATGGGGTCCAGTGGCTTATTAATAAAGGAATTGCCGATCCAAAGCGAATCGCTATTTATGGCGGCAGCTATGGCGGTTATGCAGTTCTTGCCGGCCTGACACTTACGCCTGAACTGTATGCTTGTGGTGTTGATTATGTTGGAGTATCCAATATGTTCACTTTTATGAATACAATTCCTCCTTACTGGGAACCTATGCGTCAGCAATTTTATGAACTTGTTGGTAATCCTGTCGAAGACAGTCTATGGCTTGCAGAGGTTTCGCCTGTATTTCATGCCGATAAAATTGTAGCTCCACTATTCATAGCTCAGGGAGCAAACGATCCAAGAGTTAACAAGGCTGAATCAGATCAAATGGTTGAAGCATTAAAGGCTCGTGGTATTACTGTTGAATACATGGTAAAGGATAATGAGGGCCATGGCTTCCGCAATGAAGAAAACAGGTTCGATTTTTATCGGGCTATGGAAAGATTCCTTGCTCAACATATTGGTGACTCGGTTGCTACTGCCAAATAATCTGTTTAATTCTAATAATTAATAACTTTATTCAACTGCCTTTCTTAATAGAAAGGCAGTTTTTTCTTAATACAATTGAATGAAGAAGAATTATCCTTTAATCAATAACTACATCAACCTAGTGACAGCGGTTGTAATCGAATGATACATTTTGTTTTATTACGCGTTTGTTTGTGTTCTTGATTTAGGTTCTCAATACTATTGGTTTTGATATTTCTCCTCATATTAACATTCAAAGGTTGTAAAGACCTGCTTGGTTATGTAATTTACCAATTCGGGTAATACATCTGTATTAACAAACTTTTCCTGGCTGCTGATCAGGAACGCATATCATGACGGTAATAAATGTCATAACCTGCACAGCTAAAAGTAAATGCCACTGATCATAATTGGTTTGTGATTTAAAATAAATTTCGTTATCGTTGGGATCATATCGAATCATATCCTGGAAAATATGATGAATATCATTCATCCCAAGGTAAAGAGAACTGATATTTTTTTTCTAAATTTAGCGAAGATTAGAAATATATTTAAAATTCTGATTTACAATGAATTTATTAAAGTCTATTAAAGAAAATGCTAAAAAGTATCAGCAACGTATTGTCCTGCCGGAAAGTTTTGAAGAGCGTACTATACAAGCTGCAGACATTATACTTGCTGAGAAGTTGGCAAAAATTATCCTTATAGGGAATCCAGATAAATTAAAAGAATTTGCAGCGAAATTCAACTTAAATCATATTGACGAAGCAACTATCGTTGATCCTGAAAATAATCCAAAATCCGAAGAGTACATCAACCTGATGCTGGAGCTTCGAAAAGCAAAAGGATTAACAAGAGAACAGGCCATAGAGCAACTACAAAATCCGCTATACCTCGCCACCATAATGATAAAGAATGGAGATGCTGACGGTGAAGTGGCCGGCGCTGAAAATGCTACCGGTAATGTGCTTCGTCCGGCTTTTCAGTATGTAAAAACCCTGCCAGGAATCAGTGTGGTTTCAGGCGCATTTCTTATGTTTCTAAATGATAAAAGCTATGGCGAAAATGGTATCATGGTATTTGCCGACTGCGCTGTACATCCGAATCCGACGGCTCAGGAGCTTTCGGAAATCGCCATTGCTACTGCCAAAACTACACGAGCTATTGCAGGATTTGAGCCCAGAATAGCCATGTTAAGTTTCTCAACAAAAGGCAGTGCCGAACATGAAATGGTTGATAAAGTCAGAATTGCCACAGAACTTGCTCAGAAAGCAGAACCATCACTTCAGATCGAAGGTGAGTTTCAGGCCGATGCTGCTATCGTAGAATCAATTGGACAAAAGAAAGCTCCTGGCAGCAAAATCGCAGGACATGCCAATGTACTAATATTTCCGTCGCTCGAAAGCGGAAATATTGCCTATAAACTGGTTCAACGACTGGCTAAGGCAGAGGCTGTAGGTCCAATTTTACAGGGTATGGCGGCACCAATAAATGATTTATCGAGGGGATGTTCAGTGGCCGATATAGTGAATCTTGTCGCGATCACTTCAAATCAGGCTGCAGCGAAATAAGAAATAAATTGTCCACGTTTGCATATTAGCGGATTGTTGTTTAATTTAATGGTAATTGTGCAAACCTATATATGTAAAGGATTTTATTTGTAATTAATTGAAAACATAATCTATAATTTTAACTACTATATTTCAAAGAAAGAAAGCAATGTCAAACGTAATTGTCGAGCCAATAGAAAAATACGGCCTAAGTAAGAAGGACAGACCAAAACAACTTTTTTCCAGGGTTGGAATTGTTGGGTGTGGCACAGCTGGTCAGCATATTGCGCTAATGATCAGTCAGAAAGAACTTGAAGTGATTTTTATTGAGTTATCAGAAGATAAAATAAATCAGGCTATGACAAAGATAGAGACAGAGCTTGATACAATGATTGAACATTGGGGTATGACTACAGGAGAAAAGCGAGCCATTCTTTCCCGCATTCATGGATACGTTGGGTATGAGCACCTGAAGAATTGTGATCTTGTTATTGAATCAATACGTTCAAAAACACGTGAAAGAAGAGTATCGGTCCGAAAAGAAGTCTTTAAAAATGTTGAAAAATATGTTTCAAAAGAATGTATAATTGCATCTAATTCTACAACTATTGTTATCACAGAACTTGCTTCCGAACTCGAACATAATGAGCGCTGTGTAAGCCTTCATTTTCTCGCTAACGTCCCTAATGCAAAGATGGTTGAAGTTGTCAGAGGACTTTACACGTCTGATGAAGTATTTGAAAAAATATGTCAGTTCGTTAGAATGCTTGGGAAAGACGCAATATCAGTCCAGGAATCACCTGGCTTAATAAGCGTTCGGATATTTGTTGTTCTCCTTAATGAAGCCTGTCAGGTACTCTTAGAACGTGTTGGAACACTTGAAGATATTGATAAAACGATGCGTACAGGTCTCGGGCTCACACTGGGACCTTTTGAAACCGCTGACAGAATAGGACTTGACAAGGTAATTCGCTGGATGGAAAATCTCTACTACGAATTCGGAGATAGAAAATATATGGCCTCTCCTATTATAAAGCGCCTGGTTCGGGCCAACCAATTCGGCCGTGTTAATGGCAAGGGATTTTACAGATATGATGAACAAGGGAAAAAAACTCCTAATCTTTAATTTTTTCATACTATGAAGGTACTCGTATTAAACTGCGGAAGTTCATCAATAAAATACCAACTGTTCGACATGGACCGAAAGGTTTTAATGGCAAAGGGAATTGCAGAAAAGGTTGGATTAAAAGGATCGTTTATTAAACTTGAAAAAGAAAGTGGTGAGAAAGCCTTATTCGAAGGAGAGATCATCGATCATCAGACTGGTATTGAGTATATTTTAGGCATACTAACAAGCAACAAACATGGTTGTATTAAAAACCTCGACGAGATAGATGCTGTTGGACATCGCGTTGCACATGGAGGAGAGTACTTTAAAGGCAGTGCATTCATTGACGATAAAGCACAGGCAGAAATTGAAAAGCTTTGTGAGGTTGCTCCATTGCACAATCCGGCTAATTTAAAAGGAATAGTAGCAATGAAAGCACTTATACCGGGAATCAGACAAGTAGCAGTGTTTGATACGGCTTTTCATCAGACTATTCCTGAATATGCTTATATGTATGCTATCCCCTACTCGCTCTATAATAAATATAAAATCCGCAGGTATGGCTTTCATGGTACGAGCCACTATTTTGTTTCAAAACGCGCCTGCGAAATTTTGCAGGTTGATATTAAAAAACAAAAGATCATTACTTGTCATCTTGGAAACGGCGCATCTATGGCCGCCATTAAAGAAGGTAATTCAGTCGATACCTCAATGGGTTTTACTCCTGTCGAAGGTTTAATAATGGGAACACGCTCGGGTGATCTCGATATAGGCGTAGTTTCTTTTATTATGGATAAAGAGCAGATTGGATTGAATTCATTAAATACTGTATTTAATAAACAAAGCGGTATGTTAGGAGTCAGCGGAGTTTCTTCCGATATGCGCGAAATAGAAGCTGCCGCTTTTGAAAAAGAAAATGCAAGGGCCAAACTTGCACTCGATATGTACCATTATCGCATTAAAAAATATGTTGGTGCTTATGCAGCTGCGCTTGGAGGCCTTGATATTCTAATCTTTGCGGGAGGTATTGGTGAAAATAGTCCCGAAAGCAGAGAACAAATCTGTTCCGATATGGAATTCATTGGGATTGAGCTTGATAAAAAGAAAAATGACGGATTACGATCGAAAGAAAGGATTATTTCAAAAGAAAATTCTAAGGTGAAAATTATGGTTATTCCCACAAATGAGGAATTGGTGATTGCTGAAGATACGATGGAAATAATATCTACGATGAAAAAGAAATGAAATGATCAAGACACTCAGCGAACTTCTTGAGAATGTAAAAAATATAAAACAGAAGAAAAGGCTAGCTGTTGCTGCTGCTGAAGATGATTATATTCTACGTGCGATTAAAAAATTATATGAATTGGGGCTGATAACCCCAATTTTTATTGGTGATAAGGAAAAAATCGCTTTATACGCTAAGGAAGCAGCAATCGAACTGGATATAAATTCAATAGTTCATACGGCAAGTGTTCAGGAATCTGCCGCTACGGCTGTAAAACTTATCAGAGAAGGTCATGCCGACCTTCTCATGAAAGGTATGCTCACCACAAAATCGTTACTTGTTGAAGTATTAAATGAAGAAAGGGGAATCTCATCTGGCAATCTTCTCAGTCACCTGGCACTCTTTGAATCACCCTATTATCATAAAATTATCGCACTCAGTGATGCTGCGTTGAATATTGCGCCAAATGAAGAAGAAAAAATCCAGATTGTTCAAAATGCTGTAAAAGGATTGAACCATCTGGGATTAGTATGTCCAAAGGTAGCACTCCTTGCTGCTATCGAGAAAGTGAATCCAAAGATGCAGGCGACAGTCGATGCTGCCCATATGGTGGAGATTCATGCCAAATCAAAAATTGCTGAGTGCTATCTTGAAGGACCACTGGCATTAGATCTTGCTGTTTCAACTGAGGCGGCCACTCATAAAGGCATCAGGAGCATTGTTTGTGGCGATGCAGATTTACTCATCGTCCCTGAGATCACGAGCGGGAATGTCTTGTATAAAAGCTTTACCTGCATGGGAGGTGCAAAAACAGCCGGTGTTATACTCGGTGCTAGTGCACCTATTATTTTAACCTCAAGAGCTGATTCGGAAGAGAGTAAGTTGTATTCTATTGCCCTGGCAATGAATTTAAATTGAACTAAAAGCTACATCTATGCTTCATAAAATACTTGCAATTAACCCCGGTTCAACCAGCACGAAGATTGCTGTTTATTTGGGATCTAAGCCAATATTTTTAAAAAATATCTTTCATCCTGCAGAGGAACTGAAGTCTTTTAAGAGGATCACCGACCAATATGAATACCGACGGAAACATATTCTTGAAGAATTAGCCCACTCACAAATTGATATCAGTAAGATTGAAGCTGTTATAGGTCGTGGTGGTTTACTTAAACCTATTAAATCGGGAGTATACAGAATCAACGATCGAATGAAGAAAGATCTGATGTCGGAGGTAATTGGTGAACATGCAAGTAATTTAGGCGCATTGATTGCCGATGAAATTGCCAGAAATATTCCAGGATGCAAGGCATTTATTGCAGATCCGGTTGTTGTTGATGAGCTGCAGGATGTTGCCCGATATACAGGACATCCTAAGTTTAAACGCAAATCGATCTTTCATGCTCTCAATCAAAAAGCCACTGCCCGTGCATACGCTCGACTTATGAACCATAATTATGAAGATCTGAATCTTATTATTGCCCATCTCGGAGGTGGCATAACAGTTGGAGCTCATTGCAAGGGCAAAGTTATCGATGTTAACCAGGGACTTGATGGTGAAGGGCCTTTTTCGCCTGAACGTTCAGGCACGCTACCTGTCGGGGCACTTGCCAAATACTGTTTTGAAAAGGATGTTACTCTCGAGCAGGTTAAACGAATGATTACCGGCGAAGGCGGGTATGTAGCTTATCTCAATACGAACAATGCCTATGAGGTGGAACTTATGGCACAGGACGGTGATGAAAAAGCACGTAAAGTTCAGGATGCTATGTCATATCAAATAGGTAAAGAGATCGGAAGTCTTGCCGCAGTGCTTAAAGGAGAAGTTGATGCAATTATCCTTACAGGCGGAATTTCGCATAATCCCATGGTAGTTGAATACATTAAATCTATGGTTTCATTCATTGCCCCTGTAGTCATATACCCCGGTGAAGATGAACTGCACGCCCTGGTCTGGAATGGACTATTAGTTCTCAAGGGACAACTTGAACCAAAGGATTATGATGAATCAAACATGGTTATAACAGATTGATGGTCCAGGTCTGGTATCAGTTTCTTCCTGCCTATCTGAAATTAATTTTCTCATACTGCTATTGAGTTCTGAGTATATAGGCATGAAAAACTATCTATGTGAATACTTTATCTGCCTTTCATCCTGTAATATGCATTATATTCTTTCGTTATATTTTCAACCCAAAAGTTGGATAAACAATATTTAACGTACCTGGCATCATTAATGACCATGTGCATTTTCAGACATTTTGGTTTTATATTTGTGTTACGAATGCATAACTAATTTCGGTATGAATATTTTCAGGATTCTTTTACTGTACTCAATGTTATTTGTAGGGATCTACTCGTCATATTCACAATATGATTACCCGGGAAACGAAGTAACTGACGATAAGGAACAACCTAAAAAAGAAAAAAAAGCAAAAAATCCTGAGGTTAGCTCACGATTATTCTTCGGTGGCAATATTGGTATGTCATTCAGTTATTATACATATATCCAGATTGCACCCACTGTTGGATATAAAATTACACCACGTTTATGGGTCGGTATTGGACCAGAATATATTTACCAGAGTATACGTGCTATTAATTATCAATCAAGTATTTATGGCATTAGAAATTTTGCCTCCTTCGCTATTCTAAATAATATAAATGAAGTCATTAACATCAATATTGGCAGTGTTTTCCTTTATGCAGAAAATGAATTGCTTAGTATTCGTCCAGCTTATGCCGATAGCTCGGGAGTTTTATTAGAGAGACCACGAAAATGGTATGATATTGTCCTGGGAGGTTTTGGTCTAAGAATACCCTTAGGCGATCGCGCCGGGCTATCACTTATTGCCCTGTGGGGACTAAATAAAAATGCCGAGATGCTTTATTCAAGTCCTGAAATTCGCATGAGTTTTGATTTTTAATACCCTTTCAAAATCAGCAGATTGATCGCGAATCGAGATATTAATAAGCTATAATCAATTATTTTTATTAAAGTTCATTAACAGGTGCAATTGTAGTTACCTGAAAGTGATCCCAAAGCCTGCCGTTATCATATTAAACTTTGCATATGTGTAGTCGGCATGAATAGTGAAGAATCCCATTTTCAGCCGGAAACCAATATTGAGGCGTGGCTTTGTTCTGGTTCCCTCTGTATTTTTTACTTCTATATCAACAGGATCTGTAACTCTTTCTGCGACAGGCATAAGAGTTGCCTCATTAATACCCGTTATCATTGGATATTCACCAGCTAACTTAAAATTTGCTTTCGTTGTAACAAATCCAACACCCCCATAGAAACAAATGACCGGAAGATCTGCCGAAACCAAAAGGTTACCCGTAAAACTGCTAGAACTCATCAACAATTTCTGATTCTCCCACAATGTATTCTCTGGAAAAAGTGTTTGGATATTCAGGTCAGCAGCGTCGACATTTAGAATAACGTTTGCATTAAGTTTTGTATAACCTCCCATTGCTGCGATATTTAATATTGGGACCCTCTTCAGTCCTGGTATCCACTGTTTAATGTCATGCTTTAGGCCTACACCCCAAAAGCCAACTTTAAAATTGTCGGAGCCTATGTCAGGCAGATATCTTCCAAGAATCTCTGTACCCTTAAATAATCCAACTCCCGCCTGAATCATACATGATGGAACATAACCAAAACCAGTTCCCTTTGGCATAGTAAAAGCAGTTGTGTCATACAAAATATCGCCTCCTGCAGTTCTGATATCATAATTCATTACTGGTCCTGATTCTCTTGCTCCTGCTGCTGTCTGTGAATATACCTGAGATCCATTCCCGCGCACTAAGGTTGTTAATTCAAGTGCATCGACGTCGAAAGTTTTAAGTTCGTCCGGAACTATAGCAACACTCGAGGTAATATTAATATCAAATCCACCAGGTTTATGCGGTTTGGCAGTTGTATGCCAACCCCCCGATAAACTTGCTCCAAAACCATTTAGATAAGGTGAGAAATATGCCGTCAATAATTTCTCAGCATCTTCTGTACCACCTGCAACGAAGTTTCCTATATCCGTATATTGTCCAATGGCACATAAATTTAGATAGAATTGAAGTGAAGAAATAACTACTAAGTATCTGATTAAT
This sequence comes from uncultured Bacteroidales bacterium, assembly GCA_964634105.1. Taxonomy (GTDB): domain Bacteria; phylum Bacteroidota; class Bacteroidia; order Bacteroidales; family UBA10428; genus UBA10428. The sequence continues at coordinate 55,139 of CAZWIU010000004.1, read as the reverse complement.
CGTCTCATGATAGTGAGTTTAATGGTAATCAATTGAATAGTAATAAATACGTAATATCACTTTAAAATGTTCCTGCATTTTCTTGGGTTTAAGGATGAAGATAAACTTCACTTTAAAATTGTTTAATAAATATTTTAAAGGAATAAAATACATATTATCTTTGCAGCTCATTTTAAAAAAAAAGCTTCAAGAGCTCAGCAGGTAGAGCATCCCGCTTTTGCGGGAGGATTCTGG